>JASHUM010000080.1 GCA_030040015.1 Acidimicrobiales bacterium
GCCACGAGGTCCGATCTTACGAGCCCGAGCCGACCGGTCCCGGGGCGAGAGCGTCGGCGTAGACCTCGAGGTAGCGCTGCGCCACCACGTCCATCGACCACTGCCGGGCGTGGGCGGCGGCTCCGTCGAGGGACTCGGCCGAGGCCGATCCCCGACCGCCCATCACGTCGGAGACCACGGCCGACAGCGCCCCGGCCAGGGCGATGGCGTCCCCGGGGGGAACGAGCACGCCGTGGGCGCCCACCACCGCCGCGTACCCGGGGATGTCACTCGCCACCACCACCGCCCGACCCGCCATGGCCTCCAGGAGGACGACCCCGAAGGACTCGCCGTGGAGCGCCGGGGCGCACAGCACGTCGGCCTGGCGCAGGCGACGAGCGAGCTCGTCGTCGTCGAGACGCCCCAGCCACTCGACGGCGCGCCCGCCGCCGAGGCGACGCAGCTCTGCGGTCTCGGGACCCTCCCCCGCCACCCAGAGCTGGGCTCCGAGCACGGGAGCGAGCCGTCCGAAGGCGTCGAGGAGGACGGCCAGGCCCTTGCGCGGCTCGTGACGGCCGACGAAGAGCACGGTCGGTGCCGAGGAGGCCCGGGTCACGGCGCCGAGCTCGGCCTCGGAGAACCGCCCGAAGTCCACACCGTTGCCGACGATGCGGTACGTGCCTCCGGCCAGGGCTCGGGCCGTCGCCGCGGCGTCCTCCGACACCGCGGTTCGCACCGCGAGCCGCCCAGCGAGACGGCGGGCCGCCGGTGCCAAGAGCGGCGCTCCGGTGACGACGCCGGCGCGGTGGAACGTGCCGACCTTCGCTCCTCCTCGCAACAGCGCCGTCCACGTCGCGCCCGGGGCCAACGGTTCGTGCAGGTGGACGACGTCGGGACGGAAGCCGGCCAGCGCGTGGAGGGTGCGGGCCGAGGAGAGCGGGTTTATCGCCAGCCTGGCCACGGACCCGTTGGCGGGAACGGGAACCGAGCGCCCCACGCCGGTCACCGTCCCCGGCGGCAGGCGAACCCGGAGCGGACCGTCGAGCGGACCCAGCACCGCCACCTCGTGACCGGCGACGAGCAGCGCTGCCGCCAGACCGAGCACTTGGCCCTGGACGCCTCCGGGAACCGAGAGGCTGTAGGGGCTCACCAGTGCCACCCGCATCCTTCGAGGCTACGCGGGCGGTAGAAATGAGGGCGATGCCGCCCCGGCGACCGACCCCCAAACCCACAGCACCCACCGGACGGATGGCACGCCTGCGCGCCGACGCGGCCAAGCGTGCCGCCGACAAGGTCGCCGAACGGCGCGCCGACCCCGACAAACCGCTCAATCGCCGTCAGCGCCTGTTCCGCCGCTTCATGCAGGTGGGCCCGATGCGCCGGCTGTACGCCCGCCGGCTGCTTCGATACCTCGACAAGAGCCGGGCGAAGGGCAGGGTCATCCCCAACCAGCTCGCCGACCTCGACGACTACCTGTCGCGCGTCCCCGTCAAGCAGCGCCGTGACGTGCTCGAGGCCAGCCTGTCAGGCGAGCTGGAGGCGAACGTCGGCCGTGACCTCCGCCGGGCGGCCAGCCGCCAGAACCGGCAGAAGGGCCGCCCCGGCGGTGGCCAGCGCCCCGGCATGCCCCCCATCCCCGGGGCGCGCCCCCGCCCCCAGTAGCAGCACGTCAGAGCGGGCGCTTCCAGCCCGGGTCCGACGGCCAGTTGGGCTGGAAGAGATGCCACTGGTCGGGAGCCCGTCGCACGAGGGTCTCCAGGTCGTGGGCGACGGCCTGGGTCAGGCGCGTCACGTCGGCGCGCAGCGATCCTGTGCGAGCCGTGTCTATGGCAGGAAGGATCTCGCCGGTGTGGTTCTCGCCCGGGCCGCTGTACACGGCGGCCGCCATCAGCGCCGCGCCGGTGCGCAGCGCCAGGGTGGCCGGGCCGCCGGGCAACGTCGTCTTCTCCCCGAAGAACTCGACCTCGACCCCGCCGCCGGCCACGTCGCGATCGCACAGCAGCCCCACCAAGCCGCCCTGGCGCAACGTGTGCAGGAGCGCCGAACCGGCGCCCGAACCGAGCGGGACGATGCTCAGCCCCAAGCGCCGGCGCTGGCTCACGAACCACTCGTAGAGGGCGGGAGGTTCGACCGGCTCGGCCACCGCCGTCATGGGGTAGCCCTTGAGGGTGAGCCAGGCGCCGCCCCACTCCCAGCTGCCGACGTGGGGAAGGGCCAGCACCACACCTTTACCTCTGTCCATGGCCGATCGGAACTCGTCCCATCCTGTGCACACGCGCATACGCGCCTCGATGACCCCCGGGTCGAGCGATCCCAGCCGCGCCCCCTCGGTCCAGTACCGGGAGTACATCTGGAACGCCCGCCTCGTCCACTGCCTGGCCTCGCTGCGAGTCAACGGGCGCCCCAACACCCGGGTCAGGTTGCGGACATAGGTCTCGGCTGCCGCCGACGGCAACCTGGAGGCGGCCGAGGCCAACGCCGAAGAAGCTCCGACCGCTACGTGCTCGGGAAGGCGGGACAACACTTCACCGGCCGAGCGGTAGGCGACGTAGGAGAGCGCCGAGATCTCAGTGCCCGCCCGGAGGGAGGTCGCTCAGTGTTCGCCGTGGCGCGCCGCGCGTCGCCACGTGCGCATGCGCTGGCGACGGGCCGCCCACGTCGTGCGGGCCGGCCGCCCGCCCGAGCCCGACTCCCGCCACGCCCGCAATCTCGCCAGCGACTCGCTCTCGCGCCGGGGACGGAACCCGCCGGCTTCGCGCCACGCCGCAACGCCGCGACGAGGACGCCGCGGGTGGTCGGGACGGACGCGACGGAGACGAGCGGGGCGAACCTGCCGAGGTGGTGCCTCGGCCACTTGCCACACCCTGACGAAGCGCCCCGCCGCCGTGGCGCTCACCAGGCCGAGGTAGACGCACAGGGCGGGGACGAACGCCGAGGCGGACACGGCGCCGGCCACGAAGCAGACGCCGAGAAGGATGAAGCGCTCGGCTCGCTCCATGAGCCCGCCCTTGGCCGACAGCCCGAGCAGCTCGGCCTTGGCCCGCTGGTAGGAGATCAGCTGGGTGACGGCCAGGATGGCGAAGGGCAGCAGCGCGCTGGTGCCGTGGTGGCGTTCCACCAGGTACCACGAGATGCCACCCAGGATGAGGGCGTCGGCCACCCGGTCGGAGACCGAGTCGAAGAACGCGCCACGGGCCGACGCCGTCCCCGACGCTTTGGCCACCGGTCCGTCGAAGAGGTCGGGAAGCCCGGTGGGAAAGAGCATCACGACGGCCCACACCAGGTGTCCGGTGGCAACGACCAGGGCGGTGACAGCGGACATGAGCAGCCCGATGCCGGTGAGCACGTCGGCGGTGACTCCGACACGGACCAACGCGGTGCCTACGGGCTTGGTGGTGCGGTCCACGGCGTGACGCCAGCGACCATCGAGCATGCGCGGGTTTTCCCTCCGGAAGGCTCTACGTCCAGCCTACCAGGCGGCCCTCGGCGGTCATCGGAGGCCACCGATAGGCTGCAGCCCACGCGCCGGGCGAACGGCGCCACTCAGGGGGAGGTGCACGCCGTTGCCGAGCTACCCGCCATCTCGCATCCGCAACGTGGCCCTGGTCGGCCACAACGGTGCGGGAAAGACCACCTTGGCCGAGGCCCTCCTCTTCGCCACCGGGGCCACCAACCGCCAAGGTCGGGTGGAGGACGGCACCACCGTCGCCGACTTCGAGCCGGAGGAGACCAAGCGCCACCTGTCGCTGTCGCTGGCCATGGCGCCGTGCATCGCCAACGACGTCAAGCTCAACATCATCGACACCCCGGGCTACGCCGACTTCTTCGGCGAGGTCCGTGCCGCGTGCTCGGTGGCCGACCTGGTGGTGGTGGTGGTGAGCGCGGTCGAAGGCGTGGAGGCGCAGACCGAGCTCACCTGGTCGCTGGCGGCCGAGCTCGGCCTGCCCCGCCTCGTGTTCGTCAACAAGCTCGACCGGGAACGGGCCAGCTTCGACCGGACCCTGGCCGGCCTGCGGGACCGGTTCGGGGCCGGGATCGCCCCCTTGGAGCTCCCGGTCGGCGAGGAGACGTCGTTCCGGGGCATCGCCGACCTGCTCACCGACTCCGCCATCCTCTACGAGGGCGGCAAGTCCTCCACCGGAGCCATCCCCGACGACCTGGCCGACCTCGAGCACCAAGTGCGCGAGCAACTGGTCGAGGGGATCGTGGTGGGCGACGACGCCCTGATGGAGCGCTACCTCGACGGAACCGTCCCCTCCACGGAGGAGCTCGAGGCCACCCTGGCCAGCGGCCTGGCCCAGGGGCTCGTCTTCCCTGTCGTGTGCGGCTCGGCCGTCACCGGGGTGGGCATCGACCGTCTGGCCAGCCTCCTGGCCGAGATCGGCCCGCCCCCGGACGCCCGTCCGCCGGCACGGGTGCAGGCCGGCGACCACATCTCAGAGGTTCCCACCGAACCCACCGGCCAGCCCTTGGCGCGCGTGTTCAAGACGATCTCGGATCCCTACGTGGGAAAGATCTCCCTGCTGCGGGTGGTCTCGGGGACCATCCGGCCCGACACCGTCCTCACCAACTCCCGCACCCACGGCGACGAGCGGCTGCACGTGCTGCAGCTCTTGCGGGGGAAGGAGACCGAGCCGGTGACCGAGGCGCAGGCCGGCGACATCGTGGCCATCCCCAAACTGGCCGACACGGCCACAGGCGACACCTTGGCCCCCAAAGGCATGCCGGTGGTGATCCCCGCCCCCGAGCCCGAGGCGGCCGTACTCTCCATCGCCATCCGTCCCAAGTCCAAGGGCGACGAGGACAAGCTCATGACCGGTCTGCACCGGCTCCAGGACGAGGACCCGGCGCTCGTCGTCGAGCGTGTCGACGAGACACATCAGACCTTGTTGCGGGGAACGGGAGAGACGCACCTGGCGGTGGTGGCCGAGCGTCTGGCCCGCAAGTTCGGCGTCGAGGTGCAGACCGAGGACGTGCTCGTGCCCTACAGGGAGACCGTCACCAAACCGGCCGACGCCGAGGGGAAGTACAAGAAGCAGACCGGAGGCCACGGGCAGTTCGGGGTGGCCGACATCCGCATCGCCCCCCTGGAGCGAGGAGAGGGCTTCCACTTCGTCGACGAAGTGGTGGGCGGCGCCATCCCCAAGCAGTACATCCCCGCCGTCGAGAAGGGGGTGATCGAGGCCATGGCTCAGGGCGGCACGTACGGGTACCCGGTGGTGGACGTGCAAGTGACGCTGTACGACGGGAAGTTCCACGCCGTGGACTCGTCGGAGATGAGCTTCAAGATGGCCGGCTCGCTCGCCTTCAAGGAGGCGACGGCCAAGGCCGGCCCCGTGCTCCTCGAACCGCACAGTCGGCTCGAGGTCACCGTCCCCGCCTCCATGCAGGGCGACATCCTCGGCGACCTCAACTCCCGACGGGGCCGGGTCCAGGGGACCGACAGCCTCGACGGCGGGTACCAGGTGATCACCGCCATCGTCCCCACCGCCGAGATCCAGCGCTACGCCGTCGACCTTCGCTCGCTCACCGGGGGACGGGGACGGTTCCGGGCCGAGCACGACCACTACGACGTCGTTCCCGCCAACCTCGTCGACAAGCTCGTGAAGGCCAAGGCGGACTGACCTCGGCGCCGGCTCAGCCCGCCGGCCACGCCTCGTGCAGTCGCTTCCAGCTGTCGGCCAACGTCTCGGGCATCACCCGGACGGCCGCCACCGTCGTCATGAAGTTCGTGTCGCCGCTCCAGCGGGGCAGCACGTGCAGGTGCACGTGCTTGGGGATGCCCGCCCCGGCGGCGCGTCCCAGGTTCGCTCCCATGTTGAGACCGTCGGGGTCGTAGGCCTTCGTCAAGGCGGACAGGCCGGACAAGGTCGCCTGCCACAGTGCGGCCGACTCCGCCTCGGTCAGCTCGTCCAGCCCCCCGGCGTGGCGTACGGGCATCACGAGCAGGTGGCCGCTGGCATAGGGATAGGCATTGAGGACGGCGAAGACGAGCTCGTCGCGCCAGACGATCCCGTTGTCGACGGCAGGCGGCCCGCTGGCGGCGATGCGGCAGAACACGCAGTCCTCGCCTCGGGCCTTCCCGCTGTCCCCGCTGGCCCGCTCGGCCTCGCTGGCGGCCTGCACGTAGTCGAGGCGCCAGCCGGCCCAGAGGTTCTCGAGCCCGCCGGTCATCGCCACGTCGCCAACTGCGCGGTCACGGAGTCGACGAACTCGGAGAGGACCACTCCTCGATCAGGGCGTTCCGACGCCCGCTGGTTCACTCCCACGGTGCCAGCGGTGACGTCATCGTCTCCCACGACCAGGACGTAAGGGACCTTCTCCAGCTTGCGTCGACGGATACGGGCCCCGAGCGGCTCGTCGGCAGGATCCAGCTCGCTCCGAAGTCCGGCGGCGAGGCAGGTGGCGACCACGTGCTGCCCGTAGTCGTCGTGGTCGTCGCGCACCGGGAGCACCGCCACCTGCACGGGCATGAGCCAGGTGGGCAGTGCCCCGGCGTAGTGCTCGAGAAGGATGGCCATGAACCGCTCCACCGAGCCGAACAAGGCCCGGTGGATCATGACCGGCCGGTGTCGGGCGTTGTCCGCTCCCACGTACTCCAGCCCGAAGCGCTGCGGCTCCTGGAAGTCGAGCTGCACCGTCGACACCTGCCAGTACCGGCCTATGGCGTCGCGAGCCTGGACGGAGATCTTGGGACCGTAGAAGGCGCCGCCGCCGGGGTCGAGGACGAGCTCCAGGCCCATGTCGCCGGCGGCGACGCGCAGAGCCTCGGTGGCGCGCTCCCATTCCGCATCGGTGCCCACCACCTTCTCCTCGGGCTTGGTGGAGAGCTCCAGGTAGAAGTCCTCGAGCCCGAAGTCGCGCAGAAGGGCGAGCACGAAACGGACCACGGACTGGAGCTCGTCCTCGAGCTGCTCGGTGGTGCAGAAGATGTGTGAGTCGTCCTGGGTCATCCCCCGCACCCGGGTGAGGCCGTGGACCACACCGGATTTCTCGTAACGGTAGACACTGCCGAATTCGAAGTAGCGCAGCGGAAGCTCGCGGTAGGAGCGCTGGCGACCGGCGTAGATGAGGATGTGGTAGGGACAGTTCATGGGCTTCACGTAGTAGCGATGCCCTTCGTCGAGCTCCATAGCCGGGAACATGCCCTCGGCGTACCAATCCAGGTGGCCCGAGGTCTCGAACAGCTCGCTCTTGGCGATGTGCGGGGAGTAGACGAACTCGTAGCCGGACTCGGCGTGGCGACGACGCGAGTAGTCCTCCATGAGCCTCCGGATGAGCCCCCCTTTGGGATGGAACACGGGGAGCCCCGAGCCGATCTCGGGCGGGAACGAGAACAGGTCGAGCTCGGCGCCGAGGCGCCGGTGGTCACGGCGCTCGGCCTCCTCCAGCCGGTGCAGGTAGTCGGCCAGCGCTTTCTCCGACTCCCAGGCCGTGCCGTAGATGCGCTGGAGCTGCGGTCGCTTCTCGTCGCCTCGCCAGTACGCGCCCGCCACCCGCAGGAGCTTGAAGTGCCCCAACCGTCCCGTGGACGGAACGTGCGGCCCGCGGCACAGGTCGACGAAGGCGTCACCGTTTCGGTACACGCTCACCGAGCTGCCGGCGACCATGTCCTCGGCCGCTTCGGCGGCCAAGGCGGCGTCGGAGCCCACGCCTCGGATGATCTCCTGCTTGAAGGGTTGCCCGTCGAAGATGGCCAGACCCTCCTCCACCGTGTGCTCCTCCCGAACGAAGGTCTGGTCGGCGGCGACGATGGCGCGCATCTCCTCCTCGATACGGCCCAGGTCCTCTTCGGAGAAGGTGGCACCCCCGGCCAGGAGGAAGTCGTAGTAGAAGCCGTCCTCGATGGCCGGCCCGATGGCGTACTGGGCCCCGGGCCACAGGCGGAGCACGGCCTGGGCCATGACGTGGGCAGTCGAGTGGCGCAACACGCTTCGCCCGGCGTCGGAGTCGGAGGTGACGACGCTCACCTCGGCGCCGTCGGAGAGCGCCGTCGCCAGGTCGACCTCGGCGCCGTCCACCACGGCGGCGACGGCGGCCTGGGCCAGACGGCGGCCGATGGCGGCTGCCAGGTCGGCTGCGCTCGCCCCCGCAGGCAGGTCGCGGCTGGCTCCGTCGGGGAGCCTGACGGTGATCTCGGCGGCCATCGTCACACGGTAATGCCGAGCAGTGCCGCTCCCGAAGAGACGTCGACGCCGCCACGGGACAGCTCGTCGAGGACCACGACGGCGCCGGGTGCGTCGAGGTCGTCGTCGAGACATCGGCGCACGGCGCCCAGCGCTTCCCCGGCCGACCGTCCGTGTCCGGCCCCGGCACGCCAGCGGTCGAGACACTCGGCGGCGGCGACCAGCTCCTGCTCCTCGAAGTCCCAGTCCGATCGGTAGTGGTGCCCGAGCAGGGCCAAGCGGATGACGGCCGCGTCCCACTCCTTGAGCAGGTCGCCCACGAACACCAGGTTCCCGAGCGACTTGGACATCTTGGTGCCGTCGAGGCCGACCATCCCCACGTGCAGCCAGTGACGGACGAAGGTGGTCCCCGTCACCGACTCGGACTGAGCCGCCTCACACTCGTGGTGCGGGAAGATCAGGTCGGTGCCCCCGCCGTGCACGTCGAGGGTCGTGGTCCCGAGCTCGCGCATGGCCAACGCCGAGCACTCGACGTGCCATCCCGGTCGGCCGGGTCCCCAACGCGACTGCCAGGCGGGCTCGTCGGGAGCCGAGGGTTGCCACAGCACGAAGTCGAGAGGGTCACGCTTGTTGGGATCGTCGGGGTTCCCCCCTCGCTCGCCTGCGAGGTGCAGCATCTGCTCCCTCGACAGTCCGCTCAGCTGGCCGAAACGGCCGAAGCGGGCCACCTGGAAGTAGACGGCCCCTCCGGCCTCATAGGCATATCCCCCGTCGAGCACTGCGCCGATCAACGACAGGATCTCGGCGATGGCCGAGGTGGCCCTCGGCTCGCTCGTGACCGGCAGGAGGTTGAGGGCGGCCATGTGGGCGTCGAAGCGAGCCATCTCCTCGGCGGCAAGGTCGAGATAGTGCACGCCGAGCTCGCGGGCTCGGCGCAGGATGTCGTCGTCGACGTCTGTGATGTTGCGCACCAGCCGAGGACGGTGCCCGGCATCGAGCAGACGCCGCTGGAGCAGGTCGAAGGTGAGGAACACCTGGGCATGCCCAACGTGCGCAGCGTCATAGGGGGTGATGCCGCACGAGTACACGGTCACGTCGCGCCCCGGCTCGAAGGCGACGACCTCGCGTCTGGCCGTGTCGTACAGCCGCATCACAGCCCGGCGAGGCGCAACGTGCTGTGCGCCTTGTAGCGCATGTTGAGCGTGACGAGGACGGCGGTGAACGCCTCCACTGCCGAGGCAGAGGCCAGGCTGCCGGCATCGAGGGCGCGCAGGCCTTCGATGGCGCCGAACAGGACCATGGTGGCTTCCTTGGCCTCCTGGGAATCGGCGCAGACGAGGACGTCGGATTCGAGCGGCCCGTCGAGGTCCTCCAACTTCGAAGCCGGGAGGTGATGGCCGGCGGCGGCGACGGGAGATCCAGGGAGGACGGCCTGCACGGCGGCGGCGACCGAGCCCCTCGGCAGCACCAGGGCGTGCATCTCCCGACCCTGGCGGACGAGCGCGTTCGCCACCGACACCACGACTTTGCCCTCGAGACGCGTCGCCAGCTCGTGAGCCGTGGGCACGGCCGCCTCCCACGGCGTGGCCAGCACGACGAGCTCGGCGTCGGCCGCCTCCTCGTTCACCCCGGGCAGGATCCGAAGCGACCGCGCCGCCCAGCGCGAGGTCAGCTCGCCGACGATCTCGCCGGCACGACCGGCGTGCCGGGAGCCCACGACGACCTCAGTGCCGCCCGCCGCCAGGCGGACGGCGAGCCCCCGCCCGAGCGGGCCGGTGCCACCGAGGATCCCCACACGCACGGGTCACACCCTTGCACAAGGGCCCGTCGCTTCCGGGAATCGAGCCGCCGAGACAGGCGCAGTAGGGTCGCCCGCCGTGGCACTGCTCGAGAACAAGCGCATCCTGGTGACCGGAGTGCTCACCGACGCGTCACTCGCCTTCGCCGTGGCACAGCGAGCGCTCGACGAGGGTGCGGAGATCGTCTTGTCCGGAGCGGGGCGCGGCCTGTCGCTCACCCGGCGAACGGCGCGCAAGCTCCCGAGACAGGTCGACGTGCTCGAGATCGACGTGACCGAGCCGTCGCACGTCGACGCAGCCGCCGCCGAACTCGGACAACGCTGGGGTCGGCTCGACGGCCTGGTCCATGCCATCGGCTTCGCCCCGGCGCAGTGCCTCGGAGGAGACATCCTGCGCGCCGGCTGGGACGACGTGTCGGTGGCGCTGGAGGTCTCGGCCTACTCCTTGAAGGCGCTGGTCGAGCCCATGCTGCCGCTGCTCCGGGCGGCAGGGTCCTCGTCGGTGGTCGGGCTCGACTTCGACGCCAGGGTGGCGTGGCCCGCCTACGACTGGATGGGAGTGGCCAAGGCGGCGCTCGAGTCACTCAGCCGCTACCTCGCCCGCGACCTGGGCCGCCAGGGGGTACGGGTGAACCTCGTGGCTGCGGGGCCGATCCGCACCATGGCGGCCAAGTCCATCCCCAGCTTCTCCGCCTTCGAGGACACTTGGGGAGCGCGCGCCCCCCTGGGCTGGGACGTCCACGACCCCGAGCCGGTGGCCCGGGCGTGCGTGGCCCTGCTCTCCGACCTGTTCCCCAAGACCACCGGGGAGCTGGTGCACGTGGACGGCGGGGTCCACGCCATGGGCGCCTGAGGCGCCCGTGCTCAGCGCTGCAGCGCCTTCACCTCGAGGTACTCCTCGAGCCCGAACTTGCCCAGTTCCCGGCCGATCCCCGACTGCTTGTAGCCCCCGAAGGGCGCCAGCGGGTTGAAGCCGCCGCCGTTCACCTCGACCTGCCCGGTGCGCAGCTTGCGCGCCACCTGCTCGGCACGCGTCTTGTCGCCGGCCCACACACCACCGGCCAATCCGTAGATGGTGCCATTGGCGATCTCGACCGCTTCGTCCTCCGTGTCATAGGGGATGATCGAGAGCACGGGGCCGAAGATCTCCTCTTGGGCGATGGTCATGTCGGCGCGGACGTCGGAGAACACGGTCGGCCGCACGTAGTAGCCGGTGTCCAGACCCTCGGGCGCCTCGTCGCCGCCGGTCAAGAGCTTGGCCCCCTCCTCGACGCCCTTGCGGATGTACCCCCGGACCCGATCGCGCTGGACCGAGGAGACGAGCGGACCGAGCCTGGTGTCCGACCCGAACGGGTCGCCGGGCGTGTAGGTCTCGGCCGTCTTGACGGCGAGCTCCTCCGCCTCGGCCAGCCGGCTGCGTGGGACGAGCATCCGGGTGAGTGCCGAGCACGTCTGCCCGGAGTTGATGTAGCACGCAGCCACGCCGGCAGGAACGGCAGCCTGCAGATCGGCGTCCTCGAGGATGACGTTGGCCGACTTCCCCCCGAGCTCGAGGGCCACCCGCTTGACCGACTGGGAGGCGAGCTCCATGACCCGCTTGCCCGCCCGGGTCGAGCCGGTGAACGACACCATGTCGACGCGCGGGTGCGAGGCGATGGCCTCGCCCACCACCGGCCCGGTGCCCGTCACCAGGTTGAACACACCGGCAGGCAGGTCGATCTCGTCGAAGATCTCTGCCAGGACGAAGGCGTTCAAGGGCGCCACCTCGCTGGGCTTGAGCACCACCGTGCACCCGGCGGCCAGCGCCGGCGCCACTTTGGCGGCGATCTGGTGCAGCGGGTAGTTCCACGGCGTGATGCACCCCACCACCCCGACCGGCTCCCGGACGATCAGCGAATTGCCCAGCTGCTCTTCGAAGGGGAAGTCGGTGGCCAGCTGGGCGGCGGTGGCGAAGCTCATCACCGGCAACCCGACCTGGATGAGGTTGGACAGCGTGAAGGGCATGCCCACCTCCTGGGAGATGAGCGTGGCCAGGTCCGGTGTACGGGCGGTGAGCGCCTCTTGGACCCGCAAGAGGGTCTTCGAGCGCTCCTCCACCGAGGTCGCCGCCCAGGAGGCAAACGCCTCGGCGGCGGCACGGACGGCCTTGTCCACGTCCTCGGGCGTTCCCTCGGGGATCGTCCCCATGACCTCCTCGGTGGCCGAGTTGATCACGTCGATCGTTCCCTTGCCGGTGGAGGGAACCCACGATCCCCCGATGTAGAGCTTGTCGCGAACCTCCATGGTCCCCTCCTCGCTGGGCGGACAGCGGTGCGCCGCGACAGCTGATGCTAGGCGGCAGGGGCTCCCGCCGCCTCACCGCTCCAGACGGGAACGGAGGAATTCACCCGCCCGTTCCAGGGAGGTGCGCGACTCGGGAGCGTCGGGGAGCCAGAGCATCCAGAGGTGAACGGCGCCCGGCACCTCTTCGAGCTCCACCGAGGCGCCCGCCCGCGTCGCCGCCTCGGCCAGGGCAACCGTCTGGGGCCACAGCAGCTCCCGGGTGCCCACCTGCGCCAGCAGCGGAGGCAGACCGCCGAGCGGTCCCCGCGCCGGCGAAGCCTGCGGGTTCGATGCGGGCGCCCCGCCGAGGTACTCCTGGGCCCGGGCCACGAGCCACTCCTCGGTGAGCACGGGGTCGTCTGGCGGATCCGCCGTTGCCAGCGCCTCGGAGGAGAGGTCGACCCACGGCGACCAGCACACGACCGCCGCCGGGCGCTCGGCCCCGCCCAACGCTGCGGCGATGGCCAGGCCTCCGCCGGCCGAGTCCCCGGACACGGCGACGGAGCCCGGGCTCCCGGCCTCGGCGATGAGCGTGTCGAGCACGCCGACGGCGTCCTCGACGGCGGCGGGGAACGGATGCTCGGGAGCCAACCGGTAGTCGGGGACGACAACCCGACAGCCGGCTGCCGACGACAGGCGGGACGCGAAGGCCCGATGGGTGCGCGACGACCCGATGGCGTACCCGCCGCCGTGCAGGTGCACGACGACGCGATCGGGACGCGCCCCGGGCGCCACGACCTCCTCGGCCCCCACCCCGCCCACGTCCACGACGCGGACCTCGGTCCCCTCGAGGAGGGGGATGCCCGACGCAGCCGACTCCCAGGTGGCCCGCTGCTCGGCCACGCTCGTGGAGAGGAGTGCCGGCTGCACCTGGGCCATGGCGGAGGCCAGCGCCTCCATGTCTGGACTGGCCACGAGCCTGCTCAGGACGGGGCACCGGCGTGGCCGGCATAGGGATCGCCGAGAAGTTCACGCGACAGCGTGAAGAGCGAAGCCGCATCGGCGTCCTCGGCCGTGATGTCCCCGGCGAGGAGCTGACGGTCGCCACCCCGCAACTGCTCGAGCGTCCAGTCACCGAGCCGCCGCCCGACTCCGGTGAGGACGGGGCGCTCGGATCCCGACGGAACCCAGAGCCGGCACATGACGAGCGCCTGGACGACACCGGCGAACGCCGGGAACAGCCAGATCACCCGGTAGTCGCCGGTGAGGTCCACCGCCCAGGCGGCAAGGAAGGCGAACGCCATGGCGAAGGCACTGAACGGCGCCAGCAGCTTCCCGAGCAGCTCGCCGGCGCCGCCTTCGCTCGGGAGCAGGCGCAGGAGCATGGGCGCCAGGGAGATGACGAACGCACAGAACAGCGGCGCCCCGGCGAAGGCCAGCACCACGGTCTGCCAGATGTGGCTCGAGGCGAACTGGAGCATCGACAGCCCGGCGCCGAGCGCCGGCGCGCCGACGGCCACCTGCCGGCGAGTGAAGGCGCGGCTGATGCCGTAACCGACCAGCACGCCGAAGACGGCCACGGGCGCCCCCATCACCCATCCCGCCACCGTCTGCACCCCGGCCCCGGCGTGCTGGATCTTCTCCAGGTAGACGACGACGAGGTACCCGGTGGCGCTCACCCCCGCCCAGAACACCATCACCCCGGCGGCGAGCACCCGCCCATTGGGTGCGGCGAGGATGCGGGCCGCCTCGGTGCGCCACCGGACGACGGGCTTGGCCCGATCCGAGCGAGCCACCTCGCCGGCAGCAGGTGACTCCCGCACCAGCAGGAGCACGATCAACGCCGCGCCGGCCATGATCCCGCTCGCCACCCGGAAGGCGAGCGCCCACGTGGCGGGGTCACCCGTCCGCCACGTGGCCAGAACGGTGCCCTTGACGGCCAGGCTGGCCAGGCCGCCGAGGACGGCCACCACCACCGACGCTTTGACCGCCCGCCGCTTGCCGAACGCCTCGGGGACCACGGCCACGTTGCTCAGCCCGAACACCACCGCCGACGTCTTGGCCGTGACGACCATGAACACGAGCGGCCAGTAGCCGGGGACCAGGGTGTAGGCCCAGGTGCAGGCGGCCATGATGAGGAGCCCGGCCGCCATGTACGGCGCCCGTCGTCCGGCTGCCCCCCGGGTGCGGTCGCTGGCCCGCCCGAGCAGCGGGTAGGCGAGCCAGCCCACGAGTCGATGGGCGCTCAAGGCGAAGGTGATGGCCAGGGCGCTCTGCACCCGCGAGGACACGAGAAGGATGAGGAGCACTCCCGACACGGCCAGATAGGCCCGGGGGCCGACGAGCCCGAGGGCCAGTCCCACCAGACTCCGAAGCCGCCGGCGATCGAGCGCTCCCGCGCCCAGGGCGCCGAGCGAGTCGGCGTGCAGCTCGGTGTCGGTCACCGCCCTCTGGGCTCCTCGCCGCCAGCGGGCAAGGCGTCGGCGATCTGCGTGCGGACCGGGACGAACTCGGGCATGACGAAGTGCCGACGGAGCCAATTCGCCCCGTCCACGACGAGCGTGTGCCCGGTGACGAAGCTGGCGTAGGGCGAGCACAGCCATGTCGCCGCCCACCCGAGCTCGTGCAGGCGACCGAGCCGGCCGGCCGGCTGCCGGCGGGCGTCGACCTCCGCCCCCCCACCGGCGCGGAGCACGGTGAGCTCGGAGCGCATGTCGTCGTGGACGAAGAGACCGGGCGCCAGGGCGTTGACCCGTACCCCGTGCGGCGCCCACTCGACGGCCAGGGTCTTGGTCAGGTTGCCGACGGCGGCCTTCGCCGCCGCCGTGTGCGCCATGCCGGGGCCGCCGGTGAACGCCTGGGTGGCCAGCACGTTCACGATGGCGCCGGGATCGCCTGCCCCGGCGGCGCGACGGTAGAGCTCCTGCGAGCAGAAGAACGTACCGTCGAGCACGATCTGGGTGACGGCCCGCCAGCCGTTGGGGCTCAGGTCCTCGGCGGGCACGGGGAAGTTGGCGGCGGCGTTGTTCACCAGCAGCCGCACCGGCCCGAGGACGGCCTCGACGGCGTCGAAGGCGGCCGCCACCTCCTCGGCGTCGCGCACGTCGGCGGCCGCCTCCGCTGCCTTCCCTCCGGCGGCTTCCACCGCCTCCACACCCGCGGCGCGGTGCTCGGGGCGACGCGACACGATGCCGACGGCCGCGCCGGCACGGGCGAATTCGGCGGCGATGGCACGACCGAGACCCGTGCCCCCGCCGGTCACGATCACGACCGAGCCGGCGAAGGTGCCCGGCGGCAGCATGGCGCTCCCCGCCGGCGGTGGCTCAGGCAGCGGCACCGGCCTATTTTCCTTCGAAGACGACGGGCGCCTTGGCCGCCTTGGCCGCGTAGCCGGCCGGCATGTCGTCGGAGACGAACTCGATGGCAGAGCTCATCGCCTCGAAGCGCATCGACTCGGGCATGCCTCGGTAGGCGAACGTGTCGATGGTGCGCTTGATGCTCTGCACGGCGAGCGGCGCGTTGGCGGCGATCTCGCCGGCCAGCGCCATGGACGTCGGTACCAGCTCGTCGGGCGGCGTCACCTGCTGCACCAGCCCCAGGCGCTCGGCCGTGGCGGCGTCGATGCGCCGCCCGGTCATGGCCAGGAGCTTGGCCCACCCGGCCCCGAGCTCGTGGGCCAGGCGCAGGTCGCCTCCGGCATCGATGCCCACGCCCACCTGCGCCTCGGGCAGGGCGAAGACGGCGTCCGTGGCGGCCAGGCGGATGTCGGCCATCAGGGCCAGCTCGAACCCGAAGCCGAGGCAGTACCCGTGGACGGCGGCGATGACGGGCTGGGGCAGCTCGGCGAAGGCCCGGAACTGGTCGTGGGCCCAGCGGATGCCCTCGTAGTAGTTGCGCGCCTTCTCGGCCGGCGAGCGCCCGGTGACGCGGTCCTCGGGCATGCCCAGGTCGATCCCGGCGCAGAACGCCCGGCCCTCACCCCGCACCACCACCACCCGCACCCGGTCGTCGAAGCGGATCTGGTTGGCGCGGGCCCCGAGCTGGCGGGTGGCCTCCCAGCTCCAGGCGTTCAGCTTCTCAGGGTGGTCGAGCGTGAGCACGGCCACGGGGGGGTCCACCTCGAGGCGGAGCATCCAGTCCTTCTCGGCCACCACCGGCGACGTGGAAAACGGCATGGCGCAGTATGACCCGCTCGATAGGGCGATCCTCCGGCGGCCGGAGGTCAGATATATAGTCATCGTTATCTAAGTTCCCGCGCCCGAGAAGAGCCGGAGGAGGACGACCGATCACGGTTGCCGCTCGCAGGACACAGGACCAACGCAAGACCGAGACCCGGACCCGGCTGCTTCACGCCGCGGCCGATCTCTTCGCCGCCCACGGGGTGGACGCCGTGTCGGTCGACGCCGTCGCCGAGGCGGCCGGGCGCACCTCGGGGGCCGTGTACGCCCACTTCGGATCGAAGCAGGGACTGCTCGTGGCCCTGCTCGACGAATGGCGCCACTCCCTGGTCTCGGTGATCGCCGAGGCATTCGCCCACGCTCCCAGCCTGGACGAGCGCCTGCGGGCGGTGGCTACGAGCGTGATCGTGCACCCGAGCGAGGAGACCAGCCGCCTGTTGGCCCTCGAACGTGAGGTCGCCCGCCTGGCCGGCCGGGACCGGCCGATCGCCGCCGCGCTGCGCGCCCGCTCGGCGGAGGCGCACTCCCGCATGGCCCGGGGCTTCGCCGCCTGGATGGAGAGTGGGCTCGTCCCCCGGGGCGACCCCGGCACCGTGGCCGGCGCCTTCCGGGCCCTCGTCCTCGGGCTCGAGCTCCAGCAGCGCCTCGGCCCCGTCCTCGACGTGGAGCAGGTCGCCGCCATGCTCACCCTCGTCGTGGGCGGCGGCGCCGGGCCACCAGTCGGGCGCGTGGCGTCGAGAACCGCACCACCAGCGATCGAGAGAACAAGGAGCGCCTGAATGCACACCGAGATCTGTGACCGGCTGGGGATCGAGTTCCCCATCTTCGCCTTCACCCACTGCCGCGACGTGGCCGCCGCCGTGAGCAACGCCGGGGCCTTCGGCGTCCTCGGGGCCATCGGCTTCTCGCCCGAGGAGCTCGAGCGCGAGCTGGTGTGGCTCGACGAGCACGTCGGCGACCGTCCCTACGGCGTCGACATCGTCATCCCCGGAAAGTACGAGGGCATGGGCGAGACGGACCCGGTGAAGCTCGAAGCCCGGTTGCGCGCCATGATCCCCGACGACCACCGCCGTTTCGCCCGCCGCCTGCTCGACGAGGCCGGGATCCCCGAGCCATCCGAGGCCGAGCGGCGAAGCGGGATGATGGGCTGGACCGAGGCCACGGGCAAGCCGCTCCTCGAGACCGCCCTGCGCCACGACAAGGTGCGCCTGATCGCCAATGCGCTCGGCACACCGCCCGCCGACGTCGTCTCCGAGGTGAAGGCGTCGGGACGGCTCATCGGGGCGCTGGCCGGCTCGGTCAAGCACGCCGTGAACCACAGGGACGCCGGGCTCGACTTCGTCGTCTGCCAGGGGACCGAGGGTGGCGGCCACACCGGTGAGATCGGCAGCCTGGTGCTGTGGCCCGAGGTGATCGACGCCGTGGCGCCGCTCCCCGTGCTGGCCGCCGGCGGCATCGGCGCCGGACGTCAGATTGCCGCCGCCCTGGCCGTGGGAGCGCAAGGCGTGTGGACGGGCACCCTGTGGCTCACGGTGGAGGAAGCCGATGTCGCCCCCAACCAGACCGCCGCCTACCTGGCGGCGACGAGCGCCGACACGGTGCGCTCCCGGGCGTACACCGGCAAGCCGTGCCGCATGCTCAAGAACGCCTGGACCGAGGCCTGGGGCCGGGACGACACTCCTGATCCGCTGCCCATGCCCCTGCAGATGATGGTGGCCATCGAGGCGGTTGGCGCCTCGCACCGCTATCCCGACAAGGCCCCGCCGGTCGCCTTCAACCCCTGCGGTCAGGTGATCGGGCGCGCCACCTCGGTGCGCAAGGCCCGCGACGTCGTGCTCGGCCTGGTGGAGGAGTACCTGGAGGCCGTGGACCGGCTCACTGCGCTCGCCGTGGTTTGAACGGCGTCGGTCTGAGCGGCGTCAGCGAGGAAGGCGGTGGCGAACCGCCTGGCCGTCGCGTTCGATCTGGGCCAGGAGCTCTTCGAAGTTCGGCTCGTACACCGGTGCCCTGAGCGCCTGGCGGTGGGCACGGCAGCGGCTCCGTGCCCGCACCATGGTCCCGACGTGGGCGACGTGCCGCCAGTTGCCCTCGGTGAACTGCTCGAAGGCGCAGGTCTCGCAGCCGCCGAGCCCGAGCACGTCCTGGCACGACACGATGCCGCCACGATGCGCAGCGTCCGGTCCGGCGCAGCAGCGCCCCTCGAGCTCCTCGGTGCACGCAGCCATGGTGGAGTCCAGGTGCACCAGAAGCGCCCCGCCACACTGATCCATTGCCGCCCTCCTGCGAGCCCGTCCTCGGAGGCTGGGGCCGGTCCCGCGCTTTCCACTGTCGGCCCGGCAACGCCCGCGATGTAGGGCCCAATTGCCCATTCTCGACGGATTGTGGCGCCGTTGGGGGGATATTCCCCCTCCCAGCCACGGAGTGTGGCCGGAGTGGCACCCGGCCCTACGTGACGGCGGCCAGATATTCGGCGGTGCGGCGCAAGCCCTCGGACAGAGGCGTCATCGGCTTCCATCCCAGGACCTCTCCGGCAAGGGCGATGTCGGGCCGGCGCCGACCGGGATCGTCCTCGGGAAGGGGGCGGTGCTCGATGGACGAGGAGGACGCGGTGAGCTCGATCACCACTTCGGCGAGCTCGAGCACGGTGTACTCGTCGGGGTTGCCCAGGTTGACGGGCCCGGCGTGGTCGGCGTCGAGCATCCGCACCAGGCCGTCGACGAGATCGTCCACGTAGCACAGGCTCCTGGTCTGGCTGCCGTCGCCGTACACGGTGAGCGGCTCGCCGTGCAAGGCCTGGATCAGGAAGTTCGAGACCACCCGTCCGTCGTCGGGCTGCAATCTGGGCCCGTAGGTGTTGAAGATCCGGACGATGCCGACGTCGGTGCCCCGGGAACGCCGCCACGCCATGGACATCGACTCGGCGAAGCGCTTGCCCTCGTCGTAGACGCTTCTCGGACCGACCGGGTTCACGTGTCCCCAGTAGGCCTCTCGTTGCGGGTGCTCTTCGGGGTCGCCGTACACCTCGCTCGTGGAAGCCAGGAGGAATCGCGCCCCGCAGGCGTCGGCCAGGTCCAGGGCGCGCCGGGTCCCCTCGCTGCAGACCTGCAGCGTCTCGAGCGGGCGCTCCAGATAGCGCGGCGGTGAGGCCGGGCAGGCCAGATGTGCGACGGCGTCCACGGCGCCCTCGACGTCCATTCCGGCGCTCACGTCGACCTGGTGGAGCTCGAACCCGGGTCGGTCCCTCAGCCCGTCGACGTTCTCCAACCGACCGGTGGAGAAGTCGTCGAAGCAGACCACGGCGTCTCCTCGCTCCAGGAGCCGTTCGCACAGGTGCGACCCGATGAAGCCGGCTCCGCCGGTGACGACGACCCGGCGTCCGGTACCGCCCGCGACCGGGGCCGTCATGTCACCCGGTTCAGGAGTTCCCCACCCCGACGTACTCGAAGCCGAGGGCGCGGGTCGAGGCGGCATCGAAGAGATTGCGGGCGTCCACCATGCGAGGGGCAGCCATGACCTCACGGGTCTTCGAGAGGTCGAGGTCGGTGAACTCCGCCCAGTCGGTGAGGACGGCCAGCACCGAGGCATCCGAACAGGCTTCGTAGGGATCACCCACCACGTCGACGTCGCCTCGAAGCTCGGGGACCGGACCGGTCACCGCCGGGTCGTAGGCGCGCACCTGGACGCCTCGGCGCGCCAGGCGCTGGGCGATCTCCACCGCCGGTGAACGTCGCGTGTCGTCGGTGCCGGCTTTGAAGCTCAGTCCCCAGATCGCCACGACGGCGGAGGTGGGGTCCGGTCCCGCCGCCCGCAGGACCTTGTCGACCACGCTCTGGAGCTGCGTCTCGTTGGTCTCGATCACCTCCCGGAGCAGTGGGAACTCGTACCCAGCTCGCTCCGACATGTACAGCAGGGCCCTGGTGTCCTTGGGCAGGCACGAGCCTCCCCACCCGGGACCGGGTTGCAAGTACTCGAATCCGATGCGGTGGTCGTAGCCGAGGCCCTGGAGCACGTCGCCGACACTGGCGCCGAGGTGTTCGCACAGTGTGGCCACGGCGTTGACGAAGCTCAGCTTGGTGGCCAGAAAGGCGTTGGCGGCGTACTTGATCGTCTCCGCCGTCGCCGCGTCGGTCACGATGAGCGGAGCGCCGAGCGCATCGAAGAGAGCACCTACGTCCTCGGCGGCTTGCCGATCGTCAGAGCCGACCACGATCCTGTCCGGTCGAAGGCAATCGGCAATGGCCGTGCCCTCCCGGAGGAACTCCGGGTTCGACACGACAGACACGTCGTGCCGTCGCAGCAGTCGCTCGATGAGCGTGGTCGAGCCGACCGGCACGGTCGACTTGTTGACCACCACGGCCCCCGCCTTCAGCTGGGGCGCGATCTCCCGGGCGGCGGCGCTGAGCGCCCGCACGTCCGCCGAGCCGTCCTCGTGCTGCGGGGTAGGGACGCACAGGAAGACGAACCGAGCGTCGCTGACGCCGTTGGCGGCACCCAGCACGAATCGCAGCCGGCCGCTCTCGAGCCCCTCGCGCAGGAGCGGTTCGAGGCCGTCCTCGAAGATGGTCGGTACACCCCGAGACAGTTGGTCGACCTTGTCGCTGTCGATGTCGACACAGCACACGTCGTGCCCCAGGTGGGCGAGGACGACCGAAGTGGCCAGTCCCACGTAACCGGCGCCGACGACGGCGACGTTCTGCGCGGGGTCGGCTCGAGACGGGCTCCCCGATGGGCTCATGTGGTCCATGTCGGGACGGAGTGTAGGGCAGCGCGAAGCCCACGTTGCGTTACGAGGCCGGCGAGTTCCCCACCTTGGTACGACCGCCTTCGCCAGTCTCCGGCACTCCCTCCTCCCCGGAGCGAGGCTGCCGGGCCACCCGCCGGCGGCGAAGTCGGACGAGAGCGCGTGCCGCCTGCACCGGCGCCCCGAGGGAGTACTCCAAGCGGCGCTCGAGGGTGTTGCGGTGACCTGCCCCGGCCAACAGGGCGAGCCGGCGACCGAAGGAGTCGGCGAGGGCGAATCGCATGTGAAAGGTCGAGATGTCCGCGTGCTCGAGCGGCCACATGATGCCGAGAAGTGGCTCCAAGGCTGCACAGCGCCAGCCTCTGGCCGGCAACGGGAGCAACCCGTCGGGCACCGAGGCCCCGGCGCGCCGCGCCATTGCCAGGGCGCAGGCGACCACCGTGACGCAACGCGCCTGGTGCGCCAACCGGGCCACCTCGTCCCAGTCGACGTCTCGATCCAGCTCGGTGGCGTAGCCGGTGATCATGGCCAGGTCGGCGATCCAGATGAGCTCGTGGAACCCGTGGAAGGGCTTTCCGGCGTGGGCGGCGAGCACAACGAGCTCGCTGGGAAGCGGCAAGCCGAACGCCCTCGTGCCCATGCAGTCGACGGGGAGGCGGCTCTCCCACAACTCGTCGGGGTCGAGCCTCGTGACGCGCTCGTAGGAGGCCTCGAGCCCGTAATGGAGCTCGAGCGCCAACGAGGGCACGGCGGGGTGGGCGAGGATGGTGTCGTACCGGTCGCGACGGCGCTGCCGGACGACGCGCCAGCCGGCCTCTTGGAGGGCCTGCACCGCCCCGGCGTGGTCGCGCTCGGGCAGGAGGACGTCGATGTCGGCCATCCGGCGCAGTCCCGGTTCCGGATAACGGGCCGCCACCGCCGGCCCCTTGACGATCACGGGCTCGTACCCGGCATCGGTCAGAGGCGTGACAGCCAAGTGCACGGCTGGTGGGAGCAACAGGCCCGCTTCGAAGCGGTAGACCTCGGCGACATCTGCAAGCCACTGCCGTCGCTCGCCGAGTTCCTCCGCCCTGCCGGCGGTCGCGAGCGACCGCCACAGGAGCGAAGTGAGGCGGTGCTGGACGGCGGCTTCGACGGCGAGGCCGACGTCCGCCCCGCGGTCCAGGGCCTCCTCGACCGCCTCCGCCCGGACGTGGCGCCGGCACGACTCCCAGAGCAGCACCGCGGTCCAGTAACGAGAGGACGAGGATCCGCCGGCGTCAGCCATCGGCATGGCGCTCGGCGACGAGCCAGCACTGCTGCAGGAGGGGGAAGGTCATCGCCGAGGGCTCGGCACCGGCCCACGCAGCGCGCAGGCCGTCGACGTCGACGAGCTCGTCGGGAGCCTGATGCGGCGCAGACGAGCACCCTCTCGCACGAGTCCGCCGGTCTCGAGGCGCATGGGTCTCCCTGCTTACTCGGGGCACGGAGAAACGGGCGGCCCCCAAGGCCCGCTTCGCCAGGGGAACGCCCCCGTCGCAGCTTTCTCGCGGTCCGGGCAATACCCACTCGGCCTGGATGGGGCTGGCCTGGGCGGTCCCCAAGCGTCAGATGGCGCGCGCCAGGCGAATGGCGCCCCAGGACCCAGCGGCCAAGGCGCAGACCGTCCCGAAGGCGCCCAACACCACCAGGAGACTCGGAAGCGAGCCCGATCCCCTGTGGAGCGGCCGCCCGATGGAGCTCCGCTCGTGTCGGACGAAGCTCGTCGTTGCGCCGGTGAGATCCGAACCCGAAGCGCCGCTCGCCGAAGACCCGGGAGCATCGAGTGTCGTCGAACTGACCACAGCGTCCGTGGTCTGTGCTGCGCCCGACGACTTCGACTGACCCGAAGGCTTCTTCAACGGTGAACTCTGGGTGGTCGAGCCCGACGGATCAGAGAACGTCGGTGCCGTGCACGGAGAGACTCCCGCGGACGGGGCGACAAGTCCGCACAGTACGGGCATGCCCGATGGGACGGGCTCGACGGGTGCGCCGGCGGACCAGCCCCCGGTGATATCCCAGGCCGATGGATAGGGCGTGTCCTGCCAAGCGAAAGCGATCCACCCCCATCCTTCGGACTGGGCGTAGGAGATCACGTTGGCCATGTAGGTCCCGTCGTCGGGGTTGGGCCATCCGAACTCGGTGATCTCGACCGGCAGCGAGGCCGAAAGCCCCACCCATTGCCCGAGGATGGAGGCCGGGTCATAGGTCTGGGGCTCCCCGGCCTGGCACTGGGCGACCGTGGTGCAG
>JASHUM010000081.1 GCA_030040015.1 Acidimicrobiales bacterium
GGCGCTTCGTCCCGCAACCAGCGGTACACGGGGTACGGGTCCTCGTGGAACTCGTGGGAGAACGGGTTCAGCTCCAAGGTCCCGATTCTCCCATGTGCCGCCGGCGCCGCACAGCGCCGGGCGCCGCGCTCAGACAGGCGCCTCCAGCCGCAGCGGCGTGCTCCGGACGGGTGGCTGGTGGTCCCGGAGGTCGCCGAGCAGGTCGTCGCGCAACGAGCGCCGGGCCGGGTCGTCCCACAGGTTGTCCCGCTGGAGCGGGTCCTCGCAAGTGTCGTAGAGCTCGCCCTCGGTGCCGTCGTGGACGTATCCCGGTCGGTAGGCCGTGCACACGACGTCGTCGCGGGTGATGGTGCGCAGATGGACGTCCACACCGAACAGTGCGCTGTCCCACTCGGTCAGGACCCGCTCGAAGCCTCGGGCGTCGGCGTCGGCGTCGTCGGCCGGCAGGGCCTCGCCCTGCATCCACTCGGCCGGGTCCAGGCCGGCGATGGCGCAGAAGGTCGGAGCCAGGTCCACCAGGCCCACCGGGCGGCTCACGACCGCCGGCGGCACGCCCGTCCTCGGCGCCGGGCGCCACACGAGCGGGAGCCGCATCAGGCCGTCGACGTGGTACGGGCCCTTGAACAGCAAGCCGAAGTCACCCTGGAGCTCACCGTGGTCGGTGGTGAAGATGACGTCGACGTCGTCGGCCCAGCCCAGCTCGCCGATGCGTCGCAGCACCCGGCCCAGGGCCTCGTCGATGAGCTCGCACTCCACGGCGTTGCGGGCGTTGATCTCCCGCACCTGGTCGGACGTGAGCGTGGCGGGCACCCATCGGGCCGGCGCCTCGTAGTTGGAGACGAGGGCGCCGTCGTACCAGAGCCGCCAGTGGCGGGGCTTGGCGTCGATGATGCCCTCGCGCTCGGCCCGGTCCTCGGGATACCCGGCAGGAAGGGGGACCTGGCGCCAGTCCACTCGCGTCACTTCTGACTGGGGTGGGTCCCAAGGGTGGTGCGGGTCGGGAAAGCTCATCCAGCAGAACCAGTCGTCGTCCGCGCTCAGGCTCTCGAGCCAGGCGATGGTGCGGTCGGCCACCCAGTCGGTGTGGTACCAGCCCCGCTCGATCGGGTTCACCTTCACCTGGGGGGCGCCGCTGTCCCCACCGCCCGCCGCGTTCACCTGCATGGCCGGGTCGAGCACCGAGTAGTAGCCACCGACCGCCTCGGGATGGTTCTCGGCCAGCCAGCGGGCGTAGTGCAGCGGGCCCACCGGTCCGTGGGTGGCGAGCTCGAGGTGCTCGAAGCCGCGATGGACACCCTCAGGAGGTGTGGTCCCGATGCGGCTCATGGCGTTCTCGGGGAAACGCAGGAAAGGGTCGAGGTAGGGCTCGAAGTGCGCCTTGCCGACCAGGGCCGTCCGGTATCCGGCTCGGTGCAGGACGTCGGCCACCGAGGGGGCGTCCTCGGGGAGCGGCACGCCGTTCATCCACACCCCGTGGGTGGACGG
This sequence comes from Acidimicrobiales bacterium, assembly GCA_030040015.1. GTDB lineage: Bacteria > Actinomycetota > Acidimicrobiia > Acidimicrobiales > UBA8190 > UBA8190. Next base: position 1,486 of record JASHUM010000081.1, read on the forward strand.
GTGCTGGCCGGTGAGCATGGTGGAGCGCGACGGCATGCACACGACGGACTGGGGCACGGCGCGCTCGTAGCGGACACCGGCGGCGGCCAGGGCGTCGACCACCGGGGTGCGGGCGACGGTGCCACCGTTGCAACCGAGCGTGTCGTAGCGCTGCTGGTCGGTCGTGACGAACAGGATCTTCCGTCTCCTCACGAGGTTTTCTCCTCCACGAGCGAGCGCAGGTGCTCGAGGGCATTGCCCGCCGCCCCGCCCAGCACCAGCGCCATCACCGACGGCTCGGCGTCCACGCCGTAGACGACGAGGCACGTGCCGTCCCCCAGGTCGTGCACGTCGATGGTGCCGGTGTGCTCCTTGAACACCGGTCCGGTGATTCGGTACTGGAACCTGCGCTGCAATCTGTCGACGGTGAGCAGGTGCTCGGGCATGGACAGGCCCGAACCGGTGGTGACGGTCCGCTGGTCGCCGTCGACGGAGCACGACACGACGCCCGGGAACCACTCGGCCAGCCTCGTGGGGTCCCCCACCAGCGCCCACACGTCGTCGGCGGAGGCGGTGACGCGGACCTCGGAGCGGACCGAGCCTCGAAGGGCGGTCATGCTCGTCACGCCCCCGGGTCGGGACGGCCCAGGAGAGTGGCGATCGACACGATCAGGACCCGACGCAGGCGGGGCACGCTCAGCGCCTGGTCCCGGCGCAACAACTCGAAGGACTCGAACGACAGCACCACGTCGAGGCTCGACAGCACGTCGGCTGCCGCCTCGTCGTCCATGGCCTCGAGCTCGGGACCGAAGAGGTGACGGAGTTGGGCGCGCAGGAGCGCCCGGCTTCGCCGCAGCCCCCGGGCCAGCGCCGGGTGGAACGGCGCGTTGATGCGCGACACGGTCGCCGCCGCCTCGACCTCCCGGAACAGGCGAATGCGCTGGTCGACGACGGTCCCGATCCTGCGCGCCAGGGCGTCGTCCCGTGCTGCCCCGATGACGAGAAGGGGACGGGCCTGTTCCTGGAGCCGGTCCACCGCCGCCCGGCACAGGTCGTCCACGTCGTCGAAGTAACGGAACAGCGAGCGGGGAGAGAGCCCGGCCCGTTCGGCGATCTCGGCCGAGCTCGGACGCAAGTTGCCCTGGCGATAGAGGGCAGCGAGCGCGTCGACGACGGCGTCGCGGTTGCGCTGCCGGCGCTGGCGCCGGCCGTCGGTGTCCAGCCCGGCCTCTTCGTCCCACTGCTCGAGGCGGGGCTCTGCCGTCGGTGCCATCAACCGGCAGGGTAACTCTTGACAGAAGCTATGACAAGTGATTTCCTACCCGGGAGGCGAGGGAAGGTGGGCCATGATCAGCGAGCCCGGGTTCCGCGGACGCATCGGCCGTACCCACCAGGAGTCGGTGCCGGACTGGCCCGGACCGCCGGCCGGCGTCGGTGGTCCTGACGTCGTCCTCGTCGTCCTCGACGACACCGGCTTCGCCCACTTCGGGTGCTAC
>JASHUM010000082.1 GCA_030040015.1 Acidimicrobiales bacterium
AACTGGGTCCTCGACTGCGGCTGCCTGGCCGTGGGGTTCCTGGCTGTCGGGGTGGACGTGCCGTGGCGCGGGCTCCTCCTCGCCTACGGCGCCGGCCAGCTGGCCGCCAACCTTCCGATCACACCGGGCGGGCTCGGTGTCGTGGAGGGCAGCCTGACCATCGCCCTGGTGGCCTTCGGGGGCGCCGAGACCTCCACCGTCGCCGCCGTCCTGCTCTATCGCATTCTGAGCTTCTGGCTCGAGCTTCCGGTGGGGTGGGGGGTGTGGGCCACACTGACGTGGCGGGGCCGCCGACAGCGCGTGGGGATCGCGACCCGGCAGGAGGCCGAGCACGTGGCGGAGGTGATGGCATGAGCGGTCGACCGGCGCCAACCGTCCGCAAGCACGCCGGGGCCCTCGCTATGGCGCTCGCCCTGTCCGCCACGCTGGCCGGCTGCACGGCTGCCCGCAACACGCTCGGAACGACTTCGAGCCCGTGTTTCCGGGCAGTCGCCGTGGCGAGCAGCGCCGTCGAACACCGCGGCACCCTGGCCGGCGTTCGGCTGCTCGGGACGAAGGAACTCGCCAAGCGGCGTCGTCTGGAGGCCCTTCTCTCGGCGCGGGCCGGGCACAACGTGCGCAACGTCTGCCTGGTGGCGTTCCACGGGCAGTTCCGCCTCGACCAGGTGCACAACGTTTTCGGCCACGGACCGAGGACCGGCGTGGGGACCTACGCCGTGGTGGCCGTGTCCACGCCGCAGAACAAACTGCTCGGCACCCTGGTGCTGAGCCACGTCCCGCTGCCCTTCCGCCACGAGGTGCTGGGGCGCCCGCCGCCGGCCTCAGGGGCCGGAGCCGGACCAACCTGAACAGACGTGACCGGCGCAGGCTCAGGTCGTCGCTTCGCCCTCTGAGGCAGCGGCCCGACGCTCGGCCCGCTCCGTGCGCTCGAGCTCTCTTTGCACCTCGGCCCAGGTGAGGGGCTCCTCGTCGACCCCGAGTCGATCGGCTCGCTCGGCGCGGGACAACGCCCGCCAGGCGGCCGTCCACAGCACCGGCAGCGTGGCCACCTTGGCCAGGATCCCGGCCAGCTGTTGGTCGTTGAGGGCCGAGATGGCGATCGCCCGATGGGCATGGGCAAAGGCGACGTACAGGGGATGGCGGGAGAACACGAACACGACGGCCGGGAAGTTGGGCAGCACGGACTGCACGACGAGATAGACGGCTCGCCCCACTGCCGACGGATGCCTTGCTCCCGGCACCCGCCCGAGGGCGGGGACCCACAGCACGAACCCGGCGAAGACGAGCAACCCGTCGAAGAAGGCGCGCCACCACCCTGACAACGACTCGGCCGCCACGGCCGGACCGACCAGGGTCCCCACCACGATCACGGTGAACACGACGATGGCCACCGGCACCCGGCTGAGGAAGTCGACCGCGACGTCGATCGGCCAGGGCCTGGTGAGCCGTCCGAGGACCGGGGTGGGGATGGCCAGGAGCAGGAGCGGAGCGACCACCAGCAAGAAGAGAAGGCGCTGGACGAGGAGCCCCGTGAGCGACCAGTGAGCGGCGAGATCGGCGACCGGCCAGGTCGTCGCCAGGGCCAGAGCAAACATGGCCCAGCCGAATTGCCACCACTGACGGCTGGTGGGCGCGACCCGGGTGGCGTCCGGCGCAGACGGAGCACGTACCACCAGGACGTAGAGGAGACCCACCACGACAACGACGACCCAGGCGGCAAGATGGGCGTGGAAGGCCCACGGGTCGCCGGTCACGGCCGCCTACGCTGACCGCCGTGGTTGACCGGCTCGAGCGCCTCACGAACTTGGTCCTCGTGCTCCTGCGCGACGGGCGGCCGCGCTCGCTGCGCGAGATCGCCGACGAGGTGCCGGGGTATCCGCCCGACGGGGAGGCGCGTCGGCAGGCCTTCGAGCGGGACAAGCGGACACTGCGAGAAGGCGGGATCGCCGTGTCCACGGCGACGGTCGAGGGTCCCGACCAGATCGGCTACTCCATCCGCCCCGAGGACTTCTACCTTCCCGAGCTGGATCTCGACGCCGACGAGCAGACGGCGTTGAACCTGGCTGTCGCCGCGGTCCACCTCGGTGATCCTAGTGGTCGCGATGCGCTGTGGCGCCTGGGACTTCCGGCACAGACGGGTGCACGAGCGCTGGCCGACGTGCCGGCGCTGCCCGGGTTGCCCGTGCTGTGGGACGCGCTTCGCACCCGCGCCGAGGTGCGCTTCACCTACCGGGGTGAAGGGCGCCGGGTGGCACCTGCGGCCCTGCGGTTCCACCGGGGCTGGTGGTACCTCGTGGGCCTGGACCGGGACAAGGGGGCAGCCCGGACGTTCCGGGTCGACCGGATGACGGACGTGCCGGTGGCGGGCTCGGCGGGGAGCGGGACGTTGCCCGAGGACTTCGAGCCCAGGAGCGCGCTCTCCGAGGAGCCGTGGCGGATCGGCGACGGCGAACCCGTCGACGTGGACATCCTGGCCAGCCCCGAGGTGGCGCTGTTGGTGGAGCAGCAGGTGCCCTCGGCGGTGGTACGAGAGCGCCGCGACGACGGGTCGGCCGTGCTGCGCCTCGAGGTCACCAACGTCGACGCCCTGCGGACGTGGCTCTTCGAGCTCGGGGAGCACGTGGTCGTCCTCGGGCCCGCCGAGGTGCGCTCGGCGGTGGTCGAGTGGCTGGAGGCGACGGCATGAGCGGCCGTCCCGACGCCGGTCAGCGGCTGCGACGCCTGCTGGCCGTCCTGACCTGGCTGGCCCGGGTCGGCCGGGCTCCGGTTTCGGAGCTGTCCGAGCGCTTCGGCATCGAGCCCCACGAACTCGTCGCCGACCTGGAGCTGGCCGCCTGCTGCGGGCTTCCTCCCTACACGCCCGACCAGCTCATGGAGATCCTGGTCGACGAGGAGGAGGTGGTGGCGGACCTCGGCCCGGAACTGGCTCGGCCCCGGCGCCTCACCGCAGCCGAGGGTTTCGCCTTGGCGGCGGCCGGCCGCGCCATCCTCGCCACCCCGGGGAGCGATGCCGACGGCGCCCTCGCTCGGGCGCTTCCCAAGCTGGAAGCAGCGCTCGGCGCACTGCCCGAGGAGGTTGGTGAAGGCGGCCTCCAGGTCGAGCTCGGGGACGCCACCCACCTGGCCGAAGTGCGGCGGGCCACAGAGGGACGCCGACAGCTCGAGGTGCGCTACTACTCGATGTCGAGCGACGAGGAGACCGAGCGCGTCATCGATCCCCTCGAGCTGCGCTCCGCCGACGGGCATTGGTATCTGGACGCCTTCTGTCATCGAGCCGGAGGGATGCGCCGGTTCCGCGTCGACCGTCTGACGGCGGTGTCGGAGACGGGGGCGGAGATCGACCACGACGCCCCGGCGGCTGCTGCCGCGCCATTCGTGCCTGGTCCGGACGCCACGGTCGCCACGGTGCGGGTGGACGCTCGAGGCATGTGGCTCGTCGAGGCGGTGCCGACCCTTGGCGTCACCCCCAGGCGCGACGGGGGTGCGGACGTGGAACTGGCCGTGGCGAGCACGGTCTGGTTCGAGCGGCTGCTGCTGCGCCTCGGGCCGCATGCCCGGGTGCTCGGGCCGCCCGAGTTGGTCGACTCCGGGCGCAGGGCGGCGGCCCGCTTGCTCGAGCGCTACGCCGAGGAGACGACGGGAGTGACCGGCTGAGCCGGCCGCGTCGAGGCGCCTCTACGCGCCTCTCAGGAGCTGCACTGGGGCGGGTCGGTGAGCCCCCACAGTGACTGCACCTCGGCCGGGATGGCCGAACGCGACGGGCAGAAGGGGGAGGTCCCCTTGGCGATCATCGTCCACGAGCCGCTGGCCGACTTGTCGAAGATGCCGATGTTGCCGCCGTCCTGCATGCCCACCACGGTCTGTTCGCTGGCGTCACTGGTCGGGAGGAACCTGGCCAGCGCCCAGTACGTCGCGGCCGGGGGCAGATAGGCCTCGTAGACCGATCCCTGCTCGGTGCCGGCGATGTCCTGGGGCGGGTCCCCCATGTAGGCGGCATAGGCCGCTTCGAGCTGGGCCTCGGTGGCCTGGTCGGGGACGATGTCCTGGGGCGCCGACGAACCGTTGCCCGGCACGGAGGTCGTCGTCGTGCTCGTGGCGGCCGGGACGGAGAGCGTCGTCGTGGACGTCGTCGCCGTCGTTGACGTCGTCGACTTCGGCAACTTCGAAGCAGACGTCGCCGAGGAACAGGCGCATACCGCCATGGCAAGTGCGCTCAGCAACACCACAACTCGTAGCTGCGCCGACACCGAGGGGCGACACTACAGCCGGCTGGCACCGAACCCGGCAAACCGGCGCGCCAGGTCTCGGGCAAGTGCGCCGACAGGTGCCCTCGTCACCGTCACGTCGTGCTGCTCGTCTCGAAGGTACGAGAAGGCGGCGCTCGCTATTACCTCGAGCCCACCGGCGTCCTCGGTGGCAGAGCAGTGGAGCCTCCTGGGTCGTGGCTCGGGCGGATGCGGGAGGAGCTGGGTCTCGGTCGAGTCGCGTCGGTCGAGTCCTGGTCCGTCGAGGCGCTCCTCGCCGGCCGCCATCCCCGGACCGGTGAGGATCTCGGGGCTCGGCGCCGTGGTGTCCGAGTCGCCGCCTTCGACCTCACCTTCTGCGCGCCGAAGTCGGTGAGCCTGCTCTTCGCCCTGGGCGACGACGAGGTGTCCGGTGCGGTCCGGTCGGGCCACGACCGGGCCGTTGTCGCCGCCATGGGGTACGTGGAGGACCGGGCCTTGGCCGTGCGCCGGGTCGACGCCGAGCTCGGCCGGGTCCCGGTGGCAGTGGACGCCGCTCCGGGGGCGACGTGGCTGCACAGGACCAGCCGGGCGCTCGATCCACACCTCCACACCCACGTCGTGCTTCCCAACATGGGCCGCGGCCCGGACGGCTCGTGGTCGGCGCTCGACGGCCGCGGCGTCTACGCCCACGCCGCCACCGCCGGTGCCCTGTACCAGTCCCAGCTCCGCCACGAGCTCACGTCGTCGCTCGGCGTGGCTTGGGGACCGCTCCACCGTGGCCGGGCCGATGTCGCCGGGGTGAGCGACGAGGCCCGCCTCGAGTTCTCCTGCAGGGCGGCCGAGATCTCCGCCCATCTCGCCTCGCGCCAGCAAGAGGCGTGTGACCCAAGGTCGCCGTCTCGCCGAGCCGTGCGCGTGGCCGCCGTGGTCACCCGGAGCGCAAAGGACCTCGGCACCACCGTCGACGAGCTCCGCCCGGGCTGGCGCCAGCGGGCCAGGACCGTCGGGCTCGGACCTGGCAGGATCGAGGCGATGCTGGGTCGGGTGCCTTCTCGTGGGCTCGCCGATGACGCGCCGGCCCTGCGTCCGGCGCCCGACCGCGCCGTCGTGGAAGCGCTCGAAGCGCTCGGCCGGCCGGGAGACACCTTCGCCCGCCGGCACGTCGTCAGGGCGTGGGCAGCGACGCAGGAGCTCGGTTCGTCGGTGCCGGCGATCGAGGAGCGGGTGGACCGGTTCCTCTGCTCGCCGGACGTGCGCCCCGCCGGCGGCCCGTGGCGCGAGGACGGTCACCCCGGTGTCGGGGAGCGCCCCCACACCCTGTCGGTCGAGCTCGCCCGAAGGGTCGACCGCGGGCGCACCGTCCTCGACGAGCGCCGCCTCGACGATCTGCTACGGAGGCGGGGGATGGCCCTCGGCGGCGAGCGGGGCCGGTCGCTCGAACCGGACACCGGAATGGGCTTCGACCGCTGAGCGGCCGAAGACGGCGTTCAGCGTCGGGGGGACAGCAGAGGACCGGCGTCCAAGTAGCCCTGGCGCACCCCCTGCCCGGCCCGCCGGGTCAGTTGCTCGGGCTCGTAGAGCATCCAGTAGGCGTTCCGGGCGTGCTTCCGGGCCCGGTCCACACAGACGGCGGCCAGCTTCTCGGGGTCCGACTCCTCGTTCTCGTGGACGAACACCTCGAGGACGTGGGTGTTGGTGAGCAGCTGGGCGAGCATGATGCCCTGCGACGCCTCATGGGCGCACACCTGGTCGATCGCCGCCTTTCCGGGCATGCCCAGCGCCACGACGATGTCGCAGTCCTCTTCCTCGATGAGGCGCTTGCACTCGACACCGAGGTCCTTGAAGCCCGGGACGGTCCGGTGGACGATCTCGAAGCGCTGGCCGTGGCCGGGACACTGCTTGAGCTCGTCGATCGCCTCTGCGCCCATGTCGTAGCGGGCGAACGTGGTGTCCACCACGCCGATGCGATCCATCACGGCATTCTCCCACGCTCGGGAGTTCCCGAGGGCCGGTCGACGATCCCGTGAGCCCGGCAACGTGCGACGTACCCGGTGGGAGTGACCCGCACCGTCAGCCGCGCTCCGCACCTCGAACAGAAGCGAGGTGGGTCGAGAGTCCTGAGGCAGCCCGGGCAGCCCTCGGTCGGGCGCCCGCACCCCGGGCAGAACGACGAGCCTCTCGGCCCCGTCACAAGGCGCCGGTGAGGGCGCCGACCGGCATCCGCAGGTCGTCGAGCATCCGCAGGTCCTCGGCCGGCGCCCGGCCCAAGGTGGTGAGGTAGTTGCCGACGATGAGGGCGTTGATGCCCGACGTCATCCCCATGGCCTGCAGGTCGCGCAA
>JASHUM010000083.1 GCA_030040015.1 Acidimicrobiales bacterium
AGCGGGGCTCCCGGGCAGACGTGCACGCCGTGACCGAAGGCCACGTGCTGCCGGGCGTTCTCGCGATCGGGGTCGAACACCTCGGGGTGGTCGAACTTGCGGGGGTCACGGTTGGCGGCTGCGTTGAGCACCATCACCGTCGTTCCCGCCGGGATGTCCACCCCGCCCACCACGGTGGCCCGACGGGCCAGGCGGAAGTCGCCCTTCACCGGCCCTTCATAACGCAACATCTCCTCCACGAAGTTGGGGATCCGGTGACGCTCGGTGCGAAGCTGCTCCTGGAAATCGGCATGGTCGCAGAGGTGCTGCAGGGATGCCGCCAGCAACCGCACGGTGGTTTCCTGCCCGGCGGCGAAGAGGTTGGCCGCCACTCGCACGACGTCGATGACCTCGGGAATCGACCCGTCCTTGAAGGTGGCCGTGGCCAGTGCGCTCAGGATGTCGTCGCGCGGCTCACGCCGGCGGTCCTCCACGTACGAGGACAGCTGCTGGTAGAGGAACTCGAGAGGGCTGTGGGCCAGCGTGTCGTCGCCGGTGCTGCCCAGCCCGGTCGCCCGGCTCAGGTTCTCGCGGAACAGGGCGTGGTCCTCCTTGGGGACCCCGAGAAGGTCGGCGATGACCAACATGGCGAAGGGGCTGGCGTACTCGGAGACGAACTCGCACGACCCCCTGTCGATGAACTCGTCGATCTGGCGGTCGGCGTACTCCCACATGAACGCCTCGTTCTCCTTGAGGCGCCCCGGGGTGAGGAGCTTCATGAGCAGCCCGCGGTGGTCGGTGTGCTTGGGCGGGTCGAAGGTGGGCAGCTGGTCGCTGAACGGCAGCTGGTCGCGATGACGCTCGATGAGGTCGCTGACGTCGTCGCCCTCGAGGGGGACGGGGAAGCCGGGGAAGGGGCCCGTCACCGAGTTGCAGGAGGAGAAGATCTGCGGGTCGTGGTAGACGGCCAGGGCCTCCTCGTATCCGGTCACCATGACCACACCGTGGTGGGCTTCGGGGCGGACCGGGCACTGGCCGCGGAGGAAGTCGTAATAGGGATACGGGTCGGCGACGAGCGACCGGTCGCGGAAGAAGTCGATGGCGTCGAAGTCGGTCATGGCTCAGAACTCCAGATCCAGGACCGGGACCTCGAGGGGGTGCACGTTGACCGACCGCATGGCCGGGACCAGCCGTTCCCAGGGGAGCCCGGCCAGGAAGGCGTCGATGACGCGGTGGTAGTTCGAGATGTGGCCCTCGTTCTTCTCCGACAGCCGCATGTAGTGGAAGCCGTTGGCGTGCAGGCCTTTCTGCTGGCGGGGGACGTTCGAGAAGTCCTGAGCCGGGATGGGCGGCCAACGCTCGTCGTCGTTGGCCCACACCTCGGGTGGGACCGGGCGGGGACGCTCCGTCCCCACCGGGAACCTGGTGAGCGACCAGATCTCCATCAGCGTCTCTTCGGGGCCGAGGGGCCGGAACCGGTAGGCCGAGGCGCTCGAGTACATGGGCAGCACCAGGTAGTGCGGGAAGCAGTAGGCCATCGGCTCGTTGATGCCCTGGTCCTGCAGGGCGTTGATGTCGGGCATGTCGTGGCCGAGCTCCCGGTGGCGTCGTGTCACCTCGTGGTTGAGCGTGCGGTTCCAGACATCCATGGCCGCCCGGGGCTCGTCCGGCAGCTCGATGCCGGCCAGTCCCTCGGCGATGCGGACGTCGCTGGCGTGGACCATGCCGGCCATGCCTTCGCTCATGAGGCGGAGGTACTCGAGCTCCGACTCGACGAAGACCTTGGGGTCGAAGCTTCCCTGGCGCGACGGATAGCGCCCGGGCAGGCGCAGCTGGGGATGTGTCTCGAGCACGTGGTACTGCTCGACGAATGCCTCCTGGGCGAGTTTCCAGTTGGCGGGCAGCCGGCACGCGTACCACCACTCGGTCCGCAGTGACTCCACCTTCCAGGCGTCGAGGATGGAGGCGATCGGCTCGAGATAGTCCCGAAGGGGCGGGGCATCATCGTCGAGGTTGATCCAGGCGCACCCACCCCACGTCTCGCAACGCACCGCCGTCAGGTCGATGTCCCCCGGCTCCAGGTTGTGCTCAGAGAAGGTCCGCCTCTGGGAGACGAAGGTGTTGGCCCCGTCGAGGCCGTAGCACCATCCGTGGAAGGGACAGGTGAACCCGCTCTCGAGGGTCCCCCGTCCCTCGACGACCTTCACCCCACGGTGCCGACAGGCGTTCTGGTAGGCCCGGGCCGAGCCGTCCTCGGCGCGGACGACCACGATCGACTGGTCGAGGATCTCGTACTCGGCGAAGTCCCCCGGCTCGGGGATCTCCTCCAGCCGGCACGCCATCTGCCAGACCCGGGGCCACAGGAGGTCGGCCTCCATCCGGTAGAAGGCAGGGTCGTAGTAGCGCTCCTTGGGGACCCGATCGGGCACCTCGATGGCGAAGGGCACGGGGAGCGCCGACCACTTCCGCTGCGCGACGGCCATGCGCCTCCCTCTCTGAACCGCGGTATCGTACCGATCGGTACAAGAAATGGCAATTCCATTTCCTGCATACGAGGTTCGCGCAACGGATCGTCCCCCGCACGACCGGCCCGCGCCGGCCCTCGACGTGCTCGTCGTCGGGGCCGGCATCACCGGCATCTACCAGCTCCACCGGGCGCTCGAGGCAGGCTTCACCGCCGCGCTGTGGGAGGCGGGAGAGGGCGTGGGCGGGACGTGGTACTGGAACCGCTACCCCGGGGCTCGGTTCGACTCTGAGAGCTACACGTACGCCTACCTCTTCTCGAGGGAGCTGTTCGAGGAGTGGCAGTGGAGCGAGCTCTTCGCCGGCCAGCCCGAGATCGAGCGCTACCTCAACCACGTGGTCGACCGCTTCGACCTGCGCCGGCACATCCGCCTCGGCGCCAGGGTGGGCTCCGCCGTCTACGACGAAGCGTCGGGGACATGGTCGGTGACCGCAGCCGACGGGGCGACCACCACGGCGCGCTTCCTCGTCGCTGCCACCGGGGTGCTGTCGGTGCCCTACTTTCCCGATGTCCCCGGACGTGACGGCTACGGCGGGGAGTCGTACCACACGGGACTGTGGCCGTCGTCGCCGGTCGACTTCCGGAACAAGCGGGTAGCGGTGATCGGCACCGGCTCCAGCGGGGTGCAGATCATCCCCGTCATCGCCGACGAGGTGACCTCTCTCACCGTGTATCAGCGCACGCCGAACTGGTGCACGCCGCTCAACAACGCTCCGATCACCCCCGAGGAGCAGGCCCGGCTGCGGACCGATTTCGAATCGATCAAGCAGACCCTCGACTCCTCCATGGCCGGGTTCCTGCACCAGCCCTGTGACCGGGCGTCCACCGAGGACCCACCCGAGGCACGTCAGCGCTTCTTCGAGAAGATGTGGAACAGCCCCGGCTTCGCCAAGCTCATCAGCCACTACACCGATGTCATGCTCGACGAAGAGGCGAACGCCGAGTGGTGTTCGTTCATCTCCGCCAAGGTCAGAGCCGTCGTCCAAGACCCTTGCACCGCCGAGAAACTCATCCCCAAGGACCATCGCTTCGCCGAGAAGCGGCCCCCCTTCGTGGCCGGCTACTACGAGACCTACGACAAGCCGAACGTTGCTCTCGTCGACCTGCACGAGACCCCGATCCTGCGCATGACCGAGACGGGCATCGAGACCGCCGAAGGGGAGCGCCAGTTCGACATCGTGGTATGGGCCACCGGCTTCGACTTCGGCACCGGCGCCCTGCTCCGTATGGGCGTCGTGGGCCGAAGCGGCCTCACCCTGGCCCAGTACTGGGCCGATGGGCCCAAGACGTTCCTCGGGGTACAGACGGCCGGTTTCCCGAACCTGTTCTTCCCCGGTGGTCCTCATGCCGCCGCAGGGAACAACCCGCGCTACAACGGTGATCAAGTCGACTTCGTCACCGACACACTCGTCCACGCCCGGGACCACGGCTACGACACCATCGAGGTCGACCCCGCCGCCGAGCGACGATGGACGGCGATGATCGACCGCGGGGCGGCCAAGTCCACGTTCGGCGAGATCAGCTACTACTTCGGGACGAACATCCCGGGGAAGCCGAAGAAGTACCTGCTCAACTCGGGTGGCCGCCCCAAGCTGTTCTCGACGATCGCCGAGGTCGTAGACAGCGACTACGAGCCGTTCCGGTTGGGACGCGCCGCGTCGCCGTCGCGCTCGGCCTGAGGTGCCGGGCCGCTCACACCGTCGCCACCGGCGTGAGGGGCGACCCCACCGCGCCGGGCAGGCGCAACGGAGGCGCAGTCAGGAGGAAACGGCTCCGGCCGTGCTCGTGCAGCCAGCCGGCCAGCTCGTGCAGGTACCACATCTCCCCGAGCGGGACTCCGAGCCGGAACAGGCAGAGGTGGTGGACAGGGAGGAACGAGTGGCGGCTCTCGTCCCGGTCGCGGCCGATGAGCCCCTCCACGGCGTAATTGTCGGCCACGAGGGCGGCGATCCGGGAGTCGGCGATCCACCCGAGCAACGCCTGGTCGCGGCCGTCGAGGGAGCAGCACGTGCGGTGGATCTGCGCGGCGTCGGGCTCACGGTCCCATTCGAGGACCTTTGTGGCGAACCCGGTGTGCAGCAGCAGGATGTCACCGGGTTCCACGACCACGTCGTCGACCGCCATGACCGCCTGGAGCGTCTCCAGATCGACCAGCCTGAAGTCGTGACCGAGGTGGCGGGCCAGGTCGACGAGCACGCCACGTCCCTGCACGCCGGTGGCGGCCATGTGCTCCAGGCCGAGATGATGGGCGAAGCACAGATGGCTGGAGCCGTCTCCGCGGGCATCGCTTCGGGGCCCCACGACGTCGACCCCCCCTCTGTACCCGTTGTAGTAGACGGCCTCCTCGACCCCGTCGCCGTCGGCGTCGAACTCGGCACCCACATGGGCCAAGGAGTCCCACTGGGTCGAGTACTGCAACGACAGGGTGACCACGTCGTCCGCCCACACGTCGACGTACTTGGGGTGACCCTCCTCCATGTCCTTCATGTGGACGTTGTAGAAGGCGCCGGAGTTGCCCCTCATGTCCTCGGTCGGCGCCAGCACCGGTGGGTGGCGCCGCTGGTTCAGCGCCGTGCCACCGGGGAAGTCGAGGGGCAGGCTGAGACAGAAGCTGATGCCGGCCTCCACCTCGCCCACGCCTTGGAGGACCTTCTCCGGGGTGAGCAGGTTGATTCGCCCGAGCTCGTCGTCGTCGCCCCAGTCACCCCACGTCGAGCCGGAGGGGCGCTCCTTCCACCGCTTCGCCACGAGTGCTCCTTCTCCCGGTTCTCCCAGCTCAGAGCGCGCCGCCCCGGTGTGGCCGGCCATTGCTTGTACCGACCGGTTGGTTTATCATCGGCGGGGGCATGACGCAGAGAGAATTCGTCGTCTCGGCGGACGGGCACATCCTGGAGCCCACCGATCTCTTCACCACGCGCCTTCCCGCCCATTTGCGCGACCGCGGCGTGTGGGAGGAGGACTTCGAGATCGAGCCCCTGGTCGAGGGGGGCGCCAGGGTGTTCCGTCGCCTGCACACACCGGGATTCGAGGGCTGGACCATCTCCCGCTACCGCCAGACGGGCGGGCGGATGCCGGAGGGCGACCCCGAGGCGATCCTCGAGGACATGGACCTCGACGGCGTCGACGTCGCCGTCATGCATCCCAACCTCTCGCTGTTCGGTCTCTACTCAGACGACCACGAGCTCTCGATGGGCCACGCCCGGGTCTACAACGACTACGTCATCGAGCGTTTCACCCCCTATTTCTCTCGCATCGCCCCTACGGCGCCGGTGCCCATCACCGACATCGCCGATGCCGTCGCCGAGATCGAGCGGGTGGCGGCGGCAGGATTGCGTGCCGTGCTCCTCCCGGCTGTGCCGCCCAGGCCCTACTACTCCCCCGACTACGACCCGGTGTGGGCGGCGGCCCAGGCCAACGGCGTGCACGTGTTCATCCACACCCAGACCGGAGGTGTCAAGGTCGACGACCCCGAGTCGACGACGCTCAGGGTCGTGATGGAGAACGCCGCCCAGGTGAATCAACCGATGACGGCCAAGACGGCATCCAAGCGGATGGTCACCCAGTGCATCTACAGCACCCTGGTCCCCCAGCAGGTCATCTGCGAGCTCATCGGTGGTGGCGTAGCCGAGCGATTCCCGGACCTGCACTTCGCCTTGATCGAGTTCAACGCCCACTGGCTCGCCTCCTTGGTCGGAGCCATGGACAAGTGCTGGGTCACCGGCGTCGGGCAGGACGCCGACTGGTGGCTCGGCCACTGGGACGAGACCCGCCCGCCCACCGACCAGCCCAACATGGGCCAGCTGTTCCGTCTCAACGAGAAGTGGCCCTATCCGCTCACTCCCAGCGAGTACGTCAGACGCCAGTTCCACGTGTCGTTCCAGGACGACCCCGTCGCCGTCGCCTCCCGTCACATCACCGGCGTGTCGGCCATCGTGTGGGGCAACGACTATCCGCACGCCGAGGGGACGTTCCGGGGCAGCCGGGAGCTGATCGCAACCCAGTTCGCCGGAGTGCCGGCCGACGAGCGCGCTGCCATCCTGGGGGGAACGCTCGGCGGGCTGCTGGGCTTCAGCGCCCCCGTCGCCGCCTGAGCGCGGCATCCGGTCCGCTCACGCGTGGCTGAGGCCGGCGGCGTGAGCCCGCTCTCCTTCGCCGGCCGGGTGGCGGTGGTCACCGGCGCCGGGCGCGGGATCGGCCGGGCGTACGCGCTGGCCCTGGCCGACCGCGGCGCCAGCGTCGTCGTCAACGACCTGGGTGGCTCCATGGAGGGCGACGGCGCCGACGAAGCTCCTGCCGCCGGCGTCGTGGCCGAGATCGCCGCCGCCGGAGGCACGGCGGCAGCCGACACGAGCGACGTGGCCGACCCCGCTGGTGCCCGAGCCGTCGTGGGCGCCGCGCTCGACCACTTCGGGAGGATCGACGTCCTCGTCAACAATGCCGGCATCGTGCGCTGGGGCGGCCTGCCGGACGTGGACTCCGAGAACCTGCAGCGCCATCTGGCCGTGCACGTCTTCGGGTCGTTTCACACCATGCGGGCCGCCTGGCCCCACATGGCGGACCAGGAGTACGGCCGCATCGTCCTCACCACTTCCACCGGGATGCTGGGCCGGCGCGACAACCTGTCCTACGCCACGGCCAAGGCAGCAGTGGTGGGGCTCATGCGCAGCGCCGCGTTGGCGGGTGTCCGTCACGGGATCAAGGTCAACTGCATCGCCCCCGCCGCCTACACCCGGATGGCGGGGCGCAGCGACTCCAGTGCCGGTGGTCCCCGGGGCGAGGACATGGCCCCCAGGCTCGTCGTCCCCATGGCCGTCTTCCTGGCCCACGAGCAGTGCCCGGTGAGCGGGGAGACCTACACGGCGGGCGCCCGGCGCTTCGCCCGCCTGTTCACGGCGTCGACCGAAGGGTACGTCCACCCCGGCGGGCAGCCGGCTCCCGAGGACGTGGCCGAGCACTGGGCGGCCATCAACGACGAGAGGGGCTACTTCGTGCCGTCCGATCTCATGGACTGGTCGCGGGCCTTCTTGGCCCACCTGGAGCAGGACCGCTAGCGGGTCAGGAGCTCTTGCGGGTGGCGCCGGTGGTGAAGTCGCCTGCTTCGATGCGCACCTTCACCAGCAACCGGATGAGCGACTCCATCTCGGTCTGGGACAGCTGTACCGCCTCGAAGACGCTGCTGTTGAGCTCGCCGGTGGCAGCCGCCACGGCCCTGCGCCCCCGGGCGGTGATCTCGGCCAAGGTGGTGCGGGCGTCACTCGGGTGAGGGAGGCGTCGCACCAGGTCGTCGGCCTCGAGCCGGTCGATGGCGTTCGTCACCGTGGCCGGGGTCACCTGCAGTCGTTCGGCGATCTGCGACAGCGACAGCTGTCCGCATTCGGCGTTCCAGGCCAACCAGGCCAGTACCTCGTAACGGGCGAAGGTGAGGTCGAACGGCCGCAAGACCTCGTTGGCCTTGGCCAGGAAGAGCTGATGCGCCCGCATGATCGACGTCACCGCCGCCATGCCCGTCGACGCCTCCCCCCAGCCCCTCGCCCTCCAGACGTCGCGGGCGGCGAGGACCGGGTCGAACGACAAGCTCCGGCTCGCGGTCATCGCCCCAGATCGTACACAGCAGCACTCGGATCTCCCCCGGCAGCGCCGGGCCCGCCGCTCCTTGACAACACTACGACGTCGAAGTAATACGGTGCCGAGTCGTCGGAGGGGATCGACGCCGTCGAGGGGAGATGGCATGGCCCGTCAAGGTGGCACGCTCGAGGTCTATCCACCCGAGGGACTCGGCCCCCCCAAGGACCGCCACGGACACGCCGACGGCGCTTCGCTGGGCCTTCCCGCCGGCACCGAGGTGTTCTCGGCCGACAACCACATCTCGCTGTCCGAGGACATCTTCTACGACCGCGCCCCCGAAGCCCTGAAGGAGCGCGTCCCCCGGGTCGTCTACCGCGACGACGCCTGGAACCTGGCCGCCGGCGATCGGCAGTTCCTGCCCAAGGAGTTCACCGGGGTGCTCACCCAGTACGACCCGCTGCCCGGTTCGAGCACAGGCACCATGGCGGAGCGCCTGGAGCAGCTCCGGGGCGACGGGGTCACCAGGGAGCTGGCGTTCGCCAACGCCCTCATGGCGTTGCTCTACTACCCGGACACCGAAGTCCGGGAGCTGTGCTTCCGGGTCTACAACGAGTACCTGGCCGATCTGCAGGACAAGGCGCCGGGCCGCTTCTACGGCGTGGGGCTCATCAACTGGTGGGATGCCGAGGGGGCACGGCGCACGCTCCAGGAGCTCAAGTCCTTCGGCGTGCGGACCTACGTCCTCCCGCTCAAGCCGGGCAACGGGCCCGACGGCAAGCCCCTGGACTACAACGGTCCGGCCATGGCCGGTGTGTGGGACGCCATCGAGGAGGCGGGCTTGCCCATCGCCCACCACATCGGCGAGGCGCCGCTCTCGGCGCCGTGCGCCACGAACACGTACGCGGTCGGCATGATCCACAACGTCGCTTCGTTCCGGGAGATGTTCGGGCGCTACGTGCTGACCGGGCTCCTCGACCGCCATCCGACTCTGCGCATCGGCTGGTTCGAAGGCGGGATCAACTGGGTACCGGGCGCCATCCAGGACGCCGAGCACATGTACGCGTCGTTCCGCCACATGCTGGACACCGAGCTCGAGCACGACGTCCGGCACTACTGGGACACCAACATGTACTCCTCGTTCATGTACGACCCGCTCGGCCTCGACCTGGTCGACCGGATCGGCATCGACAAGGTCATGTGGTCGTCCGACTTCCCCCACAACGAGAGCACCTTCGGTTACTCGGAGAAGTCCCTCGCCGCCGTGGTCGGCGCAGTCGGCCGTGAGAACGCCGCCCGCGTCGTGAGCGGCAACGTGGTCGAGTTCCTCGGCCTGCCGTCTTGACCGTCTCCGAACCCCACTGCCGCATCGACCGACGACGAATCGAGCACGATCCATGAGCAAGACCGCACAGCCCGATCCTGAGGAGGTCCTTCTCTACGACAAGGACGCCTCGACCAAGATCGCCACGATCACCCTGAACCGGCCCGAGCACCTGAACGCGCCGACGATCGCCATGCGGCTGCGCTACGCCCATCTGCTGCACTTGGCCAACGTCGACGACGACGTGAAGGTTCTCGTCGTGCGGGGGGCCGGGGACGACTTCGGGTCGGGGGCCGACCTGCCCGAGCTCGGCGCCTTGATGGCCGAGGGGCCCGAAGCGGCGTTGCGGGAGGAGCTGCAGCTCGACGGGGAAGACGTGTCCTACCCGCCCGGCAAGACCTTCCGGGGGAGCGGGGCCACCCTCGGTTACTGGTACGCCGATGTCCGGTCGGGTTGTCGCACGCTCCAGGACTTCAAGAAGATCAGCATCGTCGAGGCCAAGGGCTACTGCTACGGCTGGCACTTCTACCAAGCGGCCGACGCCGACCTCGTCATCGCCTCGGAGGACACGCTCTTCGGCCATCCCGCCTTCCGGTACGTGGGCTGGGGGCCGCGCATGTGGGCATGGGCCATGACCATGGGTATCCGCAAGTTCCAGGAGATGGTCTTCACCGGGCGGCCCTTCACGGCCAGAGAGATGTACGAGTGCGACTTCGTCAACAGCGTCGTGCCCAGGGACGACCTCGAGCACGAGGTGGCCAAGTACGCCAAGGCGTGCTCGCTGTCCCGCCCCACGGACGCCGTGGTCATGCAGAAGACCTTCTTCCAGGTGATGAAACAGTTCCAGGGCGAGTACATGGGCAGCATCATGAGCGCCATGCTCGAGAACATGGGGGGAGCCGTGAAGCCCGATGGCCAGGACCTGATGCTCGGCCGCGACGTCTACGAGTCGGGACTGGGCAAGGCGGTGAAGGTCAACGACGACCAATTCCCGCCCGGGTTCCGGCTGAGCAAATCAGGCCGCGCCAAGGCGGAGTGAACGCGCCCACATGCCGGAGCCGGAGCCGCCACTCGGGGGGTGGGTCGTCGTCGACCTGTCGACCGGGATCGCCGGCGGCTACTGCACGAAGATCCTGGCCGACGGCGGCGCCGACGTCGTCAAGGTCGAGCCCCCTGACGGGGACCCGCTGCGGCGGTGGTCGGCGTCAGGAGCGGC
>JASHUM010000084.1 GCA_030040015.1 Acidimicrobiales bacterium
CCCTGGTAGCTGCCGATCTCCATCTTGCGCTTGATGTCCTGGGCCACGTCCCGGCGCAGGTCGCCCTCGACCTTCACGTTGCCGTCGATCCAGGACCGCAGCCGGGTCACCTCCTCGTCGGTGAGGTCACGGACCCGGGTGTCGGGGTTGGTGCCGGTGGCCTCGATGGCCTGCTTGGCCAGGGTGGGGCCCACCCCATAGATGTAGGTCAGGGACACCTCGAGCCGCTTCTCGCGGGGAATGTCCACTCCGGCGATACGTGCCACCCTGCTTCGTCCTTTCCTGTCGGGCCGCTCAGCCCTGGCGCTGCTTGTGACGGGGGTTCTCGCAGATGACCATGACCACCCCGTGGCGGCGGATCACCTTGCACTTCTCGCACATCGGCTTGACGCTCGGTCGTACCTTCATGGCCCTGTCTGTCCTCGCTCGCCCTACTTGTAGCGGTAGGTGATCCGCCCCCGGCTCAAGTCGTAGGGCGTGATCTCCACCTGCACCCTGTCGCCGGGGAGGATCCGGATGCGGTGCATGCGCATCTTCCCGGAGCTGTGGGCCAGCACCTTGTGCCCGTTCTCCAGCTCCACTCGGAACATGGCGTTGGGGAGCGGCTCGACGACCGTCCCCTCGAGCACGATGGCATCCTCCTTGGGCTTGGGCAGGTGACTCCTCCTCGATCTGACTGCCGTACCGGCCGCGTTCGGCGTGTGCCGCCTGCAGGGGCCGGGCCCGCCTGGGGCCAGCCCACAGGGGCCGGCTGGACGGGGGCTGGCGGGTCGGTGACCGGGACGTTCGAGGCTGGCCCCGGCCCGACGAGCCGACTCAAAAGCATACACGCCGGCCACGCCCGCCATCCAGGGCGGACGCGCTCGGGTGCTCAGGGCAAGGTGAGGACCTCGGGGCCGTCCTCGGTCACGGCGATGGTGTGCTCGAAGTGGGCGGACAGGGCCCCGTCGGCGGTGACCACGCTCCAGCCGTCCTCGAGGAGCCGGGTGGCCGGGGACCCGGCGTTCACCATGGGCTCCACGGCGAACACCATGCCCGCCTTGAGCGCCGGGCCGCCTGTCCCGGGCCAGTAGTTGGGCACCTGGGGCTCCTCGTGCATGGCCGTCCCGATGGCGTGGCCGACGTACTCCCGCACCACCGAGAAGCCGGCTGCCTCGGCCACCTGCTGGACGGCCCTGCCCACCTCGTGGAGGCGGTTGCCAGGGCGGAGCTGGTCGATGCCGGCCCACAGGCTGCGCTCGGTGGTCTCGATGAGCCCGGCGGCGAGCGGGCTCACCTCCCCCACGGCCATGGTGAAGGCGGCGTCGCCGTGGTAGCCCTCGACGATGGCCCCGCAGTCGATCGAGATGATGTCGCCCTCCTCGAGCACGTAGGGGCCGGGGATGCCGTGGACGATCATGTCGTTGGGCGAGGTGCAGATCACCGCCGGGAAGCCCCGGTAGTTCAGGAAGTTCGAGCGCGCCCCACGGCGATCGAGGACGTCGCGGGCCACGGCGTCGAGCTCGGCGGTGGTGGCCCCGGGCTTGGCCGCCTCCCGGGTGGCGGCGTGCATCTCGGCCACGACCCGTCCCGCCTTGCGCATCTTGGCGATCTCCTCGGCGGTGCGCCTCACCGGCCCGCCCCCCACCGGCTCCGGCGGTCCTCCACGGCCCGGATGATGCGGCGCAGCACGGTGTCGGGGGCACCTCGCCCGTCCACCTTGGCCAGCTGGCCGCGCTTGTCGTAGAACTCCATGAGCGGGGCGGTCTGCCGCTCGTAGAGCTCGAGACGGCGCCCGATGGCCTCCTCGCTGTCGTCGTCACGCTGGATCACCTCGCCACCGCAGATGTCGCAGGTCCAGTTGACCCGGGGCGGGGCCGACACCGAGTAGTTGGTCCCGCAGTCGACGCACACCCGCCGGGCGGCCAGGCGTCTCAGCACCTGGGAGGTGGGCACCTCGATGTCGACGGTCAGGTCGATGTCGCCCGGGACGAGCAGGGCGGCCAGCATCTCGGCCTGCTTCAAGGTCCGGGGACATCCGTCGAGGATGAAGCCCCGGGCCCGGGCGTCGGGCTCGGCCAGGCGCTCGCCCACCATCTCCATGATGAGCTCGTCACCGAGCAGCTCGCCGCTCTCCATCACCTTCTTCACCCTGGCGCCGAGCTCCGAGCCGGTCTTCACCGCCCCCCGGAGCATGTCGCCGGTGGAGATGTGGGGGACGACGTAGTGGTGCGACAGTCGCACACACTGGGTTCCCTTGCCGGCGCCCTGTTTGCCGAGCACCACGAGCTTGATGCCTGGGACCACGCGTCGCTACTTCAGGAAGCCCTCGTAGTTCCGCATCATCAACTGGCTGTCGATCTGCTTCATGGTCTCCAGCGAAACACCCACGGAGATGAGCAGCGTCGTCCCGTAGAACGGGTAGGCGCGCAGGTTCCACAGGGCCATGAGCAGCGACGGCAGCACGGCCACTACGGCCAAGTAGAAGCCGCCGGGCACGGTGATGCGGTTGAGGATCCGGGCCAGGTAGCGCTCGGTGGGCGGGCCGGGCCGGATGCCGGGGACGTAGCCGCCCTGCTTCCTGATGATGTCGGCCTGCTGGTGAGGGTCGAAGGCCACGTACACGTAGAAGAAGGTGAAGGCGAAGATGAGGATGCCGTAGGTGAGGACGTACACCAGGCTGGTGGGCTGGATGTGGTTGTTCACGAAGTTGCGGAACGCCGTGTTGGGGATGATGTTGGCGGCCAGCACCGGGATGTAGAGCAGCGAGCTGGCGAAGATGATCGGGATGACCCCCGATTGGTTGACCTTGAGGGGGATGTAGGTGGAGGACCCGCCGTAGGTTCGCCGGCCCACGACCCGTTTGGCGAAGGTCACCGGGATCCGACGCTGGCCCTGCTCCATGAACACCACGACCAGGATCAGGACGACGGTCAGCCCCACGATGACCCCGAACTTGAGCCGGCCCCCTTCGGCCAGCACCGCCGCCCCTCCGGCGGGGATACCGGCCACCACGTTGGCGAAGATGAGGATGGACATGCCGTTGCCGACACCGCGCTGGGTGATGAGCTCGCCGAGCCACATGACGAAGGACGTGCCGGCGGTGAGCGTGAGCACGATGAAGCCGGCCTTCCACAGGGTGAAGTTGGGGATCAGGTCGATGTTCGTGTTGCTCCCCAACAAGCTCGACGCACCGCTGTGGAAGACGTAGACCAGTCCCGAGGACTGGAGCAGAGCCAGGCCGATGGTGAGGTAGCGGGTGGTCTGGGTGAGCTTCTTCTGTCCCACCGCCCCCTGGTCCCGCCACTCCTCGAGTTTGGGGATCACCGTGGACAGCAGCTGGATGATGATCGAGCTGGTGATGTAGGGCATGATCCCCAGCCCGAAGACGGCCATGCGCAAGAGCCCGCCGCCCGAGAACAGGTTCAGGAAGCCGAGGATCCCGGCCTGCTTGGCCTCTTGCTCCAGGACCTGGACCTGGCTGATGGAGATGTAGGGCGTGATGATGTTCGCCCCGAGCTGGTAGAGCCCGACGACGAACAGGGTGAAGACGACCTTGTTGCGGAGGTCGGGAACCTTGAAGATGTTCTTGAGGCTCGAGAGCAACGCCGCTCCTCCCACGTGCTCCGGGGTCGGGGCACAGCGACCGGTCTCCGGCTCCCCGGAGCAGAAGGCTATCGGTTGGTGAGCGCGTTCCCCCGCGCTGGTGGCCGCCCGTGTCCGAAGGGCGGCGGGAGCAGCTCGATCCTTCCCCCCGCCGCCTCCACAGCCGACCGGGCCGACGCCGACACGGCGTGGACGCGCAGCTCGACGGCCCGGTGCAGCTCCCCCCGCCCCAAGACCTTGACCAGTGCACCCTTGCGTACCAAGCCGGCCTGGTGCAGCACCTCGGGGGTGACGGCGTCCGCCCCGAGCGCCTCGAGCGTGTCGAGATTGACCGCGGCGTAGGACACCCGGAACGGGTTGCGGAATCCCTTCAACTTGGGGACGCGCTGGGCCAGGGGCAGCTGGCCACCCTCGAAGCCCACCGGGACGGTGTCGCGCGCCCCTTGACCCTTGGTGCCACGCCCGGCCGTCTTGCCACCCTTTCCGGCGATGCCCCGTCCCACCCGGCGCCGGTCCCGCTGGGCCCCGGCCGGGGGGCGCAGGTCGTGCACCTTCATGACCGGTCCTCCTCCCCTGCGTGCCGGCCCTCGGCGACGCGGTGCTCGGCCCGCACGGCCTCGATGCGGGAGCGCTCGGCGGAGAGCTCGGTGGCGGTGGCCGGCTCGACCTCGACCAGGTGAGGTACGCGCGCCAACATGCCCCTGATCTCGGGGCGGTCGGGCAAAAGGCGGGTGCGACCGACGCCCCGGAGGCCGAGCGCACGCAACGTGCCCCGGTGCTTGGGCTTGGCGCCGACCGCCGAGCGCACCTGGGTCACCCGCAGGGCGTCGGTGGCCGAGTCGGCGACCTTCGAGCGCGACGCCGGGCTCACGACCCCACCTGCTGGAACAGGTCACCGGCCCGCTGGCGCTCCCTGTAGGCGCGCAGCACGCCCCGGGGCACGAGCTCGTCGGCCGGGCGCCCCCGGAGCCGGGCCACGTCCTCGGGACGACGCAGCTGGCGCAGCCCGGCGATGGTGGCGTGGGCCACGTTGATGCCGTTGGAGGAGCCGAGCGACTTGCACAGGATGTCGTGGATCCCGGCCATCTCCAAGATGGCCCGGGCCGCTCCTCCGGCGATCACCCCGGTACCCGGGGCAGCCGGCTTGAGCAGCACCCGTCCCGCACCCGACTCCCCGATGACGGGATGGGTGATGGTGCTCCCGGCCAAGGGGACATCGAACATGTTCTTGCGGGCCTCCTCGATGCCCTTCTGCACGGCCAGTCCGGCCTCCTTGGCCTTGCCGTAGCCGAGCCCGACCCGGCCGTTGCCGTCGCCGACCACCATGAGGGCGGTGAAGGAGAACCGTCGGCCGCCCTTCACGACCTTGGCCACCCGGTTGACCCGGATGGTGCGCTCCTCGAACTGTCCGTCGATCATCAGAACTCCAGTCCTGCTTGGCGGGCCGCGTCGGCAAGTGCGGCCACCCGCCCGTGGTACCGGTTGCCGCCCCGGTCGAAGACGACCCGGGTGATGCCGGCCGCCTTGGCCCGGTCGGCCACCAATCGTCCCACGGCGGCAGCCGCTTCCTGGTTGGACCCGGGCGATCCGCGAAGCGCTGCCTCCACGGTGGTGGCCTGGGCCAGGGTGCGGCCGGTCGAGTCGTCGACGATCTGGGCCGAGATGTGACGGGCGGAGCGGAACACGGCCAGACGGGGCCGCTCGGCGGTGCCGGTGATGTTCTTGCGCACCCGGGCGTGGCGGCGCAGGCGCAAGGCGCGCTTCTTCGCTGCGGTGATGGACATGGTTACTTGGCCGCCTTGCCGGCCTTGCGCATGACGCGCTCACCGGCGTAGCGCACGCCCTTTCCCTTGTAGGGCTCGGGCTTGCGGATCTTGCGGATGTCCGCCGCCACCTGGCCCACCTTCTCCTTGTCGATCCCCTTCACCACGATGCGGGTGGGCACGGGCACCTCGAAGGTCACCCCTTCGGGGGCGTCGACCACCACCGGGTGGGAGAAGCCGAGGGCCAGCTCGATGGCTTGGGGGCCCCGGGGCTGGGCCCGGTACCCGACGCCCACGATCTCGAGCTCCTTGGTGAATCCCTGGGTGACGCCGGTCACCATGTTGGCGACCAGGGAGCGGGTGAGCCCGTGCAGCGCCCGGTTGTGGCGCTCGTCGTCGGGCCGCTCGACCACCACGGTGGAGTCCTCCTGGCGGACGGTGATGGCGCCGGGGATGGAGCGCGACAGGGTGCCCTGGGGCCCGGTCACCGTGACCGTCCTCTCGGACAGCTGCACCATGACTCCGCTGGGCAGCGGCACCGGGGCCTTGCCGATGCGCGACATCTCCTCGTCACCTCCTCACCGGGACGTCCCGGCACCAAGCCGGGAGCTCACCAGACATAGCAGAGCACCTCGCCCCCCACGCGCTGCTGGCGCGCCTCACGGTCCGTCATGAGCCCGTGGCTGGTGGACACCACCGCCACGCCCATGCCCCCGAGGACCCGGGGCATCCTGTCGGCTTGGGCGTAGATGCGCAGCCCCGGCTTGGACACCCGTTGCAGCCCGGCGATGGTCCGGACCCGTTCGGGCGAGTACTTGAGCGTGATCTCGAGCACGTTCCCCGGGTGCCTGGTCGCCGGCGCCACCGAAAAGCCCTCGATGTATCCCTCGCGCTCCAAGACGCCGGCCAGGTTCTCCTTGAGCTTGGAGCTGGGCATCCGCACCGTGTCCTTCATGGCCGTGTTGGCGTTGCGGATGCGGGTGAGCATGTCGGCGATGGGATCGGTCATGGTCATGGACCCGCTCCTCCCCTCACCAGCTCGCCTTGGTCACGCCGGGGATCTCCCCGGCGTGGACCAGTTCGCGCAGGCAGATGCGACACAACCCGAACTTGCGGTAGACGGCCTTGGGCCGGCCACAACGTCGGCACCGGGTGTAGGCCCGGACCTTGAACTTGGGCGTGCGCTGCTGCTTCTCGATGAGTGCCTTTTTGGCCATGTCGCTAGACGTTCTCCTGCCTGAAGGGGAACCCGAAGGCGGACAGGAAGGCCCGGCCCTCGGTGTCGGTGCGGGCGGTGGTGCAGACGGTGATGTCCATGCCCCTGGTGGTGTCGATGCGGTCGTAGTCGACCTCGGGGAAGATGAGTTGCTCGGTGACCCCGAAGGTGTAATTGCCCCGGCCGTCGAACGAGGTGGACGACAGCCCCCGGAAATCCCGGATGCGGGGGATGGCCAGGGAGATGAGCCGGTCCAGGAACTCCCAGGCCCGATCGCCCCGCATGGTGACCTTGGCCCCGATGGGCATCCCGGCACGCAGCTTGAAGCTGGCGATCGACTTGCGGGCCCGGGTGACGGCCGGCTTCTGGCCGGTGATGACCTCGAGGTCGCGCACCGCCCCCTCGATGAGCGACGCCTGCTGGGTGGCCCGGCCCACCCCCATGTTCACCACGATCTTCTCGAGGCGAGGCACCTCCATGATGTTGGCCAGTTCCAGCTCGTCCTTGAGCCGAGCGCGCAGCTCGGTGTCGTAGCGCTCCTTGAGCCTGGGCTTGGCCCGTGCCGCCGTCATGGACGCGCTCACAGGTCGGCCCCGCACTTCTTGCACACACGGATCTTCCGGCCCTGCTCGTCCACCCGCAGCCCGATGCGCGACGGCCCGCAGGCAGCGCACACGATGGCCACCGACGACACGGGAAGCGGCATGTCCTTGTCGATGATGCCGCCCTGCATGGTGGCACCCCGCGGCTTGCTGTGGCGCTTGGCCATGTTGGCGCCTTCGACCACCACCTTGCCCGCCTTGGGCATGGCCTTCATCACCACGCCGCGCCGGCCCCGGTGCTTGCCGGACAGGACCTGGACGGTGTCACCCTTGTGGATGCGCATCACAGCACCTCCGGAGCGAGAGAGACGATCCGCATGAAGCGCTTGTCGCGCAGCTCACGGCCAACGGGACCGAAGATGCGGGTGCCGCGTGGCTGCTGCTGTTCGTTGATGAGCACGGCGGCGTTCTCGTCGAACTTGATGTAGCTGCCGTCAGGACGACGGCGTTCCTTGGCGGTGCGCACCACCACGCACTTCACCACTTCGCCCTTCTTCACCGCCGCCCCCGGGATGGCGTCCTTGACCGTGGCCACGAACACGTCCCCGATGCCGGCATAGCGCCGGCGGGACCCGCCCAGCACCTTGATGCACAGCACCTCTCGGGCACCGGAGTTGTCGGCCACCTTGAGCCGGGACTCCTGCTGGATCACCGGGCACGCTCCAGGACCTCGGTGACCCGCCAGCGCTTGGTCTTGGAAACGGGGCGGGTCTCCATGATGCGTACCCGGTCCCCGACCTTGGCGTCGTTGGCCTGATCGTGGGCGTAGAGCTTGGTGGTGCGCTGCACGGTCTTGCCGTAACGCGAGTGGCGGACGCGCTCGATGACCGCCACCACCACGGTGGCGTCCATCTTGTCGGACACGACAGTGCCCTCCCGGACCTTCCGGGTCCCCCGCCGGTCCGCCTGGGCCTCGTCCTCGGCCATCACTCCTCCTCGCCGGCGTCGCCGGTGTCGACGTCCTCGTCGACGACGTCCTCGTCCTCGTCCAGGTACTCCTCTTCGTCCTCGAACCCCTCGGCCTCGAGGGCCTCGGGCTCCTCTTCGGCCGCCTGCTGGCGGGGGCGGGAACGGCGCACAGGGGCGGGGCCGGACAGCGGAGGCGGGATGGGCTCGCGGCCTTCGGACAGGGCGATCTCCCGGTCGCGCAGCACCGTGAGCGCCCGGGCCACGTCCTTTCGGACCCCGGCGAGGCGGGCGACGTTGTCCAGCTGTCCGGTGGCCAGCTGGAACCGGAGGTTGAACAGCTCACGTCGGTACTCCGACAGCCGGGTCTCGAGCTCCTCGTCGTCGAGCTCGCGCAGCTCGCCAGCGGTGACCATGCTCAGACCTCCACCTCTGCCGTGCCGTGCGTGCCGGGTCGCACCACGAACCGGGCCTTGAGCGGGAGCTTCTGGATGGCGCGCTCCATGGCCTCCTTGGCCAAGGTGGCGTCGACGCCGGCCAGCTCGAAGAGGATGCGGCCGGGGCGCACCACCGCCACCCAGTGCTCGGGGTTGCCCTTGCCCGACCCCATGCGGGTCTCGGCCGGCTTCTGGGTGACCGGCTTGTCGGGGAAGACCCGGATCCAGACCTTGCCGCCGCGCTTCACGTGGCGGGTCATGGCGATTCGGGCCGCCTCGATCTGGCGCTGGGTGAGCCAGCCGGGCTCGAGGGCCTGGATGCCGAAGTCGCCGAAGTTCACCGAGGTGCCGCCCTTGGCCGCCCCGTCGGTGCGCCCGCGATGGTGCTTGCGGTGCTTGACCTTCTTGGGCATGAGCATCAGTCGGTCTCCTTGCGGAAGTGCGGCGTCTCGTGATGCTCGACCCGGGTGCGGCGCTCGATCTCCTCTTCCTCGGCCAGCAGCCGCTCGAGATCGTCGCCCTCGCCCGCCGGTCCGGCACCGGGAAGCGGCGCCACCTCGACCTCGACCTCGACCTCGACCTCTGCCTCTTCTCCCCCTTCCTCGGGGGCGGCAGCCACGGCGCTGCCCGGCTCACCCTGCTCGGCCCGCCGCCGTCCTCCCCCGGCGGTCACCAGCCGCTTCGGCCGGCTCTGGCCCGAGGTCTCGCCGGCGGCCATGGCCGCCTCGCGGGAGATCTTCTCCTCCGAGGAGAGTTTGTAGGGGAGGATGTCACCCTTGTAGATCCAGCACTTCACGCCGATGCGGCCGAAGGTGGTGCGGGCCTCGCGAAATCCGTAGTCGATGTCGGCGCGCAGGGTGTGGAGCGGGACACGGCCTTCGCGATATCCCTCCTTCCGAGACATCTCGGAGCCGCCCAGCCGGCCCGCGCACTGGACGCGGACGCCGAGCGCACCGGCCTTGGTCACCGTCTGCATGGCCCGCTTCATGGCGCGGCGGAAGGCGACCCGGCGGGCCAACTGGTCGGCAATGCTCTGGGCGATGAGCGCGGCGTCGAGCTCGGGCTGCTTGATCTCCTGGATGTTGAGCTGGATGCGGTTGCGCAGGCCGGTGATCTCCTCGAGCTTCTTCTTGAGGCGGTCCGCCTCCGAACCCCGCCGGCCGATGACGATGCCGGGGCGAGCGGTGTGTATGTCCACCCGAAGGCGGTCCCGGGTGCGCTCGATCTCGATGCGGCTCACCGCCGCCGCCTCGAGCTGGGACATGAGGTAGTCGCGGATCTTCCAGTCCTCGATCACGAAGTCCTGGTAGTTGCGCTCCTCGAACCAACGCGACTTCCAGTCGGTGGTGACGCCCAGGCGGAAGCCGTAGGGGTTGACCTTCTGGCCCATCAGTCGCTCTCCTCTGCCTCGGCGTCACTGTCCTTGGTGGATGCCCGGCGCCGGCGGCGCTTGGGCGCCGGGGCCGGCTCCTCCTCGACCTCGGTCCCGGTGTCGGCGTCGGCCTCCACTTCGGCTGACTGCTCGGTGTTGGCGGCGCGACCGCGACGTCGCTTGGGCGCCGGGGCCGGCTCCTCCTCGACGTCCTCGACGTGCGCCTCTTCTGCGTCGGGCTCCTCGGTGTCGAGCTCGGTCGCCTCGCCATCCACGTCGAGCTCGTCCTCGGGCTCCTGGACATCGAGCTCCTCTTCCGGTTCCTCCACGTCGAGCTCGTCGGGTTCCTCCGACACGATCTCGGTCGCTTCGTCCACCGTCTCCGCCGCGGCCGCCGCCTGGCGCTCACGGCGCGAGGCGGCGACCCGCCGGGAGCGCAGAGCCGGGCTCGACGCCGCTTGCCGGGCCCGCCGGCGCGTCAAACGGTCCTCG
>JASHUM010000085.1 GCA_030040015.1 Acidimicrobiales bacterium
ATCGTCTCCAACGCCTCGTGCACGACCAACTGCTTCGTCCCCATGGTGAAGGTGGTCGACGACGCCTTCGGCATCTTGGGCGGGCTCATGACCACCGTGCACGCCTACACCAACGACCAGAACCTGCTCGACCTCACCCACCGGGACCTGCGCCGGGCCCGGGCGGCGGCCCAGAACATCGTCCCGGCCTCCACCGGGGCGGCCCGGGCCACCAGCCTGGTGCTGGCCGCCATGACGGGGAAGCTCGACGGCACCGCCCTGCGAGTGCCGGTGCCCGACGGATCCATCACCGATTTCACGGCCCTGGTCCCCGGAGCGGTGTCGGCTGCCGAGGTGAACGACGCCTTCCGGAAGGCGGCGAGTGACGGACCGCTGTCCGGCTATCTCGTCTACAGCGAGGACCCGTTGGTGTCGTCCGACATCGTCGGCAACCCCGCCTCCTGCGTGTTCGACTCGGGCTTGACCATGGTCATGCCGGTGGGGGCGGAGGGGACCCTGGTCAAGGTCCTCGGCTGGTACGACAACGAGTGGGGCTACGCCAACCGCACCGTCGACCTGGTCGAGCTGGTCGGCGCGGCCCGCTGACCCGGACCGCCAGCCCGGGGTCGCCCGCAGGACATGTCTCGTCGCGCGCCGTTGTCCGGCATCCCACTGCTCGAGGACCTGCCCGATCCCGGTGGCCGCAACGTGCTGGTCCGGGCCGACTTCAACGTGCCGCTCACGACCGGCGCCGACGGCGCCCGCCGGGTCAGCGACGACTTTCGCATCCGGGCCACGTTGCCGACCATCGAGTGGTTGACCGGTCACGGGGCACGCGTCACCGCCTGCACCCATCTGGGACGGCCCAAGGGTGCTCCCGATCCCCGTTACGACGTCGCCCCGGTACGAGCCCGGTTGGCCGAGCTGGCTCCCGGCGTCGAGCTCGAGGAGAACCTGCGCTTCGACCCCGGTGAGGAAGCGGACGACCCGGCCTTCGTCGACCGGCTGGTGGAGGGGTTCGATCTCTACGTGAACGACGCCTTCGGGGCCAGCCATCGCGCCCACGCCTCGATCGTCGGCCCGCCCGGCCGCCTTCCGTCCGCCGCCGGCCGCCTCCTCCAGCGGGAGCTCGAGGTCCTGGGCGGCCTCCTGACCGAGGCCAAGCGTCCCTTCGTCGCCGTCGTGGGCGGGGCCAAGGTGGCGGACAAGATCGGCGTGCTGCGGGCCCTGCTCGACAGGGTCGACCGCCTGGTCGTGGGTGGCGCCATGGCCTTCACGTTCCTCGTCGCCGCCGGTCTCGAGGTTGGGGTGTCGCTGGTGGACGGGGAAATGGTCGAGGCGTGCCGGGAGCTCGCCGACGAAGCGGGAGAGCGGTTGCTTCTTCCTTGCGACACCGTGGCGCTGGGACCGGGAGGGACCTTGGGGGACGACGGTCAGGGAAGCGGGGAGGTGCAGGTGTTCGCCGGCGCCGTCGCGTCCGGATGGAAGGGGGTGGACATCGGTCCCGAGACGGCCCGGCGCTTCGCCCACGAGCTCGGGGCGGCAGCCACCGTCTTGTGGAACGGTCCCATGGGAGTGTTCGAGGACCGGCGCTTCGAAGCCGGCACGCTCGCCGTGGCCGAGGCGATGGTGCACAGCAAAGCGTTCACGGTGGTCGGAGGAGGTGACTCGGCGGCCGCCCTCGACCGGCTCGGGCTCGCCGGCCAGGTGGGTTTCGTGTCCACCGGGGGCGGCGCTGCCCTCGAGTTGCTCGAGAAGGGGGACTTGCCCGGGCTCGAGGCGTTGCGCCGGGCATCGAACGCCCCGGGGAGCCGCTGACATGGCACGCCCGTCACGCCGGCGGTTGGTGAGCGGCAACTGGAAGATGTACCACGATCACGTGCAGGCCATCCGCACCGTGCAGGACCTCGGCTTGCGCCTGGCCGGGCTCGACCTCGGCGCTGTGGACGTCTCGGTCCACCCACCGTTCACCGATCTCCGCTCGGTGCAGACGGTGATCGAGGACCGAGGCGTGCCGGTGGCACTCGGCGCTCAGCACTGCCACAACCAGGACGAGGGTGCGTTCACCGGTGAGGTGTCCCCGCCCATGTTGGCCCGGCTCGGTGTTCGCTACGTGATCGTCGGCCACTCCGAGCGCCGCACCTTGTTCGGGCAGACCGACGAGGAGGTCGCCGCCATACTGCGTGCCGTCGTGCGCCACGGGATGACACCGATCGTGTGCGTGGGCGAGACGGAGACCGAGCGCGACCAGGGTGTGACCCACGCCCGGCTCGAGTCGCAGACCAAGGCCGCGCTGGGCGGGCTGCCCGCCCAGCAGGTGGCCGGTCTGGTGGTGGCGTACGAGCCCATCTGGGCCATTGGCACCGGGCGGACCGCCGAGCCCGGGGACGCCCAGGTGGCGTGCGGCCACATCCGCCAGGTGGTGGCGGGCCTGGCCGACGACGAGGCGGCCCAGTCGCTGCGCATTCAGTACGGCGGGTCGGTGCGCCCGGACAACACGGCCGAGCTGATGACCCAGCCCGACGTGGACGGCCTCCTCGTGGGCGGGGCCTCGCTCGAGGCGGCTTCCTTCGCTGCCATCGTGCGGGAGGCGGGCGCGAACCCGAGGTGAGGGCCCTTTGGTAGCGTTCTACGGTCCGGACGGCTTCGGGAGGACCACTCCGTGCTGACCATAGCCATTCTCGTCGTGCACATCATGGTGTCGTGCGCCCTGGTGTTCCTGATCCTGCTCCACTCGGGCAAGGGCGGTGGCCTCTCGGACATGTTCGGCGGGTCGGTCGGACAGGTGGCGGCGGGCTCCACGGCGGTGGAGAAGAACCTCGACCGGATCACGATCACGGTGGCCGTGATCTTCGCCTTCACCACCGTCACCTTGGCGCTCCGTCTGCAGTGACGCCCGGCAGGGCCGGGCCGGGGTGCGTGGTCCTCGTCCTGGGGGTCCTGCTCGCCGGCTGCTCGGGCGCCGCCACTCCCACGTCGGCGACGGCACCCCACCGTCAGACCGACGCCGGCGCCCCGCTCGTCGCAGTCAAGGGCGGGACGGTGACCATCGCCGTGGACGACGTCCCCACCACGTTGAACGACCACACCGTGCAGGGCGACACGCCCGACACCGAGGCGGTGTGCAGCTTGATCTGGCCGCAGGTGTTCCAGGTCGCCCCCGGGCAGTCGCCGCAGCTGGACACTGACGTGGTCGACGACGCCGAGGTGGTGAGCGTCAACCCGCAGACCGTCGTCTACCAGATCGACCCCCGGGCCGAATGGTCCGACGGGACGCCCGTCAACGCCCAGGACTTCGTGTACGCGTGGTTGTCGCAGAGCGGGACCGGACAGGACGTGGACGGCTCGCCTGACTCGGTGGCCTCCAGCGCCGGCTACAGCGACATCTCGTCGGTGGTGGGGTCGAACGGGGGCAAGACGGTCACCGTCACCTTCACCACGCCGTACGCCGACTGGGAGTCGCTCTTCGACGACCTCCTGCCCGCCCACATCGCCGAGAACATCGGTTGGAATTCCGGGTTCAACTCCTTCGATCCTTCCGCCCTGGTATCGGGCGGGCCGTGGATGGTGAGCGCCTGGACGCCGGGCCAGAGCATGGTCCTGGTCCACAACCCCCACTGGTGGGGCAAGTCCCCAGGCGTGAACGAGCTCGTGCTGCGGACCGAGCCGGGAGCGCCGTCGCTGGCCCAGTCCCTTGCCGACGGACAGGTCCAGGTGGCGGCTCCCAGTGCGTTCGGGCCGTCCTTCGAGGCAGCCGTGTCCTCGGCGGCCGACCTCGAGAGCAGCGTGTCGTTGGGGACGACCATCCTCCAGCTCGTCTTCGACACCAAACACGCCCCGCTCGACGACGCCGACGTGCGTCAAGGCATCGCCCACGCCCTCGACCGGGCGGACATGGTCACGACGCTCCTGCAGCCCATGTCGCCGCTCCTGTGGGAGGACAACGACCACCTGTTCGCCAACACCGAGTCCTGGTACACCGACGACGCCGCCGGGTACGAGCAGCCCGATCCCGTCGCCGCCACCCGGGCGCTCGAGGCCGGGGGGCTGGTGGCCGACCCCCATGGGACGTGGACGTGGCACGGGTCGCCGCTCCAGCTGACGCTCGCGTGGGCCACCGACGACCCGTGGTCGGCGTTGGTGGGCCCCACGATTGCGGCCCAGTTGGTGGCCGCCGGATTCGACGTGGTCACCGAGCCGACGACGAGCGCCGAGCTCCTCGGCTCGGTGTTGCCCAGCGGGAACTTCGACCTGGCGTTGGCCCCCCTGCCCACGGGCGCCTTCCCCAGCCAGCTCGCCTCTGCGTTCGGTGACACCCCGGGCGAGCAGTCGCCGCTGTTGAGCGACTGGTCGGGGTTCGACGACCCGAGGATCGACTCGTTGTTCTCCCAGGCGTCCCAACAGCTGGCCGCCGCCCAGGACCGCCAGCTCTACCAGCAGATCGACAATGCGTTGTGGTCCGCCATGCCGACGCTGCCTCTGTTCGCCGAGCCGGACATCATGGTGTGGTCCGCTTCGCTCTCGGGTGTGAAGGCCGATGCAGGCGGTCTGGGTCCGCTGTGGAGCGCGTCGGACTGGTCCGAGCTGGCTCCGGCTCCGACCGGAGCGTCGGCGACGCGTGCGCGCCCCGGGGCCAAGAGGTCGTGACGGGTGACACGGTAGAGTCGCGGTTTCCACTCGTCGGAGTGGCGGAATAGGCAGACGCGCCAGCTTGAGGGGCTGGTGCCCGCAAGGGCGTGGGGGTTCAAATCCCCCCTCCGACACCGAGCGCGGCCCTCAACGGGCGTAGTACGTCCGGTTCCTCGTGACCGTCTCCTGGATCTCGGCGGGGAGGCTCAGGCGCATCAGGTAATCGCAGAGGCGTCGCCCCGTGGAGGGCTCGTTCACGTACCAGGCGCAGATCGACCGTTCGTAGGCCACCCGCCATTGGTACACGTCTTGATGGACGAAGAGACGGTCTGCGTCCGGAGACCGTCCCTTGCCGTCGGGCCGCACGCCGGTGTACCGGGTGGCCAGGACGCCCATCTCCCAGCACAGCGGCCACTGGGAGTTCAGGCGGTAGTGCTCCATGAGCGTCGCGAGCGGCTCGGCCCGCCACGGTCGCTCGCCCCAGGCGTGGAGCAGGACGCCGATGCCTTCGTCGATGCGGCCCAGCCGGAGCAGGCACGTGCCCAACCGCCAGCGCGAGTACCAGGTCTCCTCGTCCCATCCCTCCAGGGCGATGCGTCGTCGATAGAAGTCGGCCGCCGCCTGGACGTGACCCATGTCCTCGTGCGTGCGCGCCAGGTAGAACGCGGTCCGTGAGTCCTCGGGTTTCTCCTCGAGGTCCTCCTCGAGGAGCCCGAGCTCGCGTTCGAGCTTGTCGGGATGGTTGCCTCCATCGGCGTGGTGGAACACGTGGAAGGCGTCGGTGCGCGCCAATCGCGGCGCCGGCTCACCGAGGGTCAGGAACTCGTGGGCCCGGCCGTCCCAGCGCCATGGTGACTCCGAGCTCAGCAGGCTGGTTCGCCAGTAGCTGAGATTGGCGTACTCCAGTCTCGCCTCGATGGCGTCGGCATCCTCGACGTTGAGGGCACCACGCAAGTTCCCCTCCACCGTCTCGTCGGCATCGATCGTGAGCATCCAGTCGGTGTGGCCCCGGGCCGCCTCGAGGGCGACGTTGCGCGACGGCCCGAACCCCCGGAACCTGTCCTCGATCAGCTGTCCCGGGACCCCGTCGAAGAGCTCGGGGGTCATCTGCGGTGTCCGGTCGGTGCTTCCCGTGTCCACGATCGTCCAGTAGTCGAGCTGGTGGCGGACCGAGGTGGCGAGGCGTGGCAGGGTCAGCTCCTCGTTCTTCACGATCATGACGAGGCCAACCGTCTTGCTCATCGGTCCTCCGGGAATCCGGCGACCACGGTAGTCCTCTTCGGGCGAATCCTCGTCCACTAGGGTGGCGCGCCGACATGGTCGGTGGCGGGTCGGCAAACCCTGCGGAGATACAGCCGCGACTGCGTACGAAGCCGTACGGTTTTCTCGAGCGCTTCGACAGTGACTTCGGGGTGGCCCTCTTCTGCGGTCTGGTCGCCATCGGGCTGTGTGGGTACCGCCTCGCCCTGCACGACATCCTCTTCGGCGTCCATGGGTACAGCGACGGTGTCTACCTGGGGGCGTCGATTCTCCTCGTCCACGGGCACATGCCGTACCGGTACTTCGCCTTCACGTATCCACCCGGGAGCACGCTCATCCTGGCGCCGCTAGCGGCGCTGTCCCGGGCCATCGGGGCTCCGGACGCCATGGCGGCGGCGCGCTGCATCACGGCCGTGGTCGTGGGCGTGAACGCCGGGCTCGTGGCGTGGTGCCTGCGTCTGCGAGGACGCGCCGCCATGATCGCCGGAGGCCTGGCCCTGGCCACGTTCCCCCTCGCCGTCGCCGCCAGCCAGAGCCTCATGCTCGAGCCCTTCGCCATCCTCCTCGTGCTGCTGGGCGTGTCGGCCATCTTCGCCGGAGAGCGGGCACCGAGCAGGACCCGCCTGGTGGTGGGAGGGCTTGCCTTCGGGGTGGCCGGGACCGTCGAGATCTGGGCCATCATCCCCATGGTCCTCGCTCTCGTCTTCGTGGTGCGCGCCGTGCGGGGCAGCCGGTTCGCCGTCGCACTGGCGGCCGGCTTCGTGCTCCCGCAACTCCCGTTCTTCGTGGCCGCCCCGGGCGCATTCGTCCACCAGGTGTTCACCAGCCAGCTCGGCAAGGGGGCGGCGTTCTCGGCGGTCCCGGTCGGTGACCGCCTGCTTCGGATCAGCGGGCTGGCCGGCATCTCCGTCTTCCACGCCGGGGCGAACGCTGCCATCGGGGTCCTGGCCGGACTGGCGGCGGTGACGCTCGTGGTCTACGCCCTGGGACGCGCCTACCTGGGACTGATGGAGTGGTACGTGGTCGCCTGCGCCGTCCTCGTGGTCGCAGCGTTCCTCGGGCTCCAGCAGTACTACGACAACTACGCCTACTTTGCCGCTGCCTTCCTCTCCCTTCTTCTCGGGATCTGCGTGGGCCACGTGGTCACCGCCCTGGACGAGCGCAGCGCCCGCCGGCCGCGGGGGACACCCGGGGTCGCTCCCGCCGCGGTCATCGGGGTGATCCTGGCTCTGGCCGTGTTCGTCGTGATCCAGGACCGCAGCTTCTCGGCGACCTACCTCTCGTCGGCTGTGAACCCCAGCGCCGCCCTGGAGGCGCAGGTCCCGCCCGGGGCGTGCGTCATCGCCGACTCGCCCAGCCTGACCATCGCCGCCGATCGGTTCACGGCCCAGTCAGCGTCGTGCCCGCTGGTCGTGGACACGTACGGGCTGTGGCTGACCGACGACTCCTCCAGCCCTCTCGTCGTCTCCAACGTCAGCCCTGCCCTCGTGGAGCAATGGCGCGTGTGGCTGTCCGAGGCTGACTATCTCGTCGAGGTGGCGCCCCGCAGCTCGTACATCCCCTGGACGCCGTCCCTGCTCTCCTGGTTCGATTCGCATTACCAGCTCATCACCCAGCAGACCGGCGCCTACCTGTACGCCCGGACCAATTGACGGGCCGGTGAGCGGGATGAGGTCACGTTGCCACGAACGGTAGGATCGCCGGCTGTGCCATGGGCTCGGCTCTCTGCTGTGGTGGTCGTCGCCACCCTGGCCGGCGCAGTGTCGGCCTGCTCGAGCGGACCTTCGGCCCCGCAGGGGAGCGCCACCCAACTGCTCGAGGACGGCCTGAGCGCCCAGCACGACGGGAACCTCGACCTGGCCCTCGCGGACTACCAGGCCGTGCTGTCCAAGGAACCGAGTGACGTCGACGCCATCTTCGACGTCGGCACGATCTACCAGGCCCGGAGCCAGAACAGCCAAGCCGCCACCTGGTACGAGCGGGCACTGAAGCTCCAGCCCAATCTCTCCCAGGCGCTCTACAACCTGGCCATCATCGACACGTCGAGCAACCCCACAGAAGCGGTCTCCCTGTATCAAGAGGACATCACGGTCGACGCGTCGAACGCCTCGGCGTGGTTCAACCTGGGGGTCATCCTCTATCGGCAGGGCCAGCAGACGGATGGGAGGGCGGACATCAAGCACGCCATCTCGCTCAATCCGGCGCTGTCCAGCTACGTACCGTCGGACATCAACCTCTCTTAGTCGCCGTTCAGGCCTTCTTCCTCCTGTACTCAGGGCTCGGTGGCAGCGTCATCGCGCCCCGCAGGGGGTAGTGCCCGCGTTGGGCGTCACGCCTGATTGCTCTCACTACCACGGAGGGTGTGCGTTTCTGCGAGGGCATCCAACCCACCCGGGCTTGTTCGAGGCGGCCGCGGCAAAAGGCAGCCCCAACCGCACGCGGGTTCTGGTGAATGGCGCGGGTTTGTCGACACAGGAATCGAGGGTTGATGGGCTGCGGTCGTCCCCTCACAATGAGCGTGACCAGGCGGCACACGTTTCAGCTTCGAGTCGCGGTGGCGACTCTTCGGGCTCGGGGGAGTCTCGAAGCTGCGTGGAATCGTTCCTAGACGGAGGTGCATCGATGCAGCACAAGCGAACGCGCGCAAGCGGTCGCTACACGCCACCCAAGAAGAACCGGCCTGCAGCACGGGTGGTCATGGGGGTCGGCCTGACCTCCATGCTTGCCACGGGCGGGTCCGTGATCCTCGGGTCCGTACTCACCGGGACGTCGGCATACGCCGGCGGCAACGGCGACAACGGCGGCGGTCAGTACAACGGCAACGGTAACGGCTGTGGCCAAGGCGGTGGAGGTGGCGGCCAGGCTTGGGACTGCGGCGGCCAGCAGGGTGGTCAGCAGGGCCAGCAGGGCCCCACCGGCCCCACCGGTCCCCCCGGGCCCAAGGGTCCGCCGGGTGCCCCTGGCCCCACCGGCCCCACCGGTCCCCCGGGTAGTGGTACCACGGGTGCGACGGGCCCCACCGGTCCCACTGGTCCCCTCGGCCCGGCCGGGCCCATCGGTCCCCCCGGCGCCACTGGTGCGACGGGTGCCACCGGCCCGACCGGTCCCATCGGTCCCACCGGTCCTACTGGTCCGACGGGTGCCACGGGTGCCACCGGCCCTGCCGGAGAGCTCCTGGGCTCGGCCGAGGGGTACGACGTCCCGTCCAGCCCGCTCAGCATCGGGGCAGGTGCATGCGTTCCGGCCGGACAGGACACGGTGCAGATCGGCACTGCGGTGCTCCCGCCGTCCTCGTCGACAGGGTGCGTGTTCGACATCGTGGCTCCGGGCTGGTACCGG
>JASHUM010000086.1 GCA_030040015.1 Acidimicrobiales bacterium
AACGTACGCAGGTACACCAGAAGGCCGACGAACCCGGCCAGGAGCAAGGCGTCGGCCAGGGAAACGAAGAGCAGGACGTGCAACACGGGGACCAACCCCAGGAGTCCCGTGAACACCAGCGTGGACGCCAGGCCCGCCAGGATGTTGCGCCGCCGGCGGCAGGCCTCGGGCCGGAAGTAGGGATCGGGCCGACGCTCACCCGAGGCGCCGCCCGGCGCGGGTGCCGCGGTCGGCTCCGGGCGCTGCCCACGAGGCAGGCGGAGCGCGGTCGTACCGCCGTCCTGCATCTCCTCGAGCCGGTACGCAGGGTCGACGAGGCTCGGCCCGGTGCGTTGGAGGACCCGCAACTGGCGGTGGAAGGCGCCGATGGAGTCGGTCGACCTCCGCTCCGCCCGTCGCCGGATGATCCCCGGCCCCAACACTGCGGCCCACACCAGGGCCAGGATCAGGAGGACCACGATCGTCAAAGACCCCTCGACCTACCTTCCGCTTTCGAGGACCCTACTCACGGGCCCAATTCGATTGGTGGATGGTCGGGAACCGCTTGAGCCCCCGGTTGGTGCCCCCTGGGTCGCCGCACCTTCTAGTGGACCCGGTGGCGGCCTGGCAAGCGCCGAGGGTGCGCCGGGTTTCCAGGCTCTCGACGGCCGGCTTCGTTCGCGGTTGCGTCACGCGTCAGGGCACAGTCACCACGGAACGTACGCATAAGCCTGCGCTTTGTGAACCGGTTGGGCCACGGGAAGAGGACACCCGCAACCAGGCCGGATGAAGACGGGACCGGAGCACAGCGACCTCATAGGCTTCGCGCCGGGTGGAATCCATTCGACGTGCGGTTGAGGGTGCCCGGCTGCGGGGTACGCGTCCGGGCGGACGGCGCGAGAGCTGGTCGAGTGAGCAATCGGCACTCGAGGGTCTGCGTCGGCTGAGTGCGCGCGTACAGGCACGACCTATCGACATGAAGAGCACGGTGGGACTCCAGGGACTTCGAGCACGTGTGCAGACCGTGGTGCGTCGCGCCCACGGCCGACGCGCCGGGACGAAGGTTCCCGGGTCCGTGCGCCGAGCCACTGCCGGCCTGGCGACGCTTGTCCGAACGACAGGTGATCCAGAGCGCAGCGCACCGCGTCTGGGTGGGAGCGCTCTCGTCTCCAAGCTTCCATCCCCCGCTGCCCGCTTGGCCGAGCGCTTCGACTCCCTGCGAGCGTCGTCGCGCCG
Organism: Acidimicrobiales bacterium; assembly: GCA_030040015.1. Taxonomy (GTDB): domain Bacteria; phylum Actinomycetota; class Acidimicrobiia; order Acidimicrobiales; family UBA8190; genus UBA8190. The sequence goes on from JASHUM010000086.1 coordinate 1,216, forward strand.
CCGGGTGATCCGAGTGGGTGTCTTCTCCGGCGCAGTCCTGAGCTTGGTGATCGGCCTCACCTTTGGCGGAGCTTTCCAAGGGGTGGACGTCGCCCTGCCTCCGGCCGGTTCGCAGACGCCGACACCGACGATCGTCTACGCCTCCCCGGCGCCGGCCTCGTCTCGACCCTCCCAGTCGAGCCATTCGTCCTCCTCCGACGGCGCGTCGAAGAGCGTGGCGAAGACCCAGGCAGCGGCCAAGACCCCGACGACCACCCAGGCGAGCACGGTGACAGCCGGCTCTGCCTCGACCACCCCCACCACGACGGCGCCCAGCAGCACGAGCTCGTCGGGGTCGAGCAGCAGCTCCGGATCAGGATCCGGGAGCAGTTCGAGCAGTGGATCGGGTAGTTCAGGTTCGGGATCGAGCAGTGGGTCGGGCTCGGGAAGTTCCGGCAGTGGGTCGGGTTCCGGGTCGGGCTCCGGCTCGAGCAGTGGGTCGCCGCCACCCACCACCACACCCCCACCGACCGACCCCAACACGAACCCGCTGATCGGGATCCTCGGCCTCTAGCCCTCCGCTGACGCCGCGGAGCGGGCGGGTCCTGGCCGCGTCAGGACAGATCGGCGCGTGCCGTGAAGCGGCCTTCTGCCTTGTCGACGTCGACGGGGATGTCGAAGCAGGCGGAGACCAACTTGGAGTTGAGCACGTCGTCCACCTCGCCGACGCCAGCCTCGCGGCCAGCTCTCAGGAGAAGGGCGTGCGTCGTCCCCGGGGGGATCTCCTCGAGATGGTGGGTCACGAGCACCATTGGTGGTGTGCCCGGATCGGCCGCCAGCGCCGCCAAACGACCGACCAGACGCTCCCGGTTGGCGAGGTCGAGGCCGGCAGCGGGCTCGTCGAGGAGGAGCAGTTCGGGATCACTCATGAGCGCCCGGCACAAGAGCATCTGCTGGCGTTCGCCTTCGGAGAGCACCTCGAAGGCCTGATCCGACAAGGCGGCCATGCCGGCGCCGGCGAGGAGCGCCTCGGCTCGCTCGTGATCGGCGTCGTCGTAGTGATGCCACCACGGCTCCAGCGCGGCGTAGCGACCGGTGACGACGATGTCGTGCGCGGTGATGGAGGGACGAAAGGCGCGCAGGAGCGTTCCACTCACGAAGGACACCCGCTTGCGCAGCGCCCGGGCGTCGGTGCGCCCATAGGTCTCGCCCAGCACCTCCACCGTCCCCCGAGTGGGGAGAAGCCGCATCCCGGCGACCTGCAGCAGCGTCGTCTTGCCGGCACCGTTGGGGCCGATCACCGTCCACCGCTCGCCGGCGTGCACCTCCCAGTCGACGTCGTCGAGAACGGCCAACCCGTTGCGGACCACTCCGACACCGCGCAGGCGAACAACCGCCTCCACCGGGCGCCTGTCCGGCACGGAGGGCTTCAGCCGGCAGGCAGTCGCCGAAGCAGGCGGCCGGCCAGGCCGCTCGCCGCCTGCTCCCACGTCCGCTCCCCGAGGGCCCAGAACCACAGCTCCCGGCGATAGGCGCGCACGACGGCGTCGAAGTCGGCGCGCTCCAGGCCGTGCGCCTCGAGGGCCGGGGCCCACTGCGGCCACAGCGCCTCACCCACGCCCAGTCCGGGTCCGAAGCGCTCCTCCCAATCGGCGCCTCCCAGCACCTCGCCGGCGATGCGGGCCCGCAGCTCCACGGGTTCGGCCGGCACCTCGAGCAGCGGCGAACGCGCCGTGTCGGCCGACGCCGCCGGGGCGTCAGCGGTCACGGACGACCGGGGCACGGTCGGTCCCCGCATAGCAGCTCAGGTGCTCGGCGTAGTCGATGAACAAGGGCGCGTCGGGGTCGAGCTTCCGTTCGAGCGAGCGCTCGGCGATGCGCTTGTCCAGGCGGTCGAGCTTGAGCAGCGCCTCGGGGTCGTCGAGGTCGCGGACGTCGAGGCGTCCCCGGGCTCGATGGAACGCCTCGAGCCCGGCCTCGGTCCTGATGAGGAGGCTCGACCACCCCGAGATGGTCCCGACGCTGCCGACGGAGAGATCGGCACCGCGCCCGAGGAAGTCGGCGCACTCGTCGCATCCTTTGAGCGCTGCGCCGTGGAAGTCCTTGATGGGCTCGTCGACGGCCACCCGCCCGTCGATGTACTCGACGATGAGCCGGCCGTGGATCACGTCGACCTTGCTCACCCGGTCGAGGTCCACGCCTCGCTTGTCACGCAGCTCCCGAAGGGTGAGCGCCTCGTAGTCGAAGTTCTTGGTGCACAACAGGGCGATGGTCAGCACGACGGCGTCGATGCGATGGGCACCCGTCGGCCAGCGCCTGGCTTGCATGGCCCGGATCCCCTGGATCTCGCACGGCGTTCCCACCACGGCCAAGCGGGGCTTGGCGGGCAGGTCGTAGCGGCTCAGGTCGAGCTCGGCCAGGGCCATGGTCTGGTTGTAGTAGCTCCCCGCGTTGGAGACGATCTCCTTGGCCGTGGTGGCGACGGTGGCGACGCCCTTCCACGGCTCGTCAGGGTCAGGGCTCGGCTTGGTGACGAGCGCCCCGTCGATGTCCCCGGCCGCCAGGGCGGCGACGAGGATGGCGCTCACCACACCGCCGTCCTGGGCGTCGTCGGGGCGGGCACCGGCGCGCACGGCGTAGCGCTCCAGCAGGGCGCCGAGCCCGTCGCCGGGGGGACCACCGGTGATCTTCCAGTACGGGTCGGCGGCGTCCGACTTCACCACCGTCGGCGCGTCCCCTTCGCCGCTCGGTGTCGACGGAGGCCACAGCGCCTCGTAGCGCAGCCCGCCCCGAGGACAGAAGTCCCAGCACAGCGAGCAGCCCGTGCACATCTTCACCAGCTCGGGCAGGCCGGTGTCGTCGCCGACGCCGATGGAGTTCGAGGGGCACACGGCCACGCACGTCCCGCACTGGATGCAGCGGTCGGCGAAGATGACCCCGGCCTCGAGCTCCCAGAACCACGTCTTGCCGGGCGGCTCCTCCACGCCGTTCATCTGGTCGCGGATGGCGAAGCCCTTCATGACGCCGGTCCTTCTTCCACCACCAAGCCCGACAAGGTGGCACGCAGGTCGGCGTTCGGCGTGCGCCTGGCCCAGTTGTAGAAGCTCTCGTCGGTCCGGCGCTCCTCCTGGTACCGATGCAGCACCCGCACCAGGGCCTCGGGGACGTCGTCGACCGGCCTGGCGTTCTCCACCCAGTCGATGAACCCGGCGTCGGGACCGAGCGAGCCGCCGAATCCGATGTCGACCGCCTCGACGATGTGCTCGTCGACGTGGGCGGTGTCCCCCCGGAACCCGATGTCGGCGATCTGGGGCTGGGCGCACGAGGCTGAGCACCCCGAGAAGTGCATGCGGATGATCCCGGCGTCGGCCGGCTTTCCGTTGTCCGCGGGGGCGGCCCCGAGGGGGGTGCCGGCCAGGGCGGCGTCGAGACGACGGGCCCAGGTGACCGCCCGCTCCTTCGTCTCCACCACGGCGAAGCGGCAGAACTCGTTCCCGGTGCACGCCACGACCCCCCGTTCGAAGGGGCCGGGAGCAGGCGAGTACTTGGCGAGGAGCGGCTCGGCCAAGAGGTCCTCCAGGCGGTCCTCGGGCACACCGGTGAGGACGAAGTTCTGGTCGGTGCCCAGCCGCACGGTGCCGTCGCCGTAGGTGTCAGCCAGGCGGGCCGCCTCGACCAGGTCGATGCCGTTCATGCGTCCCACCGGCACCGAGCACCCCACGTAGTGGAGGCCGGCCTGGCGCTGGGGATGCACGCCCACGTGGTCTCCCCGGTAGCGGCGGGTGAGCTCCTCCCCGGCCGGGCGAAGGGCGAGGCGGGTCCGAGCCGCCAGCTCGGCCCGGAACCCCTCGGGGCCGAGCTCCTGGGCCAGGTACCGCATGCGGGCCATGCCCCGGTTCTCGCGGTTGCCGAGCTCGCCGAACACCTGGGCGATGGCCCGGGTGAGCTCGACCGCCTGGTCGGGGAGCACGAACACGTCGATGTCGGAGGCCATGCGCTCGCCGTCACCCAGTCCCCCGCCCACCAGCACGTTGAAACCGACTTCGCCGTCGTCGGTCCGGGCCGGCCACAGGCCGATGTCCTGGATCTCGGCCTGGGCGCAGTCCTCTCTGCACCCGGTGGCGCTCATCTTGAACTTGCGAGGCAGGTTGGCGTACTCGCGGTTGCCGGTGAAGAACTCGGTGATGGCGAGGGCGGCGGGCAGGGCGTCGAACACCTCGTCGGCGTCGACGCCCGACACCGGGCAGCACAGCACGTTGCGAGCCGAGTCGCCGCACGCCTGGATCGTGGTGAGCCCGACCTCGGCGAACCGCCGCCAGATCCGGGGCACGTCGCCGATGCGGATCCAGTGGACCTGCACGTCCTGCCGGGTGGTGAGATCGGCGTAGGAGTTGCCGAACACGGCGCTGTCGTCGGGGCCTTCGCCGAAGACCTCGGCCACCAGGCCGATCTCGCGGGCCTGGGCGGCGGTCAGGTGCCCGCCGGGGACCTTGATCCGGAGCATGAAGGCGTCCCCCCCCTGGCGCTGGGGGTACAGCCCCACCCACTTGAGCCGCTCGGTCTCGCCCTCGACGGCGGCGATGGCCTTGGGGCCCTGGGCGGCATAGGTGGAGATCACGTCGTCGGCCACTTGGAGGGGATGGCGGTCGAGCTTCCACCGCTCGATCTGGTTCAGCTCCCCCACGGTCCGGTACGGATGCACGAAGGCCATGGGACGCTCGGGGCCGCGCAGGATGACGCCGTACGGGCTGTCCTTGTCGAAGGGGGCCATCAGCCGTGCAGGCCGCACTCGGTCTTGTCGGTGCCGGCCCATCGCCCGGCGCGGGGGTCCTCGCCCGGCGCCACCGGACGGGTGGTCGGGGCGCAGCCGATGGACAGGTACCCCTTGGACAGAAGCGGGTGCACCGGGAGCTGGTGATCGGCGCTGTAGTAGGCGATGTCGTCGTCGGTCCAGGTGGCCACGGGATTCACTTTGACCAGTCCGCGTGCCTCGTCCCACGAGACGATCGGCGACGCCACCCGGGTGGGGGCGTCCGCCCGCTTCAGACCGGTGAGCCACGCCCCCCGGCCCTGCAGGGCGGCATCGAGCGGGGCCACCTTGCGCAGCTCGCAGCACCGCTCGGTGCCACACGGCCACGCCTCGGCCTCGGGGCCCGGCGTGAGCACCTTCAAGTTGAGGTCGTAGCGGGCCCGGACCTCCTCGACGTAGGCCAGGGTCTCGGGGAAGTGGAAGCCGGTGTCGAGGAACAGGACCTCGATACCGGGGTCCACCTGGACGGCGAGGTCGACGATCACGCAGTCCTGGAAGGAGCAGGCCAGCGACACCCGCCCGCCGAAACGCTCGTGGGCCCAGGCGATGGCGGCCACGGCCGGGGCCGTCTCGAGCTCGGCGGAACGGGCGGCCAGTTCCTCGAGGTCGACCTCCACACCGGCAGCGCTGGGCATCCCACCTCCGACGGGGCCCTGGGCGGACTTGTCCGGGCCCGGACCGGCTACTATAGATGACTAATCAGATCAAGATTTTGGTCTTTCCCGACCCCCATGACCTTATGACGACCTTCGCCCTCGACAACCGCCCCGCCGAGCAGGGGCTGCGCACCCGCCCCGACCACCTCTCCCTGCTCGAGGCCCACGCCATCTTCGTCCTGCGCGAGGTGGCCGCCGAGTGCGAGCGACCGGTGCTGCTCTTCAGCGGCGGCAAGGACTCGGCTGTCCTGCTCCGCCTGGCCGAGAAGGCGTTCCGGCCCGGCCGTTTCCCCTTCCCGGTGATGCACGTCGACACCGGCCACAACTTCTCCGAGGTGATCGACTTCCGCGACCGTCGCGTGGCCGAGCTGGGTGAGCAGCTCGTGGTCGCCTCGGTGCAGCGCTCGATCGACGAGGGCCGCGTGCCCGACCCCGGCCCTGGTGCGTCGCGCAACCGCCTCCAGAGCGTGACCTTGCTCGACGCCATCGCCGAGCACCGCTTCGACGCCTGCATCGGCGGAGCCCGGCGCGACGAGGACAAGGCCCGGGCCAAGGAACGGGTGCTCTCGTTCCGCGACAGCTTCGGTCAGTGGGACCCGCGCAACCAGCGCCCCGAGCTGTGGCACCTCTACCACGGGACGGTGCGTCCCGGTGAGCACCTGCGGGCCTTCCCCTTGTCGGACTGGACCGAGCTCGACGTGTGGCAGTACGTCCGCCGCGAGGGCATCGAGCTCCCCGACATCTACTACGCGCACGAGCGCCCCGTGGTACCGCGCGACGGGATGCTCCTCGCCGTTTCGGAGTGGGTCGCCCCGCGTCCGGGCGAGGCGACCGAGGATGCAGTGGTCCGCTTCCGCACCGTGGGCGACGCCACCTGCACCGGCGCCGTGCGCTCGTCGGCGCGCACCATCGACGAGGTCATCGCCGAGGTGGCCGCCTCCACCGTGAGCGAGCGAGGGGCGACACGGGCCGACGACAAGTTCTCCGAGACGGCGATGGAGGATCGCAAGCGCGAGGGCTACTTCTAGTGCCCTCCTCTGCTCGCTGAGCGTGGAACCCGACCACGTCGCCGGAGAAGGGTCGCCGGCGGCCACGGACCTCCTGCGCTTCGCCGCCGTGGGGTCGGTCGACGACGGCAAGTCCACGCTGATCGGCCGCCTGCTGCACGACACCAAGCAGCTCACGACCGACCAGATCGACGCGCTCTCAGCGGCCAGCCGCAGGCGTGGGTCCCAAGGGGTCGACCTCTCCTTCGTCACCGACGGCCTGAAGGCGGAGCGCGAACAAGGCATCACCATCGACGTCGCCTATCGGTACGCGGCGACCCCCAGGCGCAAGTTCGTCATCGCCGACACTCCCGGGCACGTCCAGTACACCCGCAACATGGCCACGGGCGCCTCCACAGCCGATCTGGTGGTGGTGGTGGTCGACGTGACCGCCGGGCTTCGCGAGCAGACCCGCCGCCACTGCTGCATCGCCGCCCTTCTCGGCGTGCGCCACATGGTCGTGGCCGCCAACAAGATGGACCTGGCCGGCTGGGACCGCGGCGCCTACGACAAGGTGGCCGGCGCCATGGAGGAGCTCGCTGCCCGGCTCGGCATCGAGACCCCGGTCGTCATCCCCGTGTCCGCACTGCTCGGCGACAACGTCGCCGAGCACTCGGCGTCGGCTCCCTGGTACGACGGGCCGAGCGTGCTCGAGGCGCTCGAGCACGCCCCGGCAGGCGCCTGGGCCGTGCAAGGGGACGGAGGGGCGCGGCTGCCCGTGCAGTGGGTGGTACGCAGCGACGACGGCACCCGGCAGTACGCCGGCATGGTGAGCGGCGGCGTGCTCCGCGTCGGGGACGACGTCGTGGCGCTGCCCTCCGGGGCCCGCAGCCGCGTAGCGCGCATCGCCACCTTCGACGGCCCCCTCGAGGAAGCCACCCCTTCGCTGTCGGTCACGGTCGAGCTCGAGGACGACGTCGACGTCGGCCGTGGCGAGCTCATCGCCCCTGTGGGCGACGCCCCCGAGCCGACCACGGAGGTGCTGGCCACCCTGTGCTGGTTCAGTCCCGAGCCGGTCCGAGCGGGTAAGCGGTACCGGGTCAAGCACACCACGCGCGTCGTCCCTGCCCGGGTGACGGCCGTGGAAGCCCGGCTGGACGTGGGCACACTGGCGCTCGAGGCTGCCGACGAGCTCGGTGACAACGACATCGGGGTGACCGTGTTGTCCCTGGGATCGCCCATCGCCGCCGACCCCTATCGGGTGAACCGCGTCACCGGGAGCTTCGTCGTGATCGACGAGGGCACCAACGCCACGGTGGCCGCCGGCATGGTGGGCCCGCCGGTGTTGGCTGCCTCGCCGTCGACGCGCTGAGGGCGCGGTGGTCGGCCCGCTGTACCCGGTGGGGTTGGTGGTGCGGGGCCGCCGGTGCCTGGTGGTGGGCGGAGGCCGGGTGGCGGCCCGCAAGATCGCCTCGCTGCTCGAGTGCGGGGCGGCCGTCACCGTCGTGGCGCCCGACGTCCACGAGGCCCTCGGCATTCTCGCCGCCTCGGGCACCATCGCCGCCATCGACGGCCCACCGCTCGATGTGCAGGTGCGCCCGTACCGACGCGGCGAGGCGGCTGACTACCGGTTCGTGGTGACCGCCACAGGTGACCCCGGGGTCGACGGGGCCGTCCACGACGACGCCGAAGACGCCGGGGTGTGGGTGAACAGCGCGGACGACCCCGAGCACTGCAGCGTCGTGCTCCCGGCCGTGTGGCGCCAGGGGCCGGTCACCGTGGCCGTTTCGACCGGAGGATCGAGCCCGGCGCTGTCCTCGTGGCTGCGCACCCGCCTGTCCGACACGCTCGGCCCCGACGTCGAGGTCCTGGCGGAACTGCTCGCCGACGCTCGGCGCAGGCTGCAGGCAGAGGGTCGCCCCACCGAGTCGGTGGATTGGCAGGCCCTGTTGCACGGGCCCCTGCCCGACCTGGTCCGCCAGGGCCACATCGAGGAGGCACGAACCGTGCTCGAGGCAGCAATGAGGCACGATGACCATCGACCATGGGACTAATGGCACGTACCAACCTTTGACCCGATCGGTGATACTCCGGACATGGCAGAGGGCGGGGTCTCCGACGAGGAGCTGACCGAGGCGATCATCCTGGCGAGCAGGGCGATGGTGGCGATCGCCGTGCGCTCGCTGACGGCGGCCGACCACGACGTCACGCTGCCTCAGTACCGCACCTTGGTGGTTCTGGCCTACGGCGGGAGCACCCGCCTGGCCGACCTGGCCTCGACGCTGTCGGTGAGTCCTTCCACCGCCACCCGCATGTGCGACCGCCTGGTGCGCAAGGGCCTGGCGACGCGCACCCGTGACGAGATCGACCGGCGCGAGGTGAAGCTCGACGTCACCGAGGAGGGCCGCCAGCTGGTGCAGAAGATCATGGAGCGCAGGCGCGAGGAGGTGGGCGCCATCCTGGGCGCCATCCCGCCGGCGTCGCGCCGCCAGCTGGTGAGCTCGCTGGAGATGCTGGCCCGGGCCGTGGGCGAGGCACCCGAGGCCCACTGGGCCCCCGGTTGGCACGACGAGGCCGGCCTGGACGGCGACGCCGGGATCAGCTCACCCAGCGCGACCTGACTTCGCAGAACTCCTTGATGCCGTGGGCCGAGAGCTCGCGTCCGTAGCCAGAGCGCTTGATCCCGCCGAAGGGCAGCTCGGGCGTCGATGCGACCATGGCGTTGACGAAGGTCATGCCGGCCTCGATCCCTTCGAGGAAGCGCTCCTGCTCCTCGGCGTCGCGGCTCCACACGCTCGCCCCCAGACCGAAGGTGGTGTCGTTGGCGATGCGCAACGCCTCCTCGGCATCGGCGGCCCGATACAGCATGGCCACGGGGCCGAACACCTCCTCCCGGTGCACCCGCATGTCCGCCGTGACGTCGCCAACCACGGTGGGCGGGTAGTACCAACCCAGTCCTGAGAGAGGCGCTCCCCCGCACAGGACCTCGGCGCCGTGCTCGACGGCGTCGGTCACCTGCTCGTGGACGGTCCGACGACCGGCTTCGAGCGCCAGAGGCCCCACGGCCGTGGCGTTGTCGAGGGGGTCGCCCACGACGAGCGCCTTCATGGCGTCCACGAACGCCGCCGTGAACTCCTCGTAGACCTCGTCGTGGACGATGAATCGCTTGGCGGCGATGCAACTCTGGCCGTTGTTCTGGACCCGGGCTTCGACGGCCACGGCGACGGCACGGTCCAAGTCGGCCGAGGGCAGCACGACGAAGGGGTCGCTTCCGCCCAACTCGAGCACGGACTTCTTGAGCGCCCGGCCCGCCGCCGCCGCCACCGACCGTCCGGCACCTTCGGACCCGGTGAGGGTGACGGCACGCACTCGCTCGTCGGCGATGACGGCTTCCACCTTGTCCGAACCCACCAGCAACGTCTGGAACACGCCGTCGGGGTGGCCGGCCCGGCGGAACAGCGACTCCAGGTACAGCGCCGCCTGGGGGACGTTCGAGGCGTGCTTGAGCAGTCCGACGTTGCCGGCCATGAGGGCGGGGGCGGCGAAGCGCACGACCTGCCACAGCGGGAAGTTCCACGGCATGACGGCCAGGACCGGGCCCATGGGCCGGTACACCACCTCGGCGCGTGACGCCTTGGACTCGATTGCCTCGGGCGCCAGCATGCTCGAGGCGTGCTCGGAGAAGTAACGCATGGCCAGGGCGCACTTGGCCACCTCGGCCTTGGCCGAGGCGAAGGTCTTGCCCATCTCCGTGGTGAGGGTGCGAGCTACGTCGGGCAGCTCGGCTTCGAGCAGCTCGGCGGCACCCACCATGAGCCGGGCCCGCTCCTCGAAGGTCGACGTCCGCCATCGGGCGGCAGCGGCTGCGGCCTTGGCCAGGCGCTCGTCGACGGTGGCGTCGTCGTAGGGTTCGAACTCGGCCTCGGTCTCCTCGGTGGCGGGGTTCACGGTGGCGATGGTCATGTCACGCTCCTCCCCGGGGATGTTCCCCCTGACACCCGTGCCCGCCGACCGGCCTGCTCCGGTCCGCACCGAGCTGCTCGGGCAAGAGCCGCCGGAGCAGCTTCCCGGTGGTGGTGCGGGGCAGCTCGGGCACATGGAGGTACGACTTGGGCCGCTTGTAGGGAGCCAGATGGGAGGCGGCGTGGGCGCGCAGGCGCTCCTCGTCGGCGTCGCCCACCACCGCCGCGCACAGGCGCTGGCCCCAGTCGTCGTCCTCCACTCCGAACACGGCCACGTCGGCCACCCCGGGGCAGCGCCCGAGGACGGCTTCGACCTCGGCCGGGTACACATTCACCCCGCCGCTGACGACGAGGTCCTCGCGCCGGCCGTCGAGATAGAGATACCCGTCGTCGTCCAGGCGGCCGAGGTCGCCGACCGTGAAGGCGTCGCCCCGCCAGGCTCGTGCCGTGGCGAGAGGATCGCCCCAGTACTCGAAGCGGGTGAAGTCGGGCGCATGGCACCACACCACGCCCTCGTCGTCGACCTCGAGGCGACGACGAGGCCGGGCGCGGCCCACCGTGCCCGGATGGGCCAGCCAGTCCTCGGGCGGGCACACGGTGAACTGCCCCTCGGTCGACCCGTAGAACTCCCACAGCACCCCGGGCCCGACCCGCGCCAGCGCCGCCCGCTTCAGCGCCGGGGGGCAGGCTGAGCCGGCGTGGACCAGCAACCGCAGCGAACCGAAGCGATCGGGAGAGCGGTCGTGGCGCAGGACCCGACCGAGCGCCGTGGGGGCCATGAACGTGGTGGTGGGAGCGTGCTCGGCGAGCGCCCTGGCCGCGTCGCCGGCGTCGAAGCGGTCGAGCACCAGCACGTCGCCGCCCCGCAACAACGTCCCGGCGGCGAAGCGCACCGAGACCGAGTGGTACATGGGCGAGCACACCAGGTGGACGTCGTGCGGCCCGAAGGCCCATACGTCGGCCTCGTCGTCGAACAGGGCGGTGGCGACCTGCTCGTCGAGGACTCCGGACCACACCCCCTTGGCTCGCCCCGTCGTGCCCGACGTGTAGTGCATGGGGCGCGCCAGGGGCACGGGCGCCAGCTCGACCTCGGGCCCGTCCTCCAAAGCGGCCAAGGCGCCGGGGGCGAGCACGCGACGCGCCGGGCGGGCGTCCTCCAAGAGGGCGTCGCGCTCGGCGGGGAGCAACGTGGCGTTCAGGAGCACGGGCACGATGCCCCGGCGCAGGGCCCCGAGGACGCAGCACAGGAGCGACGCCGACGAGCCCAGGCAGAACGCCACCCGGTCGCCGGGGCCGAGCCCGGCACCGACGAGCGTCCCGGCAGCACGACGCTGACGGGCCTCGGCCTCTCGCGAGGTGAGGAGCTCGACGGCCACGACCTTCGGCTTACCGCGTGAGGGACCGAAGTGGCCGCACCGACGTCGGCGTCATCCACGGGACGTTAGCGGCGCCCCGGTGCCACACTCGGGGCCGTGGACGCATCCCGCGACGACCCTTCGGCGCTGCACCGTGCCGCCCGGCTGGTGGCGTCGGCCCGGCGGGTCCTCGTGCTCACCGGGGCGGGCATCTCCACCGAATCGGGGATCCCCGACTTCCGCGGGCCCCAAGGACTGTGGACCAAGGACCCGGGCGCCGAGCGCCGGGCCAACATCGACGTGTACCTGTCGGAGCCCGAAGTGCGCCGCCAGTCGTGGCGCAACCGGCTGGCGTCGACGCACCAGCCCGAGCCGAACGCCGGGCACCGAGCCATCGTCGAGCTCGAGCGGGCCGGCGTGCTCGACACACTCGTGACCCAGAACGTCGACGGGCTCCATCTCGCTGCCGGGCAGGACCCGGGCCGGGTGGTGGAGATCCACGGCACCACCAGGGAGGTCCAGTGCCTTCGGTGCGGGACTCGTTGGCCCATGGCCGCCGTGCTCGAGCGGGTGCGCGCCGGCGAGGACGACCCGGCCTGCGACGAGCCGGGAACGGCCGGTGCATGTGGGGGCGTCCTCAAGACGGCGACGATCAGCTTCGGCCAGAGCCTGGTGCCCGAAGACCTGGACCGGGCCGAGACAGCCGCCTTCCGCTGCGAGCTGGTGCTCGCCGTGGGCTCGACGCTGGGCGTCTACCCCGCCGCCGCCTTGGTGCCGTTGGCCAAGCACCGGGGAGCGGCGGTGGTCATCGTCAACGGGGCCCCCACCGAGATGGACGACCTGGCCGACGTGGTGGTGCGGGGCAGGATCGGCGAGATCCTCCCCAGCCTGGTCGAAGAGGCGCTCTCGGGGACGGCGGGTTAGTCGTTCTGCCGATGCCGCGCCCGGCGCGGCTTCAAGGCGAACCACCAGATGCTGGCCGCTGTCCCGGCGAGGCCGACGGCGGCCAACAAGCGCTTGAGTCCCCGGTGCTCGCTCATCGCACGAGACCCTAGTGGAGGGCGGTGAGGGGCGAACCCGCCGGCGCGGCGAGCTTCACGCCTTGAACTGCAGGTCGCCGTAGCGGGCCAGGAGCTCCTCCACCGTCCCCCTGGTCTTCTGGGTCCCGGCCATGCCGTAGATGGGTGCCATGACCCCTTGGGACCCGGGGATGTGGCGCACCGCCTCCACCGATGCCTGGAGGTCGGCGACGAAGCGATCGGCCACGCCGGGCTGGGCGTGGCGCAACGTCACGCAGATGTGGGCGGCGGGCGGGTTCTGCAGGCCGTTCAGGTTCCAACCCCGCAGGCTCATCTGGTCCATCACCGCGTACACGTCGACCTGATCGGAGGCGAAGGCGATCACCCACAGCGGGTCGCCGAGGACCTGGAGGTCGTCGATGGCCTCGACGCCCTTTCGGATGGCGGCGGCCGTCTCGAGCAGGGCCTGGGTGGCGATGGTGTAGCCCTCCTCGCCGAAGGCGATCATGGACGCCCACGCCTCGGCGCTGATCGCTCCGGGCCGGCTGCCGGCGAAGGTCGGCGAGTAGTACAACCCGCCCATCCAAGAGACGTTGCGGTAGTACTGATAGCGACGGAGCTCCGAGGTGCGGTAGAGCACCACCGACGTGCCCTTGGCGGCGTAGCCGAACTTGTGGGTGTCGGCCGACATCGAGGTGACGCCGGGAAGCCGGAAGTCGAAGGGCGGAACGGGGTAACCGAGTCGCTCGGCCCAGGGCAGGACGAAGCCGCCCAGGCAGGCATCGACGTGGCAGCCGATGCGCCGGCGGAAGGCAAGGTCCGACAGCTGCTCCACCGGGTCGATCACCCCGTGGGGGAAGCCCGGGGCCGAGGCCACCAGGGCGACGGTGCGCGACGTGATGGCCTGTTCCGCCGCCTGCACGTCGGCCTTGTAGTCCGGCCCCAACGGCACGGGGACCAGGGTGATCCCGAAGTACTGCGCCGCCTTGTCGAACGCGGCATGGGCGCTCACGGGCACCACCACCTCGGGCTCGGTGATGCCCCGCTCGGCCCGGGCGTGGTCGCGATAGGTCCGCATGGCGAGGAGGATGCTCTCGGTCCCGCCCGACGACACGGTGCCGCACACGCTCGGCACACCGGCCTCGCCGCCGCCGAGCATCGACGCCGTCATGGCCACGACCTCGGCCTCGTACTTCACCGCGCTCGGCCACAGCTCGGGGTGCAACGGGTTGGCCTGCGAGTTGATGGCGTACACCTCGTTCAGGAACTCGATGTGGTCGAGCCCGCCGTGGTAGACGGCGCCAGAGGCGAACCCCGAGCTCCACTTGGGCTCCTCCTCCGACGCCAGGTCGCGCATCTCCTCGAGGATGTCGCTGCGATCGCGTCCCACGACGGGGAGCTTGGTGTAGGTGCGATGTGATTCCCGATAAGGACGCAGCTCCGCTTCCAAGGCGTCGATCACGGGGTCGAGGTCGGAGGGCTTCATGGCCAGGTTGCTCCTTGTCGGGCGGCGCTGGGGCGCGCCGGGCTGTCGGTCAGCGTCCCCGGCGGCCGTTGAGCCGCCGGTGGATGGCCTTGGTCTGCTTGTACAGGTTGACGAACTCGATGTAGAGCTCGTCGTAGGTCGCTCTGTTGGCCGGGTCCGGTTCGAAGGTGCGCGCCACTTCGACCGCTCCGGAGATGTCCTGCACCTCGATCGCGCCGAGGGCCAGGAACGTGAGGAGCCCCGCCCCCCGGACGTTGGCCAGCACCGGTTCGGCCGCCTGGCGGACGGGCCTCCCGGTCACATCGGCGTGGACCTGGGCCCACACCGCCGAGTTGGCTCCTCCCCCGACGAAGGCGATCGACGGGAAGGGCCGGCTCACGAAGCGCTCCACCGCCTGCAGCAGCCAGCGGCTGTTGAAGGCCACGCCCTCGAACACGGCGCGCACCATCTGGCGCCGGGTGGTGGACAGCGACAGGTTGTGGAAGCCGGCGCGAATGGTGTGGTCGTCGACCGGGGAGCGCTCGCCGTTGAGCCACGGGGTGAACAACGTGCCTCCTGCTCCCGCCTCCACCGACTCGGCCACGGCGTCCAAGCGGCGGTACACGTCGGCGGGCGGCGCCTCCGGACCCAGCCCGTCGTCGCCGGAGAGCACGGTGTCGGCCAGGAAGGTGAGGCAGGCCCCGGCCGTCTCGTGCTCGTCGGCCACCAGGTACCGGCCGGGAAGGGCGGAGGGGATCGAGGCCACGTTGCGCAAGGCGTCGGTCTTCTTGAACGGCACGTGGCACGAGATCCACGACGAGGTACCGATGTAGAGGTGGGCGTCGAAGTCGGCGACCGCGCCCGATCCCACCGCGGCGGAGTGCACGTCGCCGGTGCCGGTGGCGATCGGCAACCCAGGGGGCAGGCCCAGCTCCTTGGCCGCCTCGTCGGCGAGCTCCCCCACCACGGTGGCCGAGGGCACCAGGTCGGGGAGCTTGGCCCGCTCCAGGCCGGCCATGGCCAGCAGCGCCCGGTCGTAGTGCACGTCGTCGATGCGCCGGTTGTCGGTCACCCAGTGGAGGACGATCGAGTCGAACGAGGCGACGACCCGCCCGGTCAGCCGCTTCGTGAGCCAGTCCACCGGCTCGAGGAACACGTCCGTCTCGGCGTAGACGTCGGGCTCCGACTCCCGGATCCACAACACGTGGGCGGTGGGGTCCTTGCCCGAGTGGCCCGGAGCTCCACCGGTGAGCCGGATCCAGCGCTGCAGCTTGCGGACGTCGTAGCCGAGCACGCTGAGCGGCCCGCCCGTCTGCCGGCGGATGGCGTCGGACCCCCGCGAGTCCATCCAGATCACCGCCGGGCGCAGGGCCGATCCGTCGGCAGCGGTGGCCACCGTCCCCGACCACTGGGCGGTGCAGCCCATGCCGACGATGTGCCCGGCCGGCACCGCCTTCTGGTCGAGGACGTCGTTGGTGGCGGCCACGATGGACTGCCACCACTGCTCGGGATCCTGTTCGGCCCCGCCTCCGGGGAGGAGGGTGGTGGGCACCGGCCGGATGGCGTGAGCAACGACGGCGCCTCTCTGGCTCACGAGCGCCACCTTGGGCCCGCCCGTTCCCAGGTCGACGGCGAGCACGTAGGAGTCCTCGACCGCTGCCGCCGGCACAGCGGTCACACTAACCAGCCGTGTGCGCGCCCCTCAGGCCGCCGTGGCGGGATGGCGGGGCTCGTCCACGAGCTCCACGTCGGGCGGCAGGCCCTGGACCTCGATGTCGTCGCCCTCGACCTCGACCGTGACCCGCGATCCGGCCAGGGGTATGCCCTCCACCTTGAGCCGCTTCATCCCGGGGAGGAGCACCGGTGCCAGCCACGTGCGCCCGTAGGGCACCCAGGGGTCGAGACGGAGCAGGGTGCGCAGGCACATGAGGGGCGAGGCCGCCGCCCACGCCTGGGGTGACGACGAGGTGGGATAGCCCACCGGTGCCGGGAAGTCGCCGCGGTCGAGCCCGCTGAACAGCTCGGGGAGCCGTCCCCCTTGCGACACGGCGGCGTCGAGCAAGGCGGTCATGAGGCGCACGGCGTGGTCCATGAAGCCGTAGCGGGTGAGGCCGGCGGCGACGATGGCGGTGTCGTGCGGCCACACCGACCCGCAGTGGTAGCTGATCGGGTTGTAGCCCCCCATGGAGCTGGCCAGGGTTCGGACCCCCCAGCCGCTGAACATCTCCTTGGACATGAGCCGGTCGGCGACGAGCTTCGCCTTGTCCTCGTCCACGATGCCGGTCCACAGGCAGTGGCCCATGTTGGAGGTGAGCGAGCCGATCTGGCGCTTCTCGGCGTCGAGACCGACGGCGAACCAGCCCTTCTCCTCGATCCAGAAGTCGCGGTTGAAGTCTTCCTTCAGCTTGGACGCCTTGGTCCGGTAGCGGTCGTAGGTGGCCTCGTCCTCCTGCTCCTTGGCGAAGTGGGCCCGGGCCAGATAGGCGCTGTACACGTAGGCCTGCACCTCGCACAGGGCGATGGGCGCCTGCGCCACCGCCCCGTCGGCGTAGCGGATCCCGTCCCACGAGTCCTTCCAGCCCTGGTTGGCCAGACCCCGGTCGGTGGCCCGGTGGTACTCGACGTACCCGTCGCCGTCGGCGTCACCGAACCGCTCGATCCACTCGAGCGCCCGCTCGGCATTGGGGAGCAGCTCCTCCACCGCCTCCCGGGCCAGGCCCCAGCGGCGCAGCTCCCCCAGGAGCATCACGAACAAGGGGGTGGCATCGGCGGTGCCGTAGTAGATCGACCCTCCGCCGAGCGAGAGCGAGGGTGCCTCGCCGAAGCGCATCTCGTGGAGGATGCGCCCGGGCTGCTCGTCGCTGCGGGGGTCGATGTCCTTCCCCTGGAAGCGGGCCAGGGTCTGGAGCACCCCCAGCGCCAGGTCGGGGTCGACCACCAGCGCCATCCACGACGTGATGAGCGAGTCCCGGCCGAACACGGTCATGAACCACGGTGCTCCGGCGGCGAGCACCACCCGCTCGGGGAAGTCGGGGTCGAAGATGCGCAGCGCGCCCAGGTCCTCGGAGCTGCGGGCCAGCACACCGGTGAGGCTCTCGTGGTCGGTCTCCACCTGGGGGACCTGGCGCCGCCATTTGGCCAGGCGCTCGGACGGAGCGCCGCGCTCCACGGGCTGGCCGCACAGGTAACGGGGATCGATGACCTTGCCCTCGATGACCGGGTGGACCTCGACGCACGCCTGCCACTCGCCCCGGGCCGGCACGATGGCCTCGAAGGTCACGATGTCCTCGGCCATCTTGGTCGGGGTGGGCGAGAAGCGCAGCTGCACCCCCCGGTTGACGTTGCCCCGGCGGTAGGTGAGCTCGATCTGGTCCCGGGTCATCTCGCGGGCCACCTCTCCCTCGAGCTGGGAGACGCGCCCCTCCTTCACGGCGAAGAGGTCGGCGAAGTCGGAGTCGACACGCAACTCGACCGAGACGAACGTGGCTTCGTCGGCGAAGTTGCGGATCTTGAAGTCCTCGCGCATCCCCTGGCCCACGTATCGGGACCGGAAGACCATCAACGTGGAGTCGGCCCGGCCCGGTTTGGGCTGCAAGCGGGTGACGAACACGGCGGAGAAGGGCTCGTCGGCCACGGCCTGGAGCGGCTCGGGGTGCTCGCCGTTCACGAGCAGCTCGAAGCGCGACAAGATGCGCGTGTCGCGCACGAACAGGCCCTGGGGACCGTGGCCGGACACGTCGCCCGACCCGTGCGAGATCGTGAAGGTGGACTCGTCGACGAGGGTGACGACGCCGCCCCCCTGGCCCGTGAGCGGCACCTGGCCGGTGTAGGTCCACGGGTCACTCACAGTGGGCCGAACGCTACCGGAACTCGTTCCTGGCGGTCGACGGATTGCCACTACGGCGGTAGTGCAAATCCCGGCCCCCGGCTAGAGTGGGGACGGTGACGCCCCTCCTCGAGGTCTCGGACCTGCACGTGGCGGTCGACGGCGCCGAGATCCTGCGCGGCGTCGACCTCGAGGTCCCCGAGGGGGAGCTGCACGCCTTGATGGGCCCCAACGGCTCGGGCAAGTCGACCTTGGCCCACACCCTGCTCGGGAGCCCCGCCTACCAGGTGACGAGGGGGGCGATCCGCTTCAAGGGCGAGGACGTCACGTCCTGGGCCACCGACGTGCGGGCCAAGGCGGGGATGTTCCTCGCCTTCCAGTACCCCGAGGAGATCTCGGGGGTGTCCGTGACGCAGTTCCTGCGCCAAGCCATGTCGGCCCGGGCCGGAGAGGAGCGCTCCGCGCTCGAGGCGCGAGTGGCCCTGGTGGAATGGATGGAGCGCCTGGGCATGGACCCGGCGTTCGCCGAGCGCTACCTCAACCAGGGGTTCTCGGGCGGGGAGAAGAAGCGCAACGAGGTCCTCCAGATGGCGCTGCTCCAGCCCGACCTGGCCGTGCTCGACGAGACGGATTCGGGACTCGATGTCGACGCCCTCGCCGTGGTGGCCAACGGGGTCGAGGCGGTGCGCCAGGCGCGCCCCAAGCTCGGCGTACTGCTCGTCACCCACTACACGAAGATCCTGGGGCTGCTGCGCCCCGACGTGGTGCACGTGCTGGTGGAGGGCAGGCTGGTGGCCCGGGGAGGCTCCGAGCTGGCCGAGCAGCTCGAGGAGAAGGGGTACGAGCCGTGGCGGAGGTGACCGACACCCTCGACACCGACAGCGTGAAGAAGGACTTCCCGGTCCTGTCCCAGACCGTCCACGGCAAGCGGCTGGTGTACCTGGACTCGGCCGCCTCCTCGCAGCACCCCCAGTCGGTGCTCGACGCCATGGACGACTACTACGCCACCACGCACGCCAACGTGCACCGGGGTGTGTACGCCTTGGCGGAGGAGGCCGACCGGCGCTACGAATCGGCCCGCATCGCCGTGGGCCGGTTCATCGGTGCACCGCGTCCCGAGGAGGAGGTGGTGTTCGTGAAGAACGCCACCGAGGCCATCAACATGGTCGCCTCCACGTGGGGCCGGGCCAACCTGCAGCCGGGCGACGCAGTGCTGCTCACCGACATGGAGCACCACGCCAACGTGGTGCCCTGGCTCATGCTGGCCGAGGAACGCCACGTCGAGCTGCGCTGGGTACCGGTCGGCGACGACTACCGGCTCGACCTCTCCGACCTCGACCGGTTGGTGGACGGGGTGAAGCTGGTGGCCTGCACGACCATGTCCAACGTGCTCGGCACCATCACCCCCTTCAGCCGCATTGCCGAGGCGGCCCACGCCGCGGGCGCCTTGGTGGTGGCCGACGCGGCACAGTCCGTGCCCCATGTCGCCACCGACGTGGCCCAGCTCGGGTGTGACTTCCTGGCCTTCAGCGCCCACAAGATGCTCGGGCCGACCGGCATCGGCGTGCTGTGGGGGCGAGGCGACCTGCTCGAGTCCATGCCTCCGTT
>JASHUM010000001.1 GCA_030040015.1 Acidimicrobiales bacterium
CTCGAGTAGCTGCCACCGGCGCCGCCGCTGCCCGACGTGGATCCGCCGCTCGTGTAGGCCACACCGGCGCTTCCCGCCGTGGCCCCGCTCTCCCCGCCGCCGCTGCACGCCGCGCCGCGGGCGCCGCCCGCGCCCGACGCCCCGCCACCCCCACCACCGGGCTCGCTCGTGCACGAACCGCCACTCGCCGCCGATCCGGCCGTGCCCGAGTACTCGGTGGCCGCCGTCAGGGCGGTGCCGGTCGTGGACCCGATGCCGGCCGCACCACCTGCACCAGGCGTGTCCGCCTTCTCGTAGCCGCCGCCTCCGCCCCCGCCGGCCAGGGCGAGGACCACCGATCCACTCGTGGTGCAGGTGTTCGAGGTGGAGGTGGTGGCGCACACCCCGGTGCCGCCACCCCCGGCGCCGCCGGTCCCACTCGACCCGGTGCCCCCGGCGCCGCCTTCGCCGTAGCCCGCCGCACTGGTGTTGGCCGATCCCGACCCCGTGCAGCCGACCTTCACGGCCAGGTCGGGATACGAGCTCGTGTTGAGGGGCAGCACGGCGGTGACGATGGTGCCTGCCGCCCCCGCCGCGCTCTCGGTCTGGCCCGCCGTGCCGGCGATGGCGATGGCCACGTCCGAGGCGCCCGAAGGCACGGCGACGGCGGCCGACTGCTGGTTCGAGCAGTCGTAGAAGTACGTGGAGTTGGACAGGACCCAGGTTGCCGTGAGGAAGCTGTTACTGCCGCCGGCGTCGGACACCACCCATGCCGCTCCCGACAACAGCACCGGCACGGCGGCGATGCTCATGCCCATGATAGCCAGTACCAGGACGATGCGTCCCCAGCGTGGCTTGTGGGTGCGGGTCCATGCGCGGCGCATGGTCGGCTCCTATGGCGTTGCGCTCACAGACTGGCGGCACGCGACCCGCGAGCCAGGTGCGCTGGCGTCCTCGACGGCTCGACCGGAGCCCAGATCCAACGCAACAGCAGGTAGGCGACCAGCAGGAAGGACACCAGGAACTCGACAAGGTGGGCAAGCGACGTGTTCAGCGCGGCCAGCCAGCGGCCGACGTCGGGGACGATCACCACCTCGCGCCCGATCGAGCCCGTCACGGGCACGCTCCAGTGCTCGGTCGTGCGGTTGGCGTCGCCCTTGGTGACGAAGTGGACCGCGCCGCCCATCTCCGTCATCGACACCACGCGGTGCGTCACCAGCTGCTCGTCGAGGGCCGGATCGCGGAACGTCACGATCTCTCCGGGATGGACCGACAGCGGGCTCACCGATCGGCTGACCACCACCGCACCCACCCCGATCGTGGGGGTCATGGAGCCGCTGCGGATGATGAGGGGGCGGTAGCCGAGCCCGGCGCCGAGCACCACCGCACTCAGCACCAGGAGCACGGCAACGAGCCCGGCCGTGGCCGTCGCGCCTGCGACACGGGTGGCGCGCCTCGATCGGCGCCGCGGGAGGGCGTCCTCGGCGGGCGCCCCGCCTGTCGTCATGGTCTCGTCGATCGCCGTCATGTCATCGAGCCTCATCACGTGGTGGTGAGCGTCCACTGGAGGGTCAAGGTGATCGTCTGGTTGCAGTAGGTGGAGCAGCTGCTGTCCGCCGAGGGCAGGCCGCTGACGGTGAACTTGTAACAGGTGTTGGTGACCGGGCTCGAGACGGTGTAGGGGCTCGTGGACGCCCAGCTCTGCAAGGTGGCACCCTGGGTCCCGACCGACGTGTTGGTGCCCGACGACGGGTAGTTGGTACACGACCCGCTGTTGGTGTTGGAACCGGGTGTCACGGTGACGGTGCCGCTGGTGTTCAACGTCGCCGTGTTCATGGTGAACTGACCCTCCAAAGTGGAGAGCCCCGAGCCGCCCAACGTCGCAGTGAGCGTGAGGCTGGACACGGTGGCCGTGCCCGAGAAGTCGACACCGATGCACTCGGTGGTGGCGGCCGAGCCGGGCTCGAGATTGGTGACGTTGAAGAGCGCCGTCCCGGTGGAGGTGGCCGATCCGCCCTGTCCACCCTGGTTGTCGTCCAGAAGGATGGTGTTGGTGGAGAAGGTGTTGCTGGAGTTCGAGTCCGATACGGACCAGGCCGCCCAGCTGCCCATGGTCCCCACCATGCCCATGAGCACGAGGCAAAGAGCGATGAGTCCCAGCTTCGCCTGCGGGCTCGCGCCCCGGCGCACGGTGTGCGCGGCGCGTCCTCGCCGCCGCGTGTGCTGTCCGGTGCTGCGCATCGTGGTCCTCCCGGGCATCCTTTCGGCTCTCTCGCCGTCGTCGGTTCCTGGTCACCGAGTGCGAACGGCTCCGGAGGTTGCCGTCCATAGTCACTGGGTCTTCTTGACCCACTGGTCGTTGGTCCCATCCACTGCGCCCTTTTCGTCCTTGAGGACTCGCCACGCAACTGATCGCGAAAGCCCGATCGCAGGCACGAGTTGGCGGAAAACCCCCGAGAAAACACAGCGTTCCGTGATGTCAACCTGACCACGCGTTGTGATCCGAGTTGTTCAGGCGTCAGCCGCCGCTGATTCGTGCCACCTGCAAAGGAATCCGGCGCCTCACTCGTAGGTGAAGTCGAGACTGTTCGACGTCCCACCCGATGTCATGACGCTGACCGCGACCTTGCTCGAGCCGCTCGGCGCAGCTGGCGCCGTCGCCGTGCACGTCGTCGAGCTCGAGCACGAGGTGGGCGCGTCTTGTCCCCCGAAGGTGGCCAGCACCTGTCCGTCTGCGCTCGTCAGGTTGACGCCGCTGATCGTCACCGACTGGCCGGCTGCGCCCTGGGACGGGGTGAGGGAGGTGATGTGCGGCCCGGGCCCGGAGGGCACGGTCGTCGTCGTCGTCAGCCCGTGAGATGGCGTGGAGCTCGCCGAGCGCCCCGGTGAGGACTTGCCCTTCACGCTCACTGCGACCGTCACCGCCGCCAAGACCACGACGACGACGCCGAGCACGGACAGGCCGAAGACCCAGACGCGCTGGCGCCTGCGGGCGGCGCGCACTCGCTCCACGCTGGCCCCGGGATCGGGTGGGAGCACGAGCCGCCAGCCTAACGACGCTTGCCCGAGGATCGGTCGCGTCTGCATCCTGGAGGGCCGGTGACCAGGGTGGTCCGGACGGGCACATCCCGGGACGACAGGGGAGGCAACGGCAAATGAAGGCACTTCGGCTGCTCGAGTGGAAGTCAGACCCGGTCCTCGTCGACGTCGAGGAGCCCGATCCCGGACCGGGCCAAGTGGTGGTGCGCATCGGGGGCGCCGGGGCGTGTCATTCGGACCTCCACTTCATGCGCGACTTGGAGCCCGGGCTCATCCCCTGGCAGCTGCCCTTCACCCTCGGCCACGAGAACGCCGGATGGGTGCACGCACTCGGCCAAGGCGTCACCGGTCTCGAGCTGGGCCAGCCGGTCGCCGTGTACGGAGCCTGGGGGTGCGGCCAGTGCGGGCGGTGCCGGCTCGGTACCGAGAACCTGTGCGAGGACCCCGCTGCTGCTCCGGCCTTCATGGGCGGCAGCGGTCTGGGACTCGACGGCGGGATGGCCGAGCTCTTGCTGGTGCCTTCGCCACGCCATCTCGTGCCGTTGCCCGACGGCCTCGACCCGGTGGCGGCCGCACCGTTGACCGACGCCGGCCTCACGCCCTACCACGCCGTGCGGCGCAGCTGGCCGAAGCTGGCACCGGGCACGACCGCCGTCGTGGTCGGTGTGGGTGGGCTCGGCCACCTGGCCGTGCAGATCCTCAAGGCCACCACGGCGGCGCGCGTCGTCGCCGTCGACACCCGGGCGGAGGCCCTCACCCTGGCCAGCGAGGTCGGCGCCGACGTGGCGGTGCCCGGCGATGCGGACGCGGCGCAGGAGATCCGCTCTGCCACCGGGGGTCGGGGTGCCGACGTGGTGCTCGACTTCGTGGGCTCCGACTCGACGCTCGCCCTCGGGGCTGCCGTGGCACGGAGCCTCGGCGACCTCACCGTCGTGGGCATCGCCGGCGGAACCCTGGGACTGTCGTTCTTCTCGGTGCCCTACGAGGTCTCCATCCAGACCACGTACTGGGGTGCTCGGCCCGAGCTGGTGGAAGTGCTCGACCTCGGCGCCCGGGGACTGGTGCGAGCGCGCATCACGACGTTCGCGCTCGAAAAAGCCCTCGACGCCTACGCCGCCATGGAGCACGGCCGGCTCGAGGGACGGGCGGTGGTCACGCCCCAGAGGTAGCGTCTCCACCGATGTCGACAGCACTTGTCGTGGTCGACATGCTCAACGACTTCGTGCACGGCGTGCTCGCCAACCCCGCCGCCCGGCGCATCATCACCCCCGTCGGCCGCCTGGCGGAGGCGGCTCGGTCCCGGAACGACTGGATCGTGGTGTACGCCAACGACGCCCATCTTCCCGAAGACTTCGAGCTCAGGGTGTTCCCCCCGCACGCCATGGCGGGGACCGAGGGCGCACAGGTGGTGGACGAGCTGCGCCCGGCCGAGGGCGACACCGTCGTCGGCAAGCGGGCGTACTCCGCCTTCACGGACACCGACCTCGACCAGGCGCTGCGCCGCCACGGCGTGGACCACCTGGTGTTGGTGGGCCAGCACACCGACTGCTGCGTCCGCCACACCAGCTACGACGCCTTCGTGCGCGAGCTCGCGATCACCGTCTGCCCCGATGCCACCGTCGTGTTCGAACCGGGCTCGGACGAGCCCGTGGGCGCCCGCCAGGAGCGCGCCCTCGACTACTTGAAGACCTACTACGGGACGAGGATCGAGCCCTCCACCGCCCTGCTCTGAACCCCTCGCCACGGGCGCCCGCCGCACGCGACCAGCCGAGCCCGAGAGGCTGCGACACCAGCTGTCGAGCTGCAACGAGACGAGGGTGGGCTCGCTGGCGGTCGTGACATGCTGAGCCGATGGGCGCCTCCCCCACCGGATCCCACTCCGGGCGCGCCCTGCGGATGGCCCAGCTCGTCACCGGGCCCATGGCCAGCTGGGCCGGCGTCGTCTTCTGGCTGGCCGTCGTCGTCGCCGCCATTCCCTTTGCCAACAAGGTGGGTTCGGTGGAGACGAGCCGGCTCACCGAGTTCCTCCCCTCGGGCGCGCCGTCCACCAGGGCACTGCTTCTCGACCGCGACTTCCCCTCGGGCCGGGCGCTCGACGCCGAGGTGGTCTTCTACCGCGCCTCGGGGTTGACCTCCTCCGACCTCGCGCTGGCATCGGCAGACGGAGCGACGTTGGTTCACCGCCTCGGTACGGCCGTCGGCACACCGTCGTCGCTGGTGACCGCACCCGACGGAAAGGTCGCCGTCATGACGGTTGCCGTTCCAGGAGGCGAGACCACGGTCGAGCACACCGTCGAGCGCGTGCGGGCCGTGCTCGGCACGGACGAGAAGGGACTGGAGATCCGGGTCACCGGGGAAGCCGCCGTGCAGGCGGACCTTCTCGGTGCCTTCTCGGGCGCCGACGGCCTGCTCCTCTTCGCCACGGCGATCCTGGTGGCGGTGCTCCTGGCCGCCACCTACCGCAGCCCGGTGCTGTGGCTCGTCCCTCTGGTTTGCGTCGGCATAGCCGAAGCCGTCGCCCAAGCGGTCGTCTACGGCCTGGGCCGGGCAGGGCTCACCATCAACGGCCAGAGCGAAGCCCTGGTCACCGTCATCGTCTTCGGCGCCGGCACCGACTACGCCCTGCTGCTCACGGCCCGGTACCGCGAGGAGCTTCACCGACACTCCCAGCACCGCATGGCCATGCTCGTGGCGTGGCGCCGAGCGGCGCCGGCAATCGCCGCCTCGTCGCTCACCGTGGCCGCCGCTCTCGCCTGTCTCCTCCCTGCGTCGCTGAACCTCACCAAGGACTTCGGCATCGTCGGCATCGTGGGTGTGCTCACCGCCGCGGTGGTGATCCTGGGTGCCTACCCGGCCGCGCTGCTCGTCATGGGCCGAGGGGTGTTCTGGCCGGCGGTCCCCCGCCATGCGCCGGACTTCGTCCAGCGCGGCGTGTGGGCTCGGATCGGCCGCATGGTGAGCCGCGGACGTCGGCCGGTGTGGATCGCCGGCTTCGTGCTCCTCGGCGGCGCCGGTGTCGGACTGTTCACGGTCAACACCAACGTCTCGTCCATCAGTGAGCTCCCGCCAACGGCGCAATCGGTACAGGGATACCGACTCCTCGAGGGGAACCTCCCTGCAGGTGAGTCCTCGCCCGTGGACGTGATCGTCACCGACGCGGGCCAGGTGCCGTCCGTACGCCAAGCCCTCGGCCGGCTCCCCGTCACCGCCGTGCTCGGCCCGGTGGAGCGCAGCGGCAACATGGCCAGGTTCGACCTCATCCTCTCGGTGACGCCTACCGGCAGCCGGGGGTTCTCCGCCATCCAGACTCTTCGCGCCACCGCCGCCAGGACGGCCGGCGACCACGTGGTCATCGGAGGGCAGACCGCCGAGGATCTCGACACCGCCACCGCCTCACACCACGACACCCTTCTCATCGTCCCCGCCGTCCTGGCCGTCGTCCTCATCGTGCTGTGGCTCGTGCTTCGTGCTCTCGTGAGCCCGGTCCTCATCGCCATCACCGTGGTCGTGACGTTCGGCGCCGCCCTCGGCCTCACGTCGGCCGTGATCGTCCCGCTCGTCGGGCTGCCCGGGATCGACCCCACCGTGCCGCTGCTGACGTTCGTCTTCCTCGTCGCGCTCGGGATCGACTACAACATCTTCCTCCTCACCCGGGTCCGCGAAGAGGTGCTGCGTCTCGGTCCGGTCGCCGGGGTGCGGGCCGGCGTGGCCAGCACCGGGAGCGTGCTCACCTCCGCTGGGGTGGTGCTGGCCGGCACCTTCTGCGTGCTGGCCCTGCTCCCCGTGGCCGCGTCGCGAGAGATCGGCATCGTCGTGGCCCTGGGGGTGCTGGCCGACACCTTCCTCGTCCGCACCATTCTCGTCCCCACGCTGGCGGCGGACATGCGCCGGTGGTTCTGGTGGCCCACCCGCACGACGTAGACGCTCACGTCGGCCGCGCCGGCGGCGGTCGAGCCGGCGGCCGTCGAACGTCGCCCCGAGTAGCGACGATACGACCAGGCAACGATCTCGTCGCCCGGTCGCGCCGACGGGGCGCCCTTCCTCGAGGCGGCGACCTCCTCTACGGTTGCCCACACGTACCACAACAGTCGTCGTCGACCTGGGAATCTGTGGGCTCCGCCTCGTACGCTCGCGTCGATGGGCTCGGAGGGTGATCCCCAGGGGGGCGCCCCGTCGGAGTCTCAACGGCTGGAGCGCAGCCAACACGGCAGTGGGCGCTTCGGCCTTCACTCCGACGTGCTGTCTGCCGAGCGCGCCGAGGGCCTCGACATGCTCGGCCAGGTACGGCTGCAGTCGGTCGGCGCCGGCGTGGTGGCCACCGTCGTCGTGCTCGGTGTCCTGCTCCTCTACGCGCTGGTCCCCGGACACGAGCGCATCTCCGAAGCCCCCTACTTCGTTCTGTTCGGCGTCGCCGCGCTGAGCGTGGTGGCCATCCTCGCCCTGCCCTGGCGGTCCATGGTCGCCAACGGGCAGGCGGTGCCGGCGCTGTGCGTGTGGGCCGTGGGTGACGCCGCGCTCGTCTCCGCCGGGGTCGCCTTCAGCGGGGCCAGTCACTCGGACCTGTACCTCGTCTATCTCGTCTTGGGCGTGTTCCAGGCCGGTGTGGCGTACCCGCCGGTGGCCCGCAACGTCCTCGGCGCCATGCTCCCCATCGCCTACGTGGCCACATTGGCGGCCACGGGCTGGCACATCGGGACGGCCACCATCCTCCTCCGCACCGGCATGATCCTGGCCACGGCCGCCGTGGCCGACGTGCTCTCCATGCGGCTCACGGGCGAGCTCTTCTTCCACGCCACTGCGACGGCCGAGTCCGAGGAGCGGGCCCGGCTGTGGAGCCGGGTGGCCGGCCTGGGCCGGGCGCTGTCCACCCTCGACGAGCAGTCGATCCTGTCCTGGGCGGTGGAGGCAGTGAGCCAGTTGGGCTTCGAGGCCGCCAACGTCTGCA
>JASHUM010000009.1 GCA_030040015.1 Acidimicrobiales bacterium
CACCCTTCCGCGCCATTGGCGATGGGCGACCACCGAGGCCGGGTCGAAGTACCCCAACCCCCCACCCACGAGCACCCGCCAGAACGCGTCTACGTCCTCCGCTGCCCGCAACGGGGTCCCGGGCCCAAGCGCCTCGTCGAACCCACCGATTCCTTCGAGGGCGCTTCTTCGCCACGTCATGTTGGCGCCATGGCCAACCTCACCGGCGTCCTCAGGGCGATCGAACTTGGCGGGAGCATCGCGAGACGTCACGGCAAGATGCAGTCGGGCCCGAGGGGAACCTGTGAAGTCGGTCACGACCCGTCCAGTCACGAAATCGACGGAAGGCTCCCGATCAAGAGTTGCCACGGAGGCTTCGACCCATCGCGAGTCCGGCAGGCAGTCGTCATCCGTGAATGCAATGACGTCCGAAGAAGCCGCCCGCCAGCCGACGTTACGAGCTCGACTCGTCCCAGGGCGCTCGCATCGAATGAGCGTCGCGCCAGCCTCCTCAGCGACCGCCGCCGTGGCGATCGGATCTGCGGAGGCCGAGTCGACCACGATGATCGAATCACCCGGTCGGAGGGCCATCCTCATGGCAGCCACCGCCCCTTTGAGGAGCTCGGGTCGATCACGACTGGCGACGACGACGGTGACTGACAGATGACTCGTTCCGGCGATGAATAGTTCGGACGCCATAGCTTTGTCGTCATGAGGATATCGGTCGTCGCCAGCGAGCTTCCTCATCCTGACGGCACAGCCGCCGGACGGGACCTTTGGTCGTGGTGCGAAGGGGCGCGTGTACTCGGGCACGAGGTCGACGCCTGGGTCTGGTATGTCTCGCGGTCTTCGCCGGACGGCACAATGCCATCCTGGTGCCGCTTCGAACCGTTCCACCCAGACACAGGATGGAGGTCTCGCCTGCACAACGTTTGGCGGCCTCGGGGAGATCTGGCACGGGCCGGGTGGGAGCCTGCACCAGGGGCAGTCGCCGTCGCCGATCACTATTACTCCTTCGCAGCGGTTCTGCCATTTGAGCGTTCTGTGCTGACGTTCCATCTCCGGGCGCTAGCCGATGCCTGGGCTGTGAGGCATGTCAGGCCATCCGACGTCCAAGTCGCCCGCTCCGAGTGGATCGGCAGCCGGCGGGCCGGATTATCTCTGGCGTACTCGCAGCGCGTCGGGCGTTATTTGGGCACCAAAGCCCGCATCGTGCCCATCGCCTACCCCGTGCCGAACGAGCCGATTGCGCCAGTCGAGGAGCCTGTCGCCGCCATCCTGGCCGACTGGTCGTGGCCTCCGAACCAGCGGAGCCTCCACTCCTTGTTGAGCTGCTGGCCTCAGGTCAGGCAGAAGGTGCCCGCAGCCCGGCTCCTCGTCGCCGGGCGCAACCTCGCTGACATGCGGATCGGAGCCGAGATGGGTGTCGAGCTGATCGGCCCTGTCTCGAAGAGCGAGGAGGTGCTGAGCCAGGCCTCCGTAGTGGCATTTCCGTGTCCGAGCTCGAGCGGACCGAAGATCAAGGTCTTGGAGGCTCTCTCGTACGGCATTCCCGTGGTCGCCACACCGGCCGGACTCGAAGGCGTGTTCGCACCTCCGGGTTGCGGGTCTGTCTCCGTGCGCCTGCGCGACTTTGGCCAGACCCTTGCCAGCTTGCTGCTCGATCCCGAGCAACGCGCCGCTCTCGGCAAGTCCGGGCGTGAGGCGGTGGCTACGCATCATTCCCCTACGGCTTCCGCCCAGGCGCGCATCGACGAAATTAGCCGGGCCTTTTCGCTGTGAACGGTCACTCTCCTGTCAGGCTGAGCGTGGTGGTGCCGACCAGGGACCGAGCGGACTTTCTCGACGAGTGTCTTGCCACAATCTGCGATTCCGTCACCGCGGATGACGAGGTGATCGTCGTGGACTCAGCTTCGAGGGAGACGTCGACTGGGGAGGTCGCACGTGCTCGAGGGGCTCAGCTGTTTCGGTGCTCGTCCCCCGGGACGTCTCTGGCCCGCAACGCGGGATGGCGGGCCGCGCGGGGAGCCTGGATCGCCTTCATCGACGATGACGTCCGTGTCGACCCCGAGTGGGCCGAAGCACTCTATTCGGCCACCATCGAGAACCCCGACGTGTCGTTCATGACCGGCCGGCTTCGACTAACACATCCGACGGAGCGTCCGGTGGCTGTCTTCGACGAGGAAAGCCCTATTCCCATCACTCGCGAGACCTTCGACGCCCTCGGACATGGGGCAAACCTTGCTGTCCGGCGCGAGGCCCTGGAAGTGGTCGGGGGGTTCGACGAGTCGCTCGGCCCGGGCGCACGATGGGAGGCGGGCGAAGACAACGAGCTCATCGACAGATTGCTTGCGGCCGGATTCGTCGGCCGATACGAGCCGAGCGTCTCGGGATACCACCTCCAATGGCGGACCAGGGCCCAACTGTTCAACCTGGAGTGGCGCTACGGCCTCGGGCAAGGCGCTCGGCTGGCTCTGTTGTGGAAGCTCGACAAGCAGCGGTGTCGCGGCGTGGGGAGAAGGTCCACGTGGGACTTCGGGGTCGTGGAGTTCTTCACCAGCATCCGCCGTGGATGGGAGCGGGTCGCAGCGAGGGCGTTGATACGCCTGACGGGTACCGCCGTGGGTTTCCTCTGCGTGGTCGGCACCCGACGGCGGCCGGCTCGACGTGTGACGACGTCGCGCCGCCTCGGGTAGCCGGGGCCAGCGGTCGGGCCAGAAGATGGGACGGCCGCTCTTCTTCCTTGCCGTCGCCCTGGCCGTGTTGGGTGCCGGCTGCACGTCCGAACCCGGTCGGGCGTACAGTGGTCTCCTTTCCTTCGGGCCGTCGGGCTTCACCTCCGTCCCGGCTCCGCCCCCGGGATCCTGGCGTCCTATGGCTCCTCAGACACTCACGACCACGCTGCAGTTCGCCGCGCCCGACTCGACGGCCGGAGGAGGTTCCCAGAGCACGGCCAGCGACGAGGACGTGCTCGTCGGCAACGAGCAGGTCATCCCTAAGGGCTCCGCGGTCTCGGTGGCAGGGCAAATTTCCTTCTTGGGAGCGGCGGGGAATGTTCTTTCGGTGGTACCCGGACAACTCGTCACGGCGGTCGTGGGGCTCTGGACCGAGGTGCCCACCGTGGTGGCCATCGCCCCACCGGGGTCCACGACTGCAACATTCAAGGTCGATTCGACTGGGCCATTCGAGCAGGAGGATGCGAGTCTCGCCCAACGAGCCGTCGCCGGCGGGCTGACCGTCTCAGGGCCCCTTCACACCTCGCAGAACAAGATCCTGAACTCTCACGATCGGCGAGTGACCCTGCGCGGCGTCGTGCTGGACGGCTTGGAGTCCAGCCCTGACCCCTCGACCGTCACCGAGCAGGCCGTGATCGAGGCCAAGGCCTGGGGGGCCAACATCGTGCGGGTCCCCCTCGGAGAGCAGTTCTGGCTGTCGTCGAACTGCGACTATTCCCCGAGCTACCAGTCGACGGTGAGCCAGGTCGTGAACTGGATCACGTCTCTGGGCATGGTGGCGCTTCTGGACCTGCACTACAACACCGTGGGCGGGTGCGAGACGGGCGGGCCCCACAACATGGCCGACGAGGCCCAGGCGCCCAC
>JASHUM010000087.1 GCA_030040015.1 Acidimicrobiales bacterium
GTCGCCCGGATCGCCTCGGCCTCGACGACCGGAGGCGCCACGCGCCACCCGCGTCCGGCCAGTTGGGCCCCACCCAGCTGCCGGGCGATCAGACCGAGGGTCGTGCACGACACGTTGGCCACGCCGGGCCGGGCACGACGGCGCGACGACAACACCATCTCCCGGCGCAGAGCCACCGCCGCGTACGTCGTCGGGGCCAGCACCGTCACCGGTGCCAGGAGGTCGCCGTGCTTGGCCTCGGACACCTCCTGGAGCAGGGCGTCGCCGGTCGACGAGGTGGTCGGCGTCGGGGCCGAAACGGTCACCGAGGCATCGTATGGCGCACCTGTGTCGCGCCAGCGGGAGCTGGCAGGTGGGTCAGCGCCCGCCCAGCCGGCCGTAGCCGTGGGTCACGTGCAGCCGCCACCACACCCCCACGGTGTCGGTGACGGTGCGGGCGACGGCGGCGGGGGAGACCGTCGACGAGAAGCGCCGCCGCACCTCGATGGGCGCCTCCACCACGTCGGTGTAGCCCAGGCGTTCGGCGAGCACCAGGAGCTCGAGGTCGAAGGCGAATCCCTGGACGACGGTGCGGGGAAGGACGTCGGCCAGCACTTGGCGGCGCACCAACTTGATCCCGGCTTGGGTGTCGTTCACGCGCAGCCCGAAGGCGAGGCGCACGAGGTGGTGGTACACCCATGAGTACAGGCGCCGGAGCGGCGGATAGACCACGCGCGAGGCGGGGTCGCGCTTGTTGCCGATGAGCACGTCGGGAGCCGACGACCGCACGAGCTGGACGAAGTCGCTCAGGAGCGCCGGGGGAATGTCGCCATCGGCGTCGATGAACCCGATGTAGCCACCTCGTCCAGCTTGGAACCCGGTGCGCAGGGCCTCACCCTTGCCCCGCCGGCCCGGGAGCACCACGTGTACGAGGTCCTCGGGGAACATCCCCTCGATGCTGCGCTCGCTGCCGTCGGTGGAGCCGTCGGAGACGGCCACGACCTCGAAGCTCAGGCCCGTCCCCCGCAGGGCCGCCACCGTCTCCTCGACGGTCTTGCGCAGGGCGCCGCCGGGGTTGAAGTAGGGGAGGACGACGGTGAGATCGAGATCGCCCTTGCCCGGGTCGCCCGGTCCGTCTTGCATGGTCGTGTCCCCCGACGGGGCGATCCCCACTGTCACTCCTTATCTATCGTGCGTCCGTCCCCACAACCTGAGCGTGCCAGGCGACCCCTCGAAGCGGTCCTCGGGGGGGGTGGCCTGGCCTTCTTCGCTGCCTCGACGGTGGCGAACGGCTCGAATTTCCTGTTCCACGTGGTCATGAGCCGGTTGCTGGGCCCGGACCGCTACGGGGCGTTGGGCTCCCTGCTCGGGATCATCACCGTGGTGACCTTCGGTGCCGGTGCGCTCCAGGCCGCCGTCATCCAGGCGGCGGCTCGGGCTGGGCACCAGGGCGCCCTCGCCCTCGGCCGCTACTCGTGGCGCTCCGTGCTGGTGGCAGCCGCTGCCCTCGGGGCGGCGGCTGCGCTCTCGCCCGGCCTGGCCTCGTTCCTCCATCTCGCTTCGCCCGTCCCGGTGGTCCTCCTCGGCGTGTTCCTGTCCTTGACCCTCCTGGCCGTGGTGCCCCAAGGCATCCTTCTCGGGCGGCTCTCCTTCGCCGTGGTGGCGGTGTCGCTGGTGGTCGGGGCCGTGCTTCGCCTCGGTGCGGGCGTCCTGCTCGTCGAGCTCGGCCTCGGCCTCGACGGTGCCCTGGCCGCGACCGCCGTCTCTGCGGCCGGGATCCTCGGGGTCCTGCTCTGGCCGCTGCGACACGACCTGTGGAGCCGGCACGGGGAGCGGATGGGCATGCACGTCGGGCCCGCCGTCCTGGCCGTGGGCGCAGTGGGCGGGTTCTCGGCCCTTGTCGGGGTGGACACCTTCTTGGCCCGCCACTACCTGAGCGCGGCGGCCGCCGGGCACTACGCCGCGGCCGCCACGGCGGCGCGCAGCGCCCTCTTCATGCCGAGCGCCATCGCCCTCGTCGCCTTCCCGCGCCTGACCTCGGCGGGCCTACCCGGTGCCGGTGCCCGACAGGTGCTGGTGCACGGGATCGTCGCCGTCGCCGCGCTGGCCGCCGCGACCGGCGCCGTGATGGTGGCCGTGCCCCACACGGTCATCGCCGTGCTCTTCGGCGGCCGCTACGAGTCGGCGGCGGGGACGCTACGGATCCTGGCCGTGGCCGCGGCCGGGCTCGGTGTGCTCAGCCTGTTGGTGTACGCCCAGGTCGCCCGGGGCCGGGCGCAGGCGTTGGTGGCGTGGCTCGGCGTGGCCCTGGCGGCGGCCCTCATCGCCGTCTTCCACGCTTCCCCGGCGACGCTGGCGTGGATCGTGCTCGGCGTGACCGGGTTGGTGTTGGTGTTGGCGGTGCCCCGGGCGCTGCCCGCTCGTGGTCTGGCGGCGAAGCACGTCTCTTCGGCATGGGATCCCGCTTCGGCGACGACACCCGCTCCGTCCCTTCGAGGACTCGACGGCTCCTAGGACAGCCTCCGCAGCACTGGGCTCTCGGCCACGAAGGACGGGCACCATCACGCCTCCGCGTGGCCCGCTCGCCACGCCCTTTCCAATTGACGCGGCCTTGTCACCTGTGCATCGCGGAGCGTTAACCTGGCTTTGCTAGCTCATTGTGCATGAGCAGGGCACGGCGGGCTGCGTCGTCGTCACGCTTGGCCCTTGCGTCGATGGTCACTCTCCTGCTCGCCGTGGCCACGTCCGCCGATCACGTCGGCGTGGCCCACGCCTCGACCACGTCGCCGTCGACCGGCCTCGTCATCGACGCGTTCTACGGCGGGGGCGGGGACTCCACCAATCCGAGCAACCTGGCGAACGACTTCGTGGAGATCTTCAACGCCGGGAGCACGCCCCAGAGCCTGAACGGGATGTCGCTCCAATACGCGGCTCACTCCGCCACCCAAGTCGCGTCACCCGGGTACCTCTACGACTTTCCCGATGTCACCCTGGGACCAGGGCAGCACTTCCTCTTCGAGGGCAACCACGGGACCAACGGCGCCGACGCCCCGCTGAACCCATCCCCCGACGGGTCCCTCAACAGCTTCAACCTGTCGGACCAGGGTGCGACGGTCTTCCTGGTCGACAGCACCTCCCTCCTGCCCGAAGACACCATCAGCGGCATCCAGTCGGATCCGTCCATCGTCGACGAAGTGGGATACGGCAACGGTGCGGGCGGCAAGTACATGGCCGACCTCTATCTCGGATCGGCGCCGGCCCCCGACGAGACCGACACAACGGCGCTGTTCCGCAAGGACAACGGCTGTCAGAACACCAACCAGAACGAGAACGACTTCGTCCTGGAGACGGCGTTGACGGCGACGCTCTACGACCTCGACAGCCCTCCCACCCCGTGCAGCGGCTTGCTCATCTCGGCCGTCTACGGTGGCGGAGGCGATTCGAGCAACGTCAACGACCTCGGCAACGACTTTGTCGAGTTGTTCAACGCCGGGACCGCACCTCAGAGCCTGAATGGGCTCTCGATCCAGTACTCCGCCTACGACGGCACGTTCGACTCGGCCGACACTGTGAACCTGCCCAACGAAACGCTCGAGCCCGGCCAGTACTTCCTCTTTGCTGGCGGCAGCGACACCGGAGCGAGCCCCACGGACCTGGCCGACGCGCCCCTGAGCCCACCTCCCGACGATGACGACCCAACCGCCGGGTCCTCGTACAACGCCTCGGACGAAGCCGGGACGGTGTACCTGGTCAACGGTACGAGCGAGATCACGAGCGGCACTTCCACGACGATCATCGACGAGGTGGGGTACGGCAACGGAGCAGGCGGCGAGGAGTCGACCGAGTACTACCTGGGCGCACCCGCACCCGACACCTCGGCCACGACCGGTCTCTTCCGCAACGACAACGGCTGCGCCAACACGTTGGACAACGCAAACGATTTTTCCGTCGAAACGGCGGCGACGGCGACCCTGTACGACCGGGCGAGCCCTCCCCACCCGTGTTACTCGGGATTGACCGGCTCGGGGACTGTCGACACGCTCTCCGTCGCCCTGAGCGGGGGTGATCTCTACAATCCGGCCGGCATCGCCACGAACAACAACGGTACGGCGTACTTCTCCGACACGTACGAGAACGTCGTCGCTTCCATCGCCGGCTCGACCGATGCCGTCGTGGCCGGTTCGTTCGAGGGATACGGGGAGAGCGGGGATGGAGGCCCGGCGACCTCGGCCACCCTCTACTCGCCCGCCGGCCTCGCAGTGGACGCCGAGGGGGACCTCTTCATCGCTGACACCGGTGACAACGTGGTGCGGGAGGTCACCCCCAGCGGCAACATCGAACTGCTGGCCGGGGACGGTACGGCCGGATACAGCGGGGATGGTGGCCCGGCGGTCGATGCCGAGCTCGATGGCCCCGAGGCGGTGGCGGTCGATGCCTCGGGCGACGTGTTCATCGCCGACAGCAAGAACAACGTCGTGCGCGAGGTTTCCCCGTCGGGGCTCATCTCCACCTTCGCCGGGGACGGCACCGCTGGCTACAGCGGCGACTACGGCCCGGCGGTCGACGCCGAGCTCGACGACCCGTGCGGCGTGGCGGTGGACTCGAGCGGCAACGTCTACATCGCCGACTCGGCCAACAACGTCGTCCGGCGCGTCGGGACTGGCGGCACCATCACCACCGTGGCCGGCGACTACTCCGCCTACGCGGCAAACGGCTACGTGGCGACCGATTCGGGTGATGGTGGCCCCGCCATCCAGGCGCAACTCAACGACCCTGAGGGCATCACCCTCGACCAAGCTGGTGACCTGTTCATCGCCGACACCTACAACAACGCCATACGGGAGGTCTCCCCATCCGGGATCATCTCGACCCTCGTCGGCGACACGATTCTCGACACCCCCGAGGCAGTGGCGATCGACAACAGCACCGGCGACGTGTACATCGCCGACACCGGCAACAATGCGATCCGAGAGGTGGTGGGTCTGGGAACGCCCGGCGCGGCCGCACCGGGCCCGGTCGCCCCACCCAACCCCGAGACTCCCGAGTCTCCCCTGGCTGTAGCCCTGCCAGCTTTGGCCCTGATGATCGCCGGCGGGTTCTGGCTCGCTCGCTGGCGGGCAAGGAGAGAACGCCACCACCATGCCACCTGAAACCTCGGACGGACCGAGGCTCCTCTCGCGCCGGCGCTTCCTGCAAGGCAGCGCGGCCGTCGCTGCTGCCGGCGCACTCTCGGCCTACCTGCCGGCCGCCTTGCGCGCTGCGATCGCCGGATCGTCCACCACGCCATTCGACGTGTCGCAGGTCAAGCATGTCGTCCTCATGATGCAGGAGAACCGGAGCTTCGACCACTACTTCGGGACCCTGTCGGGGGTGCGGGGATTCAGCGACCCCGCTGCGTTGGTGCTCTCGGGAGGTAGGTCTGTGTTCCAGCAGCCCGATCCGGGCAACCCAGACGGGTACATGTACCCCTTCCACATCGACGCAACGACCACTGATGGTCAGGCCATGCCGTCGCTCAGCCATGCCTGGCAGATCCAGCATGCAGCCTGGGACAACGGCGAGATGGATGGCTGGATACGGGCCCACGTGGCCACCGACTCTGCTACCGCAGGGCCCTACACGATGGGCTACTTCGAGGAGGCGGACATCCCATTCCAGTACGCCTTGGCCAACGCATTCACCATCTGCGACGCCTATCACTGTTCCGTGATGGGCCCGACGCATCCGAACCGCTACATGCAGATGACCGGTACCCTCGATCCCACCGGTTCCCAGGGCGGGCCCGCGCTCGACAACAACAAGACGTTCGGGGACTCGCCCTACAACTGGACGACCATGGCCCAGTTCCTCCAGAACGCCGGGGTGTCCTGGAAGTGCTATCAGCAGCTCTACACCACCAACACATCAGGCGTTCAACCCGACTCGCCCAGCACGATGAGCAGCCTGCTCAACAATTACGAGACGAACGTCATCCTGAACATCCAGGACATCCAGAACTCTCCTCAGAGCGTGCCTTTCAGCCTGTACCAGAACGCCGCATACGGCAGCACCTTGTTCGGATCCCCCAACGGCAATGGCCTGGGCGGGCAGGACACGAGCATCACCAATCCCTACACCGGCCAGCCCTTCGATCTCACCACCAACTTCGAGGAGGACTGCTACAACGG
>JASHUM010000088.1 GCA_030040015.1 Acidimicrobiales bacterium
GGCGCGTCCAGCGCTCCGGAGAAGAGCACGGTTGGCACTGGCTCACGCTGGGCGCCGACCGGGAACTGCGATAGACGCACTCCTCCAGGTATGAGTGATCCTTGTCGCCCCCAATCACGATCCAGCGCGTCCAATGCGTGCGCTGACATGCAGCCGTAGATATCTACGTCCTTGACAAGCCGCTCCCTGAGCGGACCCTCCGGATGGACCGAGTAATACTCACGGTTGGGAATGCCCATGTCGTCGAACACGACGCGGTATCCACCCAGCCGACGTGCCTGAACGGCGCAGTAGGCGTCCCAGACCGACATGGAGTGGACGACGTCGAAGCGCCCGAGGACGAGACGTGGGACGATCCGGTAGCCGAACGACCGCTCGTGGCGCCACGAGGTCGGGAACAGCCGCCGCAGCCGAACGGTCGTGACCCCGTTGGCACGGGTCCGGCCCGGGTTCGACCCCGATGTCAAGACGGTCACGTCGTGGCCTCGGGCGGCGAGCGCGCAGGACATCTCGACCACGATCCGCTCTGCGCCCCGTCGGAAGTCCGGCCACGAATACGGGTGCGTTACCGCAATTCGCACGGGGCGTTAGCGTACTGTGACGCCAATTAGGAGAGGCTGCCTCGGCGCCCCTCGGCGGGCGGCTCAGGAGTCTCTGACCAGGACAAATGGCCCAACATTGTCTCGCGCAAGGACGGCAGACGCACGGCGTTACTCTAGCGGTGGGCTGGGTATTTCGGAGCGCGGGGACCACCGCGTCACGAAGTGTCGCGGTAGGGAATTCGGATGGTCGCCAAGCGGAGCGTGTCTTGGCGACTGAGTTCGGCGCACCCCTGGTCTCCCAACTTCCCTTCGAACCGTTGCAGGCCGCATTGAAAGACCTCGACGCCGAGTTCGCTCAGCTGGAGGATCCCGCCCCGCAACCGGTGGTCGATGCGCTCGACCCAGGTGGTCGCTACGTTCTCGAGCACTCCGGGATCGGTCCGACCGACCTGGTCGTGGATTGCATCGGCCTCCTGGTGGCCGCCCTTGCCATCGCGTTTGCTCGGTCGCTCGACTACGTGGGCGCACATCCGAGCGTCGCCGTCGTGTTCTCGAGGACCCTGGCCGGCCTCGCCGTAAGCGTGCCGATCTTCGCCGCCGCTCTGGTGTCTACTCGGCGCCGGTCGTTGCTCCATCCTGTCTTCGCCGACCAGCTTCACGCCCTGGCGCAACCCATGGCGGCCGGCGGACTCGCCGTGCTCGCCGTGGAGAGGGCGATCTCAGCGGCGTCCGGAGTCTCGCTGATGAATTTCGACTGGGTGCTCAGCATGTGCGTGTTGGGCACCATGAGCGTCGCCGGAGCTCGGGTCATCGAACACCGGCGACGGATCGGTGATCCAAGCCGGCTCCACAAGGTCGTCGTCGTGGGGAGTGGTGTGATCGCCGACCGGGTGGCAGACGAGATGGCGGAGTCGCCTGGTGTCACCGTTGTGGGTTTCGTCGACGACGAGCCAGTCGATTCGTCTCGGTGTCTCGGGCCGCTGAGCGCTCTCCCGGAGATCTGCATCCGAGAGAAAATCAGCCACGTCGTCGTGGCTTTCAGCCGGAGCCAACCACAAGAGATCATCGAGGCCTTGCGTCCTCTTCAGGGTCGGCTCCCCATCACCGTCGTACCTCGGCTCTTCGAGATGATGCCTTCGCATGCTCGGATGCACGAACTCGGCTCGGGTCTGGCTGGTCTTAGTGTTCCGCCGTCTGGCCTGGGTCCATGGCAGCGAGCTACGAAGAGGACACTCGACGTGGTGGGCGCGGCAGCCGGATTGATCGTCACTTTGCCGGTGCTCCTCCTGATCGCGCTGGCCATTCGGCTCACCTCGAGGGGGCCGATTCTGTTCCGTCAAGCCCGCATGGGATGCAAGAACAACACGTTCCTCATGCTCAAGTTCCGAACGATGTATGTGGAACCACCGGTGAGCGAGGCGGTGGCTGAAGCGGATGAAGATTCCATGACCGTGGTGGGCCCGTTCCCCAAACTGAAGAACGATCCTCGGGTGACCGCGTTGGGTCGATTTCTGCGCAAGACCAGCCTCGACGAGTTGCCACAGTTTTGGAACGTCCTCCGAGGGGAGATGTCTTTGGTGGGCCCGCGGCCCTTCCAGCTCGAGGACGCAGCCGAGATCGATGGATGGGCACTGCGAAGGTACTCGGTCCGGCCCGGGATCACCGGTCTGTGGCAGGTGTCCGGACGCAACGACATCGATTTTGCCGACATGTGCCGACTCGATCAGCTCTACGTGAACTGCTGGTCGATGGCATTGGATATTCGCATCCTGCTCCGGACGATTTGGGTTGTTCTGGGTGGTGAGGGAGCGTATTGACCCAAGTCAAGTGAGCAGCTGGCGGTACAACTGTTCGAAGTGCTCTGCGCAGCGTCCCCAGGAGCGATCACGGTGAACCTGCTCCCTTGCCCGCTGAGCCAGCTCGCTCGTGGCGTGCTGATCTTTGATCAGCTCCTCGCAGGCCCGGGCAAGACCGGCGACGTCACCGTGGGGCACCAGCTTCCCGTATGGGCCGATGGTGTCCCGGAGACCCTCCACGTCGTATCCGACGACGATGGCCCCACAGGCCATGGCCTCCAGCGCAACCA
Organism: Acidimicrobiales bacterium; assembly: GCA_030040015.1. Classification (GTDB taxonomy): domain Bacteria; phylum Actinomycetota; class Acidimicrobiia; order Acidimicrobiales; family UBA8190; genus UBA8190. The sequence continues at coordinate 2,629 of JASHUM010000088.1, forward strand.
TTCCGAGCCCCTCGAAAGCCGACGGCATGAGCACGATCTGGGCCCGGAAGTACTCCCGGACGACCTCGTCGTCGGACAATGCGCCCAGGTAATGGACTCGACCGGAGGTGGCGGCGGCCGCTTCCCGTATGTGGCGGTCCAATGAGCCGCCTCCTACGATCGCCCCGCGCGACCCGCGGAGTGCGGTTGCCACCAGCTCCATGGCGGCGAGCGCGTCGAGCGGGCCCTTCGACAGCTCGAGCCGGCCGACGAAAAGGATCCTGCCTTCTTCTCGCTCAGGTTGGTCGTCAGGGGCGATCTCGCCGATTCGGATACCTGGTGCGATGACCTTCACCTTCGACGAAGGCACTCCCATAGCCACTACGGCCTGAGCGGTCGAAGGGGAGACCGCAGCCACCACGTCGGCGACCTGGTAGCTCCGGCGCTCCAGCTGCTCGAAGATCCGGCGGACATGGCGCCATCCCGGCGACTGGCTATGAGTGTGGTGGGCCGTGTACACGGTCGGCACGGGGAGCCGACGGAGGAGTTGGATCCCACCCGGACCGCCGGAGATGTGGACGACATCCGGTTTCACGGCGAGCATCGAGCTGACGGAGAGGTTGAGCGCAATGGACATGTCAAGGTGGCCGCGACCGGTGATGCGGGGATAGCGGACCGCGTACTCACCGTGTCCGGTACGCGACGTGATCCGGATGCCTCGATCCGTCAACGCACCTCGAAGTTCCCGGGCGTAGACCCCTTGGCCGCCCATGGGGGGATGGTCGTCCCAAGTGACCAGCTCGACGTGAAGGGGGGAGGAAGCGGAGGGCGCCACGATCAGCCCGGGGAGGGAGTGGTCGATGGGCCCTTTTCCGCACCGCGGCGGCGGCGAACGGCGCTTACAGCGAGCAGATGGACGGCGAAGGGTAGGTCGTCAATGAGATATCGCTTGAAGAGCCGCGCCGGCTCGAGCCGCAGGCGGTGAACCCACTCCAACCCGCTGGCGCGCATCCAGGGAGGCGCCTGTGGTCTGTCACCGGCCAGCATGGACAGGGCCGCCCCCGCCGAGAGGAACCAGACAGCGGGAAACCGAGGCGCCAATGTCGAGATGAGCCGCTCCTGCTTCGGGAACCCGAAGGCGCAAATGACGATGTCAGGACGAGCCTGTTGGAGGATTCCCACGATCTGTTCCAGGGTGTCCGGCTGACGTTCGAGGCCGAACGGTGGGGCATAACAGCCTGCGACCCGAAGATTCGGAGTCTTGGCGCTCAGCGTTGCCACGGCGCGCTCTGCAACACCGGGTGCGTCGCCGAGCAGGAAGAGACTGAGGCCAGCAGCTCCCGCGGCTTCGACGAGAGGATGGACAAGCTCTGAACCTGCGACCCGGGCCTTGAGCGGCGTTCCCTGTAGACGGCTTGCCCATACCAGTGGCATTCCGTCGGCGACCACCAGGCTTGCTTTTCCGAGCAGATCGGCCAGTTCGGGAAGGGCGATCGCCTGTCTGAGGATGTCGACATTCGGTGTGGCTACCCATCCGCCGTGGCCCGCGGCGAGTGACGCGATGATGTGATCGACGACTTCCCGGGGATCGAGGTTGTCGATCTGCACTCCCAGCAAGTCCACTTTTGGAGTGGGGGCTCCCACGTGTGTTCGGGATCGCTACTCGGAGGCTATCGCTCGGGCGAGGACCCGCTCGGCCAAACCAGGGTCGTCTCGAAGCTTCCCCACCTGCCGGGCCGTCTGTTCGATCAGCAAGAGCGCCGACGCCCGCGGGGAGTCGGTTGCGAGCGATCGGAGGACATTGGCGCGCTTTCGCCACCCGGTGCCGATCTCCATTCGTTGGTGAGCCCGGAGAAACGCCAGGCACGCCTTGGAGAGCGATGCCGCATGCCGGGCTTCAAAGGCTTGCAAGCCGCGGAGCTTGAACGCAGGGTCGGAGAGCTGTCCGTCTGAATGAAGTGTGTGCCGACCGAGCACCTCTTCCACGACCCCGATGGAGGTATGCCGGCCACAGCGAGCCCACATGTCCCAATCCTCGACACTCGGGAACGACTCATCCTGCCACAAGTCAGCGTCGACGACGTCTTTGCGTGCCGCGCCGCAGACGAAGCACCCAGGGAGATTGAACCAGAACAGATGGTGGGATGACAACAAAGTGGGTACCCGGTGTGTGAGGACCTGACCGGGGCGGCGTTCGTCCACGACTTCGAAGTGGGCCGTGATGATACCCACATCAGGGTGGTCAGCGAAGTAGCGCATCTGACGCTCCAATTTGTGGGTCGTCCATTGGTCGTCGTCGTCGATGAACGCGACGATGTCGCCGCTGGCATGCTTCAAGGCGGTGTTGCGGGCAGCGGCCGCCCCGGAATGTTTGTCGAGCCGGATCAGCTTGACTCTGGTGTCCCCGCCGGCGACCCGGTCGACCACCGGCTCGGCGGGCACCGTGGAGGCATCGTCCACGACCAGGAGCTCGAAGTGGGGGTACGACTGTGCCAAGACGGAAGCGACTGAGCCGTTCAGGCGATGGGGGCGATTTCTGGTAGCGAGCACCACCGACACCAGGGGACCGGCTGGGGACATGGTCAGGCGTGCTCCGACAAGCCCGGGGCTGTCACACCATTGAGTCGAGAAGGGAGTGTCATGGAGCTCCTGCAAGTGCCCTCAAGACGGGCATGCCCGCTGGAGCCGGTTCATAGATGCCCGCCGGAGGATAGTCGGGTACAAGGGTCCATGGACCTAAGGAGGCGGGGTCAAAGCAGTAAGCGATCCACCCCCATCCTTCGGACTGGGCGTAGGAGATCACGTTGGCCATGTAGGTCCCGTCGTCGG
>JASHUM010000089.1 GCA_030040015.1 Acidimicrobiales bacterium
CTCAGATCACCAGGCGCCGGTTGTAGGTATGCAGAGCCGACCACAACTCGACGCCGGCCAGCGTCCCCAGGTACACGGCGTGCAAGGGGTCGGCAACCGGCTGCAGCTGTCCCAGGGTGAGATCCCGGCACAGGCTCACCCCGTGGTACAGCGGTGTGGCGTAGGCCACGTCCCTGAGCCAGCCCGGCAGCTGGCTGACGGGGAAGAAGGTCCCGGAGAAGAGGAACAGGGGGATGAGCACCATTCGGTAGATGGTCGAGAAGGCGGTGTCGGTGTCCTGGGTGGCCGCATAGGCGGCGATGGGGGCAGCGAAGGCGAGCCCGGTGAGCACGGCAGCGGGCACGGCCAGCACCACCCACGGTGAGAGGACCGTGCCGAAGGCGGCCATGACCCCGACATAGATGACGGTGACCGTGACCAGCCGCAGCGCGATCCACCCCAAGTGGCCCACGAGCACGTCGATCACCCGCAGGGGGGAGGCCAGCATGGCGTAGTAGGTGCGCATCCACTTGATGGCCGCCATCACCGGGTAGGTGGCCTCGTTGCCGCCGATCTGCATGGCGGTGGAGGCGAGCAGTCCTGGCGCCAGGAACACGAGGTAATGGACGTGGTCGACCGCTCCCGTGTGCCGGTTGACGAGGCTACCGAGGCCGACGCCCATAGCGGCCAGGTACAGCACCGGGTAGAGGAAGCTGGTGGTGATCGACCCCCTCCAGGTGCGTTTGTACTGATAGGCCCAGTAGCGAAGCGCCCGCACCGACGGCGGCTCCTGGGGGCCGCGGGCGATGTGCAGGCCCGCTGTCTCGGTGCCGATCACTCGACCAGGCTCCGACCGGTCAGGTATAGGAAGACGTCCTCCAGACCGGAGCGCCGCACCAAGGTTCGTTCGGGGGCGAGCCCGCTCCGGTGAACCTGCTCCACCAGCGACTCGCCGTCGTCGGTGTAGAGCAGCAGCCGATCGGGGAGGACCTCGTGGCGCGCCGCCAGGCCATCGAGTCGCCGCGAGATCTCGCCGTAGTCCTGTGTCACGAAGCGAAGCTCGACCACCTCCTTGGTGGAGTACCGGTCGATCAACTCGTGCGGCGGGCCCTCCGCCACGATTCGGCCGCGGTCCATGATCACCAGGCGGTCGCAGAGCTGCTCGGCCTCGTCCATGTAGTGGGTCGTGACCACCAGGGTCACACCCTGCTGCTTGAGGCGGTACAGGCGGTCCCACACCAGGTGACGGGCCTGAGGGTCGAGACCGGTGGTCGGCTCGTCCAGGATGAGCAGGTCAGGCTCGGAGACGAGTGACCGGGCAATGGTGAGGCGTCGTTTCATGCCGCCCGACAGCGGGTCGACGGTGTCGTTGGCGCGATCGGCCAGCTGGATGAACTCGAGAAGGCGCTCGGCCCGGTGGCGGATCTCCTTGCGGGGCAGGTCGAAGTAGCGCCCGTACACCAAGAGGTTGTCGAGCACGGTGAGCTGGAGATCCAACGTGTCCTCTTGGGGTACCAGGCCGATCCGGCGACGGATGGCCGGCCCGTCGATCGCAGGGTCCATGCCGAGAACGCGAAGAGTTCCCTCCGTCACGGGCGACATGCACGAGATCATCCGCATGGTCGAGGTCTTCCCGGCTCCGTTGGGCCCCAGGAAGCCGAACGATTCGCCCGCGGCGATGTCGAAGTCGACGGTGTCCACCGCCGTGAACGGTCCGAATCGCTTGGTCAGTCCCCGGGCCACCACCAGGGGCGCATCGGCGCCTGTTGTCTGTCCACCGGTTGGCGTCGACGCGGTGTCGGCGGGAAGCGAAGGGGGCTCGGGCACAGCCCGACAACGCTAGTGCCGGGCCGGCTGTGTCCGCCTCGGAACCCACCGAGTAGCGTGCCGTCCGGAGGTACGACCGGGACCATGGCGGAGGCGAGCGGGCGTGCAGACGAGCTGGCCGCGCTGTGGACCTGGTTCGCAGACAGCTTCCTGCCCGAATACTCGCCCCTGTACCGCTCCATCGCCACGTTCGTCGCCGGTGACCGTGAGGTTCTCGATCTCGTGCTCGAGGCACCACCTCAGGCTCACCTCCCTCTGGTGCTCCTGGGGGCGGTGCACTACCTCGTTCTGGGGAACCTCGATCATCCGCTGGCGGACCTCTACGAAGGCCGGAGGCAGGCCGGCCAGGACAGCCAAAGCGACTCAGCGGGCCGAGCCGACTCAGCGAGCCAAGCCGACCCAGCCGGCCAGGTCGACCCGGGCCCGCTCTTTCATGACCTGTGCCTCTCGCACCGCGACGAGCTGCTCGAGATCATGGCCGAACGCCGGGTACAGACGAACGAGGTTGCACGCAGCGCCCTGATCGCTCCGGCGATCACCAAGGTGTCCGGTACCTTCGACGGACCACTTCATCTCGTCGACGTGGGAGCGAGCTCCGGGCTCAACCTGCTCTGTGACCGCTACCTGCTCGACTATGGGTCGAGCGGGCGCTGCGGCCCAGCGGACGCGCCGGTGCGCATCGCGTGCGCTGTGCGGGGCGGGCGGCTGCCTGTTGCCGATCGTCTCGAGCCCTTCGCCTCCCGGGTGGGGATCGACCTCGATCCACCCGATCTCACCGATCCTGACGACGTCCGGTGGCTGCTGGCGTGTGTGTGGCCCGGCACCGGCCGGCTCGAGCGGGCTCGGGCGGCCATAGCCCTCGCCCAGAAGGACCCGCCCAAGGTGCTTCGGGGTGACGCCACCGACCTCCTGCCCGCAGTGCTCGACGGCCTCACCTCGGGCGGAGTGGTCTGTGTGCTCACCACGTGGTCGTTCTCCTACCTGCTCGTAGAGCAGCGCCAGCGCTTCGTCGAGCTGCTCACCGACCGGGGCCGGGAACGTCCCGTCGTCTGGATCGCCGGTGACGCCTCGGGCGTGGCTGACCTGGGCCCGGGCGAGAAGGTGGGGGCGGAGGGGGACGTGCTCACGGCCGCCACTTTCGACGGTTCGACCGCCTTCGAACTTCTGGCCCAGGTCCATCCCCACGGTCAGTGGATCGACTGGCGGGCCTGAAACGGGTGCCGACCAAGGGCGTCGGCCAGGCTGGGTCCGTGGCACGAGGGCTCCTCACAGACTTCTACGAGCTGAACATGGCGGTGAGCTACCTGCGCCGCGGCATGGAAGGTCTCGCCACCTTCAGCCTCTTCGTCCGGGACCTGCCGGCCCAACGTGGATTCCTGGTGGCCGCAGGGCTCGAGGATTGCGTCGACTGGCTCGAGCACTTCGCCTTCGAGGCGGAGGAGATCGACTACCTGGCATCGCTGGGCTTCGCCCCCGGCGACCTCGGTGCACTGGCCGGGCTTCGGTTCATGGGTGAAGTACGGGCTGTCCCCGAGGGCACTGTCGTCTTCGCCGACGAGCCCCTTCTCGAGGTCACGGCGCCGATCGCCGAGGCACAGTTGGTGGAGACGTTCTTGCTGAACCAGGTCACGTTCCAAACCGTGCTGGCCTCAAAGGCAGCGCGGTGCCGGCTGGCGAGCGCGGGGAAGGTCGAGCTGGTCGAGTTCGGGTTCCGCCGCACCCACGGCCTCGACGCCGCCATGGCGGTGGCCCGATCGGCGGCCATGGCGGGATTCGCCGGCACCAGCAACATGGCGGCAGCCGATCGTTACGAGCTTCGCCCGGTCGGGACGATGGCCCACAGCTACGTCGAGGCGTATCCGACCGAGCTCGAGGCGTTCCGTGCCTTTGCCTCCGACCTGCCCGATCGGGCCATCTTTCTCGTCGATACCTACGACACGCTCCAAGGGGTGCGGCATGCCGCCGCGGTCATCACCGAGCTCGGTCTCACCGATCGTGCCGGCATCCGCATCGACAGCGGCGACCTCTCTTCCATGGTCACCGAGGCGCGCGCCATCCTCGACGAGGCCGGTCTCGAGGCCGTGAAGATCTTCGTGTCGGGAGGCCTCGACGAGCACGACCTGGCTGCTCTGGTGGCGACGGGAGCCCCGGTCGACGCCGCCGGCGTAGGCACCCGGCTCGGAGTCTCGGCCGATGCGCCCTACCTCGACAGCGTGTACAAGCTCGTGGCGTACGACGGCCAGCCGGTGCTCAAGCTGTCCACGGGCAAAGCCACGCTCCCCGGGGCCAAGCAGGTGTTCCGAGGAGCAGGCATGGCGGACGTGCTTGCGCTCCGGGAGGAGGCCGAGCCCCGGGGAACGAGGCCGCTGCTCGAACCGGTCATGTCCGGTGGCATGCGTCTCTCGGCTGCCCCGCCGGCGTCGCGATCCCTCGCCGCCGCTCGACGGCGCTTCGAAGCAGACCTCAGCGAGCTTCCGGATCCGGCCAGAGCGCTCACCGACCCTGAGGCGCCTCGCCCGACGCTGAGCACGAAACTCGATCAGCTGACCAAGGAACTCCGTTCCCGCCACGGCCTGACGTAGCCGTTGGGGCCACGCGGAAGGTCGCAGGAGGTCACGCAGGAGGTCGCGCAGGAGGAGACGGAGGAGGTCGCGGCGAGGGAGGTCCGTGTCTGGACGTCCCTCATCGGGCACGATGAACGACGAGATGGCAATGTCCTCTGCCCCGGCGCCCTCCGCCCGCATCGGTGACAGCTGGCACCGCCCTCGGGCGGCGTTGGCCACGCTGTCTCTGATCCTGTTCCTCACGTTTCTGGACAACACCATCGTGAGCGTGGTGCTGGCCGGAGTGCAGAGCACCCTGCACGTCGGGCTGTCGGGCCTGCAGTGGGTCGTGAACGGCTATGCGCTGGTGTTCGCCAGTCTCATGCTGACCATGGGCACCCTCGGCGACCTGTTCGGCCGGAAGAAGGTGATGCTGGCGGGGGTGGCGGTCTTCTGCGCCGGCTCCGTCGTCGGCGCACTGGCGACTTCCAACGCCATGCTCATCGGGGGACGGGTGATCATGGGCCTCGGTGCCGCGGCGTCCGAGCCCGGAACGCTGTCGATGATCCGGCATCTCTATCCAGAGCGCCGGGAACGAGCCAGGGCTCTGGGGGTGTGGGCGGCAGTGGCCGGCGTGGCCCTGGCCATGGGGCCGGTGATCGGCGGAACCCTTCAGGGGCTGTACTCGTGGCGAGGCGTGTTCTGGTTCAACCTCTTCTTCGGGGTGCTGGCGCTGGTGGCGGGAATGGTGATCCTGCCGGAGAATGCCGACCCGCAGAACAAGAGACTCGACGTCGGCGGATTTCTGCTCGGAGCGACGGCGTTGGCATCACTGTCGTTCGGGGTCATCGAAGGCGAGACGGCCGGTTATGCCACCTGGTGGGTCGCTCTGCTGTTCCTCTTGTCTCTCGCCGGTGGGACTCTGTTCGTCGTCTTCGAGCGCCGGGCTGGGAACCCGGTGCTCAACGTGCGGTACTTCCGGCGGGCGCCCTTCACCGGGTCGAACTTCGTCGCCTTCACGGCTTACTTTTCCATCTTCGCCCTGTTCTTCTTGGTGGCCCTGTACCTGGAACTGATCAGCTCCAACTCCGCGTACCGGACGGCGGTCGACTTCCTGCCCATGGCGCTGACCATGGTGCTGTCGGCGGTGTTCACCGGAAGGTGGGTAGGGGCGACCGGCCCGCGATGGCCCATGGTGGTGGGTTGCGTCCTGGCGTCGGCCGGCGCGCTGCTCACCGAGGTGAACCTGACACCCACTGCCGGGCTGAGTGCCATCGGCTGGACCATGGCCATCGCCGGAGCAGGTTTCGGCATGGCCATCGTCCCGGTGACGTCCTCTGCGTTGTCGGTCATTCCCCCCGATCATTCGGGCATGGCGGCATCGACGACCAACACCAGCCGGGAGATGGGAGCGGTCGCCGGGGTAGCCGTGCTGGGATCGATCGTGAACGGCCAGCTCACCGTGGCCCTGGCCCAGAAGTTGCACGAGCTCGGGATTCCCGAATCCTTCATCAACCTGGTGGTGACGGCCGTGGTCACGGGAACGTTCAACACCTCGTCGGCGAAGGCCATCTCGCATTCCGACAAGGGCTTGGCGGTCATCGTGACCAAGATCCTCGACGCCGCCCAGGGGGCGGCGACCAACGCCATCGACATCTCTCTGTACCTCGCCGCAGCCGCCATGGCGGCCTCGGCCCTGGTGGCCCTGGTCACCATGCGCCGGCCGCAACAGCAGACCGAGTTCTGAAGCTGGTCATCGTCGTCGGGAAAGCCGGGAGAGCCGAGAGAGCCGAGAGAGCCGAGAGGGTCAGAAGGGTCGAGGGTCGGGAAAGAAATACCGGCTGGACAGATACCTCTGTCCCAGAGGTATTATCTGGATCGTGACTCGACCTCTGCCCAAGACCTCGGCGCTGCCAGCCACGCCGGTCGGCCAGAGGGCGGGGGACGGCGATCTGCAGTTCCTCGCTGATCAGCTCCTCAACGCCTTCTCGGCTGTGCGACGCAACGCGCGGCGACATGCGGTCCGTCCTGCCGAGCTGGCACCGCTGACCGGGGCGCAGCTCGAGCTCGTCCGCCTCCTGCGGCGCCACCCGGGGCTGTCGGTGGCTCGAGCCGCCGCCGAGCTTCGTCTGGCCCCCAATACGGTGAGCACCCTGGTCGGACAGCTGGTGGAGGCCGCGATCGTCACCCGCACCGCTGACGAGTCCGACCGGCGGGTCGCCCGTCTCGAGCTGACGCCCGACATCAGGCGCAAGGTTTCAGCCTGGCGCGACCGGCGGGTCGTGGCCTTGGCTGACGCCATGACCCGGCTGTCCGCAGACGACCAGCGACGGCTCGACCAGGCCGAGGCGGCGCTCGTCCGCTTGGCCAAGTCCCTCGAGACCGGAGGACGTTGATGCGAGCGGTGAGCGAAGTGCCCGACGCGGCACTTGACGCAACGAAGGCCAAGGCGGTTTCCTGCCGCGGGCTGGTCCACCGCTTCGGCGATCAGGTCGCCGTCGACGGCATCGACCTCGTCGTCGACCAGGGCCAGATCTTCGGGCTGCTCGGGCCCAACGGCGCCGGCAAGACCACGACCATACGAGTCGTCAACACGCTGTTGCCCTTGCAGCAAGGCGACGTGCGGGTCCTCGGCCACGACGTGCGCCGGGAGCCCATGGCCGTCCGCCGGCTGCTTGGGTACGTACCGCAGCAGCTGTCGATCGAGGCGGCCCTGACCGGCCGGGAGAACGTCTCGTGGTTCGCCCGTCTCTTCGACGTGCCCCGCCGCGAGCGTCGCGCCCGGGTGGCCGATGCGCTCGAGCTCATGGGTCTCGGTGACGCCGCCGACCGGATGGCCGGCACCTACTCAGGGGGCATGGTCCGCCGCTTGGAACTGGCTCAGGCGTTGGTCAACCGGCCCGCCCTCCTGGTCCTCGACGAGCCCACGGTCGGCCTGGACCCGGTCGCCCGCGACGGGGTTTGGCAACGGGTGGCCGAGCTGCGCGAGAGCACGAACATGACCGTGCTCCTCACGACCCACTACATGGAGGAGGCCGACGCACTGTGCGACCGGGTTGCGCTCATGCACCTCGGACATATCCAGGCCGAGGGGACTCCGGACGAGCTCAAGGCGTCGCTGGGGCCTGACACGAGCCTCGAGGACGTGTTCCGCCACTACACCGGAGCCGACCTCGACGAAACCGAGAAGGGAGGGATCCGTGCCATCCGCAGCACCCGCCGCACCGCCAGCCGCCTGGGCTGAGCCCCGGTCGAAAGTGGCCGGCTCACTGCCGGTCCCCGACGCCTGGCGCCGACTGCCCAGCCGCGTCATCACCTTCTGGATCGTCGAGCTCCAGAGGTTGCGCCACGACCGCACCGAACTCTTCACCCGGGCCGTGCAGCCGGTGCTGTGGATGGTGATCTTCGGCGAGACCTTCACCCGGTTGCACGCCATCCCCACCGGGCACGTGCCCTATTTGGACTTCCTGGCCCCGGGGATCATCGCCCAGTCGGGCCTGTTCGTGGCCATCTTCTACGGTATCCAGATCATCTGGGAGCGCGACGCCGGGGTGCTCACCAAGTTGCTCGTGACCCCCACCCCCCGAGCTGCGCTGATCTTGGGCAAGTCCTTCGCCGCCGGGATCCGGTCTCTGTCCCAGGTGGTCGTGGTGCTCGTGCTGAGCGCAGCCCTCGGTGTAGCGCTGACCGGCAACCCGCTCGCCATCCTGGGGGCTTTCGTGGTGGTCATGCTGGGCTCGGCTTTCTTCGCCTGTTTGTCGATGACCGTTGCCGGAGTCGTGCTCAAGCGTGACCGGCTCATGGGCATCGGCCAGATGATCACCATGCCGCTCTTTTTCGCCTCGAATGCCCTGTACCCGGTGAAGATCATGCCGGGATGGCTCCGGGGGCTCAGCACCGTGAACCCCCTGAGCTACGAAGTCGACGCCTTGCGGGGGCTGCTCATCAACTCTCCTGCGCACTTGGGTGAGGACTTCGGAGTGCTCGTCCTGGCGGTGATCGTCGGGGTCGCGGCGTCTTCGTCACTGGTGGCCCGCTTGGCCCGCTGATCAGCTCTTCTGGCCGTCCCGGAAGCGGTAGAGCAGCGGCAGGACCCGCATGTCCTTGGGTCT
>JASHUM010000090.1 GCA_030040015.1 Acidimicrobiales bacterium
AGGGGGAGCACGAGCGGGTCGAAGACGAGATCGCTCGGCTCCAGGTGATACCGCTCGACGGCGACGTCATGGATCGCCTTCGCCGCTCGTAGCTTCCACTCCGCCGTTCGAGCCTGGCCGTCTGTGTCGATGCACGTACAGACGACGGCAGCCCCGTATTCACGGGCCAGGGTCAGGAATCGGTCGAGGCGCCCGCCGGGGTCGTCACCCTCCTCGAGGTTGACCGAGTTGAGGATGGAGCGCCCGCCCAGCCGACGCAGGGCGGTCTCGACGACCGGTGCCTCGGTCGAGTCCACCATGATGGGGACGCTGGCCTGGGTGGCGAAGCGCGCTGCCACCTCGGCCATGTCGGCCACACCGTCGGCGCCGGTGTAGTCGACGCAGACGTCGAGGAGATGCGCGCCTTCTTTGACCTGGTCCTTGGCCATCGTCACGGTGGTCTCCCAGTCACCGGCGAGCATGGCCTCCCGGAAGCGTTTCGAACCGTTGGCGTTGGTGCGTTCACCCACCACCAAGAACGAGGTCTCCTGGTGCAGCGGCACGGGGGCGTAGATCGAGGAGAGTGATGGCTCGTCGACGGGCTCCCGGGCGGCAGGGGTGAGGTCCCGGCACCGTTCCACCACAGCCGCCAGGTGGGCGGGCGTCGTCCCGCAGCAACCTCCGACCACGGACACCCCCAGCTCGGTGACGAAGCGGGCCAGGTGCTCGGCGAGTTGCTCGGGAGAGAGGTCGTAGTGCATCTTCCCGTCGACCACCGAGGGCAGGCCGGCGTTGGGCTGGGCCGACACCGGGATGCGAGCGTGTTGGCTCAGGTGGCGCAGGGCTTCGCCCATTTCGGCTGGCCCGGTGGCGCAATTGAGCCCGATGACGTCGGGATGCAGCGCTTCGAGGGCGGCGAGGGCGGCGCCGATCTCGGTTCCGGGCAGCATGCGCCCGGTCAGCTCAATGGTCACCTGCACTTGGAGCGGGACTCGCCGCCCGCGTTCGACCATGGCCGCCTTGCACCCGTTGATCGCCGCTTTGGCCTGGAGAAGGTCGTACACGGTCTCGACGATGAGGAGGTCGACCCCACCGGCGAGCAGTGCCGTTGCCTGCTCCCGATAGGCGTCGCTCAAATCGGGGTAGGCAATTTGCCCCAGCGTCGGGAACTTCGTCCCCGGACCGAGGTTCCCGGCCACCCACCGAGGCCGCTCGGGCCGGCTCACGGCATCGACGGCCTCACGGGCGATACGAGCCGCGGCCAGGTTGATCTCTTCGACCCGGTCCTCCAGGCCGTACTCGGCCAGCACCACCCGGAAGGCGCCGAAGGCGTTGGTCTCCACCACGTCCACGCCGGCATCGAGGAAGGCCCGGTGCACGGCACCCACCACCTCAGGACGCGTGACCGACAGGAACTCGTTGCAGCCCTCGAGGGTGGGGCCGCCGAAGTCCTCGGCGGTCAGGTCGGCCAGCTGAAGATTGGTCCCCATGGCCCCGTCGAAGATGACGACCCGTCGCCTGACCGCGTCGAGATAGGCGGCGCCCGCTTCCTCGAGGGGCATGGCGTCGTGCGCGAGGACGGTGGGAGGAGCGGAAACGTCGAGCACGGTCGCACCAGTCTACGGTCCTGACCTGGGACGCCGTTTCGACCTGGCACGACGGTGTGCCCGGGGCCACGGGGAGCCAGCGTGGCCCGCCGGTAGCATGCGCCGCGATGCCGAGGATCTACACCCGTCGAGGTGACGACGGAACCACCGGCCTGCTGTTCGGCGGCCGAGCCTCCAAGGACTCGCCGGTGATCGAGGCGAATGGCGCCGTCGACGAAGCTCAGGCTGCCCTGGGGGTGGCCCGGGCCGAGACCGAACGAGGGTCGGAGCTCGACGGCCTGCTGGTGGACATCGAGCGCGATCTGTGGGTGCTCATGGCCGAGGTCGCCACCGCTCCCGAGAACCGGTCCAAGCTCCAGCCCGGAGCGTCGGAGGTCACCGGGGAGATGGTGCAGGCCCTCGAGAGCCACATCGACGAGTTGAGTGAGCGGTTCGATATGCCGGCGCAGTTCGTGGTGCCCGGACAGAACCGGGTGTCCGCCGCGCTCGACGTCGCCCGGACGGCGGTGCGGCGAGCCGAGCGGCTGGTGTTACGGGTGTCGATGCCCGAGAGCTCGGTCGTGGGGCAGTACCTCAACCGGCTCTCCGACCTGGTCTGGGTCATGGCCCGCTGGCAAGAAGGCGAGCACCTCACCTCGCGCAGTGTTGGCCGATCCGCCGGCCCGCCGCGTTGACCCCGATCCGGGTGGACCCGAAGCCGGCCACAGAGCCAGTCCGACACGAGGAGCATTGATGCCTGATTGGCGCCGGTCCACCCGCATCGACGTCACAGCAGGTGACCTTCGGTCGCTCGTGTCCCCGAACCCGGCTGTCGCGCTCGGCGTACCCGCCCTGCAGAGCGACGACGGACCGCAAAGCCCACCCGGGCTCTCGACCGTCGCCTTGCCCGGCGAGCTCGGGATCGATGGATCGCAGTTGGCTGTGCCCGGCCGGCTTGCCTCGCTCAGGGGCTTCGCCGGCAAGGCGGGTGAAACACTCGTCGTGACCGAAGGGGACGGCCCGATCGTGGTTCACGTCGGATGTGGGCGGATCGAGGCCCTCACGACCGACGTGCTCAGGCGGGCTGCCGCCGCGTTGGTGCGCGCTGCCGGGCGCCGCGGTCGGGCCTGCTTCGTGCTGCCCGCGTCGTTGGTTGCTGCTCTGCCGACAGGGCCGGCCGAGCATCCGCCCTTGCCGCCTCCCGCCCGGCGTGCCTCCCAGGCCCTCACCGAAGGAGCCGTGCTGGCCAGCTACCGGTACACGGCGTACCGCAGCCACGACGAGGACGGGGGGCAGATCGAAGCCATGGTGATCGTCTCAGCCGACCTCGAGCCGGAGATCCTGGCGGAAGGAGTGCGTCGCGGAGAGGTCGTGGCAGACGCGGTGTGCTTCGCCCGCGACCTCGTCAACGAGCCGCCCAGCTCGATGACTCCGCGTGTCCTGGCCGCAGCCGCGCAGGACTACCTGGCGGACGGGGCCGGGGTGCAGCTCGAGGTGTGGGACGAGGACCGCATCCGGTCGGAGCGGCTCGGGGGGCTCCTCGGGGTGGCGCGGGGATCGGCCGAGCCACCCCGGCTACTGATCGCCTGCTACGAGCCCGCCGACCCTGTCGAGGTTTCGGGCCGGGTCCCCCACGTCGCCCTCGTCGGCAAGGGCATCACGTTCGACTCGGGGGGGCTGTCCTTGAAGACGCCGGATGGCATGGTGACGATGAAGACGGACATGAGCGGTGCCGCCGCCGTCATGGCCGCCGTCGGCGCCTGCGGGCGCCTCGGCGTACGGGTGCGGGTCACGGCCATCGCCCCGGTTACGGAGAACATGCCCGGTGGAAGGGCACAGAAGCCCGGTGACGTGCTCACCATCCGAAACGGCCGGACCATCGAGGTGCTCAACACGGACGCCGAGGGCCGCCTCGTCCTGGCCGACGGGTTGTCCTTGGCCGTCGAGCGGGATCCAGACGTCGTCCTCGACCTGGCCACGCTCACCGGAGCCGCTGTCGTTGCGCTGGGGAGGACGATCGCCGGGGTGTTCGCCAACGACGACGCAGTCCTCTCCCGGTTGCAACAGGCTGCCGATCAAGCCGGGGAGCGCATCTGGGCCCTTCCTCTCGCCCAGGAGTACGTGCCCGACATCGACTCGGACGTTGCCGACATGAAGAACGTCGGCAAGGCCGGCCAGGCCGGCTCCATCGTGGCGGCGCTTCTTCTCGAGCAGTTCGTCGCCGGCGTCCCGTGGGCTCATCTCGACATCGCCGGGCCCGCTCGTTCCGATGAGAGCACGGGGGTGCTCACCAAGGGCGGGACCGGTTTCGGTGTCCGGACCGTGGTGGAGTTCCTGGAGCGCCTGAGCTCGGATCCGCTGCCTGCGCGTCAGCGCTGAACGCGCAGGCTCACACCGCCTGGCTGGGGTGGTTCCGTCCCGGATAGGTCCGGCTCGGATGGACGGGGCTCGAACGGGCACGCGACAACTCAGCCCACCGAGCGTCGCCGAGCATCGCCAGTGCCGCCAGTCGCTCCCGTTCGGCCTGGACGAACCGCCGGCCCGGCCGTCCAACCATGAGCACCAGGTCCCATGCCGCCAGGGGTGCCGACGCCAGCTCGACGGCGGGAAGGCGGCTGCCTTCCTCCAGATCGAGGCTGTAGGCGGTCAACCAGCAGGCCGCGGGTGCCGGGCCGTCGCTGCACACGATGGCCACGTCTCCTCTGCGCTCGCCCACCTCCTCGGTGGCGGCGGCGTGGTCCACCACCGCCGCCCAGCCAGCGCCGAGCTCGCGGCGGGCGAGGGTGACGAGCTGACGGAGCGCTCCCTCCGGCGAGGACTCGGTGAGCAGTGCGGCTGCCGCCTGGTAGGCATGGCGACGCAGGTCACCGGGTGAGCTCACCAGAGGGTGCACCGTCTCGACGACGGCGCCGTCGACCTCCTCGATCTCGGAGGTGAGCAACTCCACGTGAGCGTCGTCGGGCAGTTCGACCACGAACTCGTCGACGGCCCTCCCGTCGTTTCGGTCGAGGATCTCGAGACCGATGACGTCACCTCTCACGGCGCCGATCCTGCTGGCCACCGCCCCCAGGGCCCCAGGCCGGTCGGCCAGGTTCACGCGGACGAGGTACACCCCCATCCTCGTGACGCTAGAGGGTGAAGATGAACGGAGAGTTTCGTCGACGCGAGGTGAGTGTTACGGCTACGGGCAGTGGCCTACGGACACGCTGGCTCGGAACCGGCCGGTCCGGGGCCGCCACGGCGTGGGTCGGAGGCCAGCGAGCCGGGCAGGTGCACTTGCCGTGCCCAGGTCACCGCCTCGTTGGTCAGGGACGGGTGGACTCCCCAGCGCAGGAGCTGGGTCTCGGCCCCGTCGAACGTCTCTCCGAGGGCGACCAACCCGAGAGCCAGTCGTCGCGCTCGGTCCCGGTGCTGCTCGAAGGACGGTGAGGAGACTCGGTGGCGGGCAGTCGCCGTCCAGCGAAGGTGGTCCTCCTGCAGGGGCAGGGGAAGGCGCAGGACGTGACGCCTGGCCAGAGGTGGCAGCGTACGTCGCACCGCCAACGTCCCCGGGCCCTGCCACCGAGCGAGCTCGAAGGTGATGCATCGGCTGAGCGCTCGGGCGAAGGGGGAGTGCCGGCCCTGCCGTCCGCCCAGGCCCAGGGCCCGAGCAGTCTCGTCGAGGTCGAGGACGAAGCCGGGCTCACTGCGCTCGAAGCGGGTCGCGGCACGCCGGAGGAACCACGTGCAGGTGGGCCCGACGATCGGCAGCCAAAACTGCTCGACGTACCACGAGCGTGGGTCGAGGCCGAGCGAGTCCACCAATGGGTCGCGCCAGGGGATCACCCGCAGGGTGGACCTCGAGAGCTGGTTGGGCGCCCCGGGCTCGCCAGCCGGGTTGGAGTGGTCCTCGGGTTCCTCGGGTTGGATCGGGTCCTGGTGGGCGTCGATGAGGGCCATCTGCCTCCTTCTGGCGAGGAGCGCAGTTTCGAGAACCCTTCTTGCCGGTCACCTGGCCGAGCACCTCACCGGTGTGGGATCCTCGAAGGCCCCCGACCGAGTTCACTGGGCAGGACCAGGTCGGGCAGACGACTGGAGTGCTGGTGGGAGCGCAGGTGGGAGCAGGGTCGGGACCCGAGCCGGCCGATGCCGTCAACGGGCCAGAAGCGGCAACGCCCCGGCGCCGCGGCCTCGGGCGAGGGCTCGGCGCCATCCTCCCGGCTCGGACCCCGGCGCCGGTGCGGTTTCTGGACACCGACGGGAGTCACGTCGACTCGGACTGGCTCCCGGGGGACAAAGGCGAGCCGGCGTGGGCGGGCACCTCCGCTCACGGCCCCGGTGAGCTCCTCGCCCAGCTCGACCGGGCGCTCGAGGGGGCCAGCGCGACCCGATCGACGCTCGCCGTGGTCGTCCTGGGCGTGGACGGATTCCGTCACGTCAACACCGCCTTCGGCCGGCGGGTGGGTGACGCCTTTCTCGAGGGGATCGAGGATCGCCTCGTGCGCTCCCACGGGCGCCGTGGTGACGTCGTGGGCAGGATCCGAGGTGACCAGTTCGTCGTGGCGTGCCCTCACCTCGACGGTCCCTTGGGCGCTCGGCGGTTCCTCGAGCGCGTCGCCGCTGACTTCGAGACTCCCATCTCCGCTGCGGGGGTGGAGCACAGTCTGCGGGCGACGCTCGGGTTGGTTCTCCTCGCCCCCGACCGCCCCGACGATGCCGACGTGACAGACAGCGACGATGCCGGCATGTCGGCCGAGGTCCTCCTCGGGTGCGCCGAGATGGCGAGATGGCGCGCTAAGGATGCCGGCCTGCGCCTGGCGGTGTTCACTCCCGAGCGCGATGTTCACCAGCCGCCGCGATGGAAGACCTCACTGAGCTCCCGGCGCGACCGGGTAGCCGATGCCGACGGGCGGTCGTCGTCCCCCGGCTCACCGAGAAGCACCGCTCCGAGGTAGCGCCGGTCGTCCGGGACACCGAGGAGCTCCCGAAGCTCGCCCTCCCCCCGGAAGTTGCCCAGGAAGCAGGCCCCGAGCCCGAGGTCGACGGCACCGAGGAGGAGGAGCATCACTCCCATGGCCGCGTCGACGTCCCAGTAGCCCACCGGCCATTGCTCGATCCCCTGCCCAAGGCCCGACTCCGACTTGTCCTCCTCGAGGTACCGGGCCAGATATGCCCCGGGATTCGAGAAGACGGCGACCACGACGGGCGCTCGGCTGAGCCGTGGCCAGCGCGGCGATCGCCGGCGCCAATCCTCGGTGGTGGTGGCATCCCAGAAGCGGGCGGTCTCTCCGGCGCCCTCGAGGACGACGGCGTCCCAGCCCTGGGCGTTGCCTGCGCTCGGCGCCCGGCGAGCCAAGTCGAGCAGTCGCTCCAGCACGCCATGTTCGGGAGCAACGCCGGAGAAGCTCCGGACCATGCGCCGCCGGCGAACTGCCTCGGCGAGCTCCATCGTGGCGACGCTACTGCCGGGTCAGCGGCCCCCCCCGTTCGCCGGACCGGGAATGTCGACCACGCTGGTAGGGTTTTTCCAGGTGCGGGCGGGCGTGCACACGGATGCGACGAAGCAGGAGGTTTGTCGTGGCCACCCCTCGGGAGCTGTTGAACCAGGCCAAGGCGGCCATCAGGGAGGTGACTCCGGAAGAGGTCGAGCCCCTTCTCGGCAAGGTGGCGGTGCTGGACGTCCGCGAGCCCGATGAATACGAGCAGGGCGCCATTCCCGGAGCCGTCCACCTTCCCCGGGGGAACCTCGAGTTCCAGGTGGAGGGCCGTCTGCCCGACAAGAGCGTCCCGGTCGTCGTCTACTGCGCCGGGGGTGTTCGCTCGGCTTTTGCCGCCAAGACCCTGAACGACCTCGGGTACCAGGACGTCGTCTCCATGGTCGGCGGCTTCAACCGCTGGAAGGACGAGGGGCACCCCTGGACGAGCCCCAAGGCCCTCACGCCCGATCAGCGCAACCGGTACCAGCGCCACCTTCTCCTTCCCGAGGTCGGGGAGGAAGGTCAGCTGAAGCTGCTCGACTCCAAGGTTCTGCTCCTGGGCGCCGGTGGCCTGGGATCGCCTGCTGCGCTGTACCTGGCCGCCGCCGGGGTGGGCACGATCGGGATCATCGACATGGACGTGGTGGACGCCTCGAACCTTCAGCGTCAGATCCTGCACAACCTCGACCGCATCGGCGAGCGAAAGGTCGACTCGGCCAAGAAGACCCTCTCGGCGCTCAATCCCGACGTGGACGTCGTGACCTACGACATCCGGCTCGGTGCCGACAACATCCTCGACGTGATCGACGGTTACGACCTGATCGTGGACGGGACCGACAACTTCCCGACCCGGTACCTCGTCAACGACGCCTCGCTCCTCAAGCGCATTCCCGTCGTCCACGGGTCGATCTTCCGGTTCGAGGGCCAGGTGACCGTGTTCGCTCCCTACGAGGGCCCGTGCTACCGGTGCTTCGTGCCCCAGCCCCCTCCGTCCGAGCTGGCTCCGTCGTGCGCCGAGGCGGGCGTGCTCGGGGTGCTGCCCGGGATCGTGGGTTCCATCCAGGCCATCGAGGCCATCAAGATGCTCCTCGGGATCGGTGACCCGCTCGTCGGTCGCCTTCTCGCCTACGACGCGCTCGAGGAATCGTTCCGCACCTTCAAGCTCCACCGGGACCCTGCCTGCCCGGCGTGCGGCGAGGACGCCGGCGAGATCGTCATCGCCGAGTACGACGACCTGTGCATGCCGCACGCGTCACAGCCGGCGCAGCGACCGGTGCCGTGATCTGCCTCGACGGGCGTTCGGGCGCCGTACTCCGTAGCCTGGGAGTGTGACCAGCACCGGGACGGGCAGCACCGGAAAGGGCGAGAACCGGGGTTCGGCCGGCGACCCGCGGCACACCGACTCCGGGATCGAGATCCACCCCGTGTACCGCCCCGAGGACCTCGACGGCTGGGACCCGGCCGAGAAGTTGGGCGAGCCCGGCGCACCCCCGTACACCCGGGGCATCTACCCGAGCATGTACCGGGGCCGGCTGTGGACCATGCGCCAGTACGCCGGGTTCGGTACGGCGGAGGCCACCAACGAACGTTTCAAGTTCCTCCTGGCCGCCGGGCAGACAGGGCTCTCGTGCGCCTTCGACCTGCCCACCCAGATGGGGCTCGACTCGGACCACCCCCGGGCCGAGGGCGAGGTCGGCAAGGTGGGCGTGGCCATCGACTCTCTCGCCGACATGCGGCTGCTTCTCGCCGACCTCCCGCTCGACAAGGTGACCACGTCGATGACGATCAACGCCACGGCGGCGATCCTCCTGTTGCTCTACGAGCTGGTGGCCGAAGAGCAGGGAGTGGATCCCGCCGTGCTTGGTGGCACCGTCCAGAACGACATCCTGAAGGAGTACGTCGCTCGCGGGACCTACGTGTACCCGCCCCGTCCTTCGATGCGGCTCATCACCGACACTTTCGCTTACTGCAACGAGCACCTGCCCAGTTGGAACACCATCTCCATCTCCGGGTACCACATCCGCGAAGCGGGCTCCACAGCCGTCCAGGAGATCGCCTTCACAATGGCCAACGGCATCGCCTACGTGGAGGCGGCCAGGGCGGCCGGTCTCGACGTCGACTCGTTCGCGCCGCGGCTGAGCTTCTTCTGGAACGCCCACAACCACCTGTTCGAGGAGGTGGCCAAGTTCCGAGCGGCACGGCGAATGTGGGCCAGGATCATGACCGAGCGTTTCGGGGCGACCGACGAGCGGTCCAAGCTGCTTCGCTTCCACACCCAGACCGGTGGGTCCACGCTCACCGCTCAGCAGCCAGAGAACAACATCGTGCGCGTCACCGTCCAGGCCTTGTCTGCCGTGCTGGGCGGAACCCAGAGCCTGCACACCAACGGGTTCGACGAGGCGCTGGGGCTGCCCACCACCAAGGCAGCCAAGATCGCCCTACGGACCCAGCAGATCGTGGGGCACGAGTCGGGGGTTGCCGACACGGTCGATCCGCTGGCCGGCTCGTACTTCGTGGAGAAGCTCACCGATGAGGTCGAGAAGGCGGCATGGGAGTACCTGGAGCGGATCGACGCCGTGGGCGGTGCGGTGGCGGCGATCGAGGCCGGGTTCATGCAGGGGGAGATCGAGCAGGCCGCCTACGCCTATGCCAAGGCAGTCGACGACGATGAGAAGGTGGTCGTCGGCGTGAACCGCTTCACGGACGACGAGCTCGAGCCGACGGAGGTGTTCCCGATCGACCCGACACTGCAGCGGTCCCAGGTCGAGCGCACCAGGAAGGTGCGTGCCGAGCGGGACCGAGCCGCCGTCGACGCAGCCTTGGAGGACGTATCGCGAGCCGCCCGAGGCACGGCCAACCTGCTCGTGCCCATGCGGGTGGCCCTCAAGGCCATGGCCACGTTGGGAGAGGTGTCAGACGTGCTCCGCCAGGAGTTCGGCGTCTACCAGCCGGGACGCTGAGCTAGCTGCTTCGCTCGTCGAGAAGCTGGTCCAGGTGTCGACGTAGCCCGGAGTCGGTAGCGGCGTCGACGGCCGTCCAGGCCATGGACAGCGCTCCGTCGTGGATCACGCGTTCGGCGCTCGGACCGACGGCGGCGTCGGCGAACGCCGGCTCGTGGACCACCGCTCCATGCGAGTCGAGCCCCACGAGCGGATGGATCGTGGGAAGCGTCTTCGAGACGTTGGCCATATCCGTCGAAAAGCGGGGAAGCGGCGCTCCTGCCTCGTCGGCGTCGAAGCGCCGTCCCAGCGACTCGGCGTTCGTCCTCCACGCAGAGAGCAACGGCTCGTCGGGCACGTAGTCGCTGTAGCGCGGGGAGAGGTCGCTCATCTCGAAGGAGCATCCGGTGGCCAGAGCGCCGGCTTCGAAGCAACGTTCGACCCGGACCCGAAGCACGTCGAGGTCCTCCGAGGTGCCGGCCCGGATCATGAACCGTCCGGTGGTCTCCTTGGCGATGACGTTGGCGGCGTCCCCTCCCTTGGTGACGATGCCGTGGACCTGGTCGCCGGGGACGAAGTGCTGACGCAGCAGCCCGATGGCGACTTGGGAGACGACCATGGCGTCGGCGGCGTTGACCCCCTTGTAGGGGGCGGCCGAGGCGTGGGCCTCCCGGCCGGTGAAGCGGACGTCGACGTGGTCGACGGCGAGGCACACCGCCCTCAGGCGGTCCTCGTGCCAGGGGTGGACCATCATCGCCGCGTGGGCGCCGTCGAAGGCGCCTCGCTCGAGCAGCAGCACCTTCCCGCCGCCCCCTTCCTCGGCTGGCGTACCCAGCACGGTGACCTGGAGACCCAGATCGTCGGCCACGGCGGCCAGGCCGGCCCCGGCCCCGACCGCGGCGGCGGCGATCAGATTGTGGCCGCAGGCGTGCCCCACACCGGGAAGGGCGTCGTACTCGGCGCACACCACGATCGAGAGCGGGCCACCCCCCGCCGTCGCCTGGAACGCCGTCTCCAACCCGAATACCCCCGTCTGGACCTCGAGCCCCGCGGCCGCCAGGGCGTCTGCCACCGCCCGGGCGGCGTGGCGCTCCTCGAAGCAGAGCTCGGGTCGATCGTGGATGCTCCGGCTCAGCGCCACCAGGTCCCGGAGGGCCCCGCCGACGACGGTGCGAACCGCCCCCTTGGCCTCGTCCGCTCGATGATCCGTGCCCGGAGCCTTGCCCACGCCTCTATTCGATCACGGCGACGACGTCGCCGGTTCCGACCGAATCCCCGGCCGCAACTCGGACCTCGGCGACGGTCCCCGCCTTCTCGGCCACGATGGCGTTCTCCATCTTCATGGCCTCGAGCACACAGATCGTCTGGCCCACTTCCACCTGGTCGCCTACGGCGACCAGCACTTTCACGACCGTGCCCTGCATGGGCACACTGACCGTCCCCGATCCGGTGCCGGCGGAAGCGGCGCGAGAGCGGCTCGGCCGGCTTCCACCCCGTGCCGACGTCCCGATCGTGGACGACTCGGGGACCCAGAGCCTGACCGTGTAGCGGCGCCCGTCCACCTCGGCCGTGACCTCTCGCAGCACACGGTCCTCACCACGAGTGTCCCCCTCGTTCGTTCCGACACCGCCAATGGGCCCACCGACCGGAGGCAGTGACGAGAGGTCCACTCGATCCTCCACCCATCTGGTCGAGTGCCGGGCGGCCACGAAGTCGGGGTGTTCCAGGATCACCACGTCGGCCGGGATCGTCGTGGACACGCCCACGATGGTGGTCTCGCCGAGCGCCCTGAGCATGCGACGGCGGGCGGCCTCCCGGTCGGCTCCCCAGACCACAAGCTTGGCGATCAGGTTGTCGTAGTACTGGCTCACCGTGTCGCCTGACTCGTAACCGGCGTCGAGCCGGACGCCGGGGCCGGCGGGCGGTTGAAAGAGCGAGATCCTCCCGGGCGACGGGGTGAAGCGTCCGCCCGAAGGGTCCTCGGCGTTGATCCGCACCTCGATGGCGTGCCCGTCGCGTCTCACGTCCCCCTGGGAGAAGCCCAGTGGCTCGCCTGCCGCCACCCGGAGCTGCCATTCCACCAAGTCGAGCCCGGTCACCATCTCGGTCACGGGGTGCTCCACCTGCAGGCGGGTGTTCATCTCCAAGAAGAAGAATTCGCCGTCCTGGTAGAGGAACTCGACGGTCCCGGCGTTCACGTACCCGCAGGCCTTCGCCACGGTGACGGCTGCTTCGCCCATGGCCTGGCGTACGTCGGCGGGGAAGTCAGGCGCCGGGCTCTCTTCGATCAGCTTCTGATGGCGGCGTTGACACGAGCAGTCGCGCTCACCGAGCCACAACGCATTCCCGTGGCTGTCGGCCATGACTTGCATCTCGACGTGCCGAGGCCAGTCGAGGTACTTCTCGAGATAGATCTCGGGCCGCCCGAAGTAGGCCTGGGCCTCACGTTGTGCCGACTCCATCGCTTCGGCCGCGTCGCCGGGCCCGTCGACGACCTTCATCCCCCGGCCGCCACCGCCGAAGGCGGCTTTGATGGCAACTGGCCACCCGTGTGTGTCGCCGAAGGCTGCGACCTCGCCGGGGTCGGTGACCGGCTCGGTCCGCCCCGGGACACCCGAGACCCCAGCTGCCTCGGCGGCGCGTCGGGAACTGATCTTGTCGCCCATGACCTCGATGGCCTCGGGCGGCGGCCCGATGAAGACCACGCCCTGGCTGGCGACGGCTCGAGCGAAGTCGGCGTTCTCGGAGAAGAAGCCGTAGCCCGGGTGCAGGGCCTGTGCCCCGCTTCGCCCCACGGCGTCGAGGATGGCCGGCGTGTTCAGGTAGCTCTCCGCCGCCGTCTGTCCGCCCAGGGCATAGGCCTCGTCGGCCATGCGGACGTGGAGTGCCTCGCGGTCGAGCTCGGAGTAGACGGCCACGGTGCCGATGCCGAGCTCCCGGCAGGTCCGGATCACCCGGACGGCGATCTCTCCCCGGTTGGCGATGAGGACCTTGTCGAACACGAACTGCCTTTCCGCTTACGGAGCTACTGGCTCGGACCCACTCGGCGCGCCCGCGCCCGGGTCGACGCCGGGAGCCACCACACTGGCACGCCCCGTAGGGTGAGTGCCATGTCCGAGAAGGCGCCCGATGCGTCCGGCACGGTGGAGAGTGGCCCGGCCGGGACACGGTTCACCGAGATCCGGCTCTTCGGCCGTCTCGACTCGACCAACCAGTACCTCCTCGACGCCGCCCGTGTGGAACCGATCCCCGGGCTGGTGGCCACGGCCCAGCACCAGAGCGCCGGTCGAGGTCGTCTTGGCCGGAGCTGGGAGGCGCCACAGGGCGCCAACCTCCTCGCGTCGGTCTTGCTGGTGCCGAGACTCCCGGTCGACCAACTGCACTTGTGCAGCGCGGCGCTGTCCTTGGCTGCAGCCGCTGCGTGCGAGGAGGCCGTCGGCACGATGGCCGTGTCGCTGAAGTGGCCCAATGACCTGGTGGTGGGGGAGCGCAAGTTGGCCGGCGTCCTGGCAGAGACCGTGCCGATCGACGAGCAGATGGGCGAAGGAGCCAGGGCTGTCGTCGTTGGTGTCGGGATCAACGTCCGATGGCCACCATCCGACGGCGATCCCGAATGGTCGTCGGTGCCTTCGGAGCTTCGCCGGTCGGCCACCTCGATCGTGCGGGAGTCCGGGTTGGACGTCGATCCGCGGAATCTGCTCGACACGCTTCTCGTGCACCTCGATGGGCGCCTGGGCCAGCTCGACTCACCACAAGGGCGGATCGAGCTCGCCCGGCACTACCGGGCCCGGTGCGCAACGATCGCCAGTCGGGTGCGAGTCGAGACGGCCGACGGAGCGATCACGGGCACCGCCGTCGACGTCACTGCCGAAGGGCACTTGCTGGTCGACGTGGGCACCCGCCTCGCCACCGTCACCGCCGGTGACGTGGTGCACGTGCGGGGAGGCGACTGAGCCGCCCGGTCTAGGATTCCGGCCGTGAATCTCCTCGTGACCGGGGGCGCCGGGTTCATCGGCTCGAATTTCGTTCGATACTGGGTCGAGCACCACCCAGAGGACACGGTCGTCGCCTACGACGTGCTCACCTACGCCGGGAACCGCGAGAACCTGGACGACTTGGCCGGTCGAGTGGTCTTCGTCCAAGGCGACATCTGCGATACCGACACCGCGCTGGCCACGCTGGAGGCGAAGGACATCGACACGGTGGTGCATTTCGCCGCCGAGTCTCACAACAGCCTGGCCGTCCTCGATCCCGCCCGGTTCTTCCGTACCAACGTGTTGGGCACCCAGTCGATGCTCGAAGCCGCCCGCCGGGCCGAGGTCGCCAGGTTCCACCACATCTCGACGTGTGAGGTGTACGGAGATCTCCCCCTCGACACCGACCAGGCCTTCAAGGAGGACGACCCGTACCGGCCGCGCACGCCCTACAACGCCTCCAAGGCCGGCGCCGACCACGCCGTGCGTGCCTACGTCGAGACGTACGGGCTGTCCGCCACCATCACGAATTGCTCGAACAACTACGGGCCCTATCAGTTCCCCGAGAAGGTCATCCCCCTCTTCACCTCCAACGCCCTCGACGACCAGCCACTGCCGTTGTACGCATCGACACAGAACCGGCGCGAGTGGCTGCACGTGGTGGACCACTGCCGCGCCATCGAAGCCGTGCTGGAGCGAGGCAGGATCGGGGAGACGTACCACGTGGGGAGCGGGATCGAGGCGAGCATCGCCGAGATCGCCGACGCCGTCCTGAAGACACTCGGCAAGCCAGACTCGCTCAAGACCATCGTCCCCGACCGTCCCGGCCACGACCGGCGGTACCTCCTCGACTGCACCAAGATCCGGACCGAGCTCGGATGGGAGCCGACCATCGGGTTCGACGATGGGCTGGCGGATACGGTTCGTTGGTACGCGGAGAACCGGGAGTGGTGGGAGCCGTTGCGCGACCGAGCCCCGGTGGTGGAGACGTCCTGGGCCCCGAGCCCGGGCTGAGCCCGCCACGTGCGCATCCTCGTCACCGGCGCCGGTGGCCAACTCGGTCATGATCTGGTCGACGTCCTAAACGGGTGTCGTCCACCGGGGGCGGTGTCGGCACCCGGATCGGCCCACGACGAGGTGTTCGGGCTCGAGCACAGCCGGCTCGATGTGTCCGACCGTCACCGGGTCGCCGCCGCCTTCGACGCGCTGGCTCCCGACGTCGTCGTCCACTGTGCCGCCTGGACAGCCGTGGACGCCTGCGAGGGTGATCCCGATCGCGCCTACGCCGTCAATGCCATGGGCACAAGGAACGTCGCCGAGGCGGCGCGCCGCCACGGCGCGCACGTCGTGTACCTGTCCACCGACTACGTCTTCGACGGAACGGCGCCGCATCCCTATACGGAGTGGGAGCTCCCCAACCCGGTGTCGGTCTACGGCAAGAGCAAGCTCGGGGGTGAGTCCGAGCTCGACCCGGAGTGGACCGTGGTCCGTACGTCGTGGGTGTGTGGCTTTCACGGGTCGAACATGGCGCGGACCGTGATGCGCCTGGCCGGGAGCCCAGGGCCGATGCGTTTCGTGGACGACCAACGAGGGAGTCCGAGCTTCACCGCCGATCTCGCCGGCGCACTGACGCTCGTGGCCCGGGAGCGGCTTCCCGGTACGTTCCACCTGACCAACCAAGGCGTGACGTCCTGGTTCGGCTTCGCCCAGGCGGTGCTGCGTGCCGTCGGCGGCGATCCCGGACGGGTCGAGCCCATCGCCACGGCTGACCTCGACCCTCCCCGGCCCGCCCCTCGCCCCGCCAATTCCGTGCTCGACAACGTGGCGTGGCGGGCCCTGGGCATGACGGCACTGCCTGCCTGGGAGGACGGCCTGGCGCGGTTGGTGGCGGCACTCGGCTCTGGCATCGAGGCGCCGAGCCAGTCGTGACCGAGGTCGGGGCCGTCGTCGTCAACCACGACGCCGGAGAGGCGCTCATGGCGTGCGTTGCGTCGCTGCGCGCCGAAGGCGTGGGACGCGTGGTCGTGGTCGACAACGCCTCGACCGACGATTCGATCGAACGTCTCGAGAAAGCCGACCCTCAGACACAAATCGTCCGCAGCGCCGTCAACCTCGGCTACGGCGCAGGTGCAAATCGTGGGATGGGTCTCCTCGCTGACGAGTACGTGCTCGTCAGCAACCCCGACGTCGTCGTGCACCCCGGCGCCTTGGCGGTGCTCGCCCGAGCGCTCGACGACGACCCCACCGCCGCCATCGTCGGTCCGCTCATCGAGGAGCCCGATGGGTCGCGCTATCCATCGGCTCGTCGGTTCCCTTCGTGGATCGACGCAGCCGGTCACGCTCTTCTCGCCGATGTGCGTCCTGACAACCGGTTCACCAGGCGCTACCGGATGCACGACCTGCCCGTGGACCGGTCCTCGGCCGTCGACTGGGTGTCGGGCGCGTGCTTTCTCGCCCGGCGGTCGGCTCTCGACGAGCTGCACGGGTTCGACGAGGGGTACTTCATGTACATGGAGGACACTGACCTGTGCTTCCGGGCATCTCAGGCGGGGTACCGCGTCCAGTACGTGCCCGGGGCCGTCGTCTCGCACATCCAGGGTCTGTCCACGCGGCGGCGGCCTTATCGCATGCTGGTGGCTCACCACCGCTCGGCGTTGCGGTTCGCCGCCCGGACGACGAAGGGATGGCGGCGGCTCGGGTTGCCGGCGGTGGCGCTGCTCCTGGGGCTCCGACTGGGGGTTGTGGCGAGCCGGCAGGCCGTCGTTTCGTGGCGCGGGACGAGACATCGCCGCGACTAGGGTGGCGGGCCGGTCATGGCACGGACGGACACTGGCAGATGGGTGGCGCGCGCCGCCGCCACGGGGGGCGGCCGCACGTATCGCGGGCAGCGCCCCATGCGGTGGTACACCGCGCTGGCGCTCATCGTCCTGCTCGGGGTCGCCCTGGTCGTCTACAGCCGCTACGAAAAGGAGCACCCGGCGGCGTCGACACCGCCCACCATCGGGTCCCACTGGTACGTCGCTCTGGCCATCGACATCTGCGGGAGGGTCGAGCCCAACCTTCCCGCCAACCCCAATGAGGCGACTGCTGCCCCGGGCCTCCACACGGCCGGTGACGGCGTCATCCAGATCAACCCGGCGACGTCGGCCGATGCCGGCAACAACGCCACTCTGGGGCGCTTCGTCAAGGAGTACCCCAGTCTGGCGCTGAGCCCCACCTCGGTGCGGTTGCCGGGTGAATCCACGTATCACAACGGCGAGACCTGCCCGTCGGGGACGCCCGACGCCCGTCGCAAGGGCGCGCTCAGGACCCAGGTGTGGTCGAGCTTCGCACCGCCGGGCTCGAACCATCCCTTCACGGCATCGGACCCGACGACGCTCAAGCTGGCCGACGGCGAGCTCATCACCATCGCCTTCGTCCCGGCCAATGCCGGCATTCCCAAGCCGCCCCAGACGGTGATCACCGCCATGCTCAACGACCGGGCCTCGCAGGGGAGCTCGACGACGACCACGACCACGCCGGTGACCACCACGACCACGCCGGTGACAACCACGACGACCACGGCGACGACCACCACGACCACTACGAAGCCGTGAAGGCCGTGGTCCTCGTCGGTGGCGAGGGCACGCGCCTTCGCCCCTTGACCCTCACCACCCCCAAGCAACTCCTGCCAGTGGCAGAGATGACAATGCTCGAGCGCGTCATCGGCGCACTGGCACCGCACGGAATCGACGAGACCGTGCTCTCTCTCGGGTACCGCCCAGACGCGTTCATGGATGCCTTCCCCGAAGGAGTGGCGGGCGGGGTCCGGCTGGCCTACGCCGTCGAGCCCGAGCCGCTCGACACCGCGGGGGCCATCCGGTTCGCCGCCGACCAGGCCAAGATCGACGAGACATTCGTCGTCGCCAACGGTGACGTGCTCAGCGACGTCGACCTGACGGCGCTGGTGGCATTCCATCGTCGGAGTCGAGCCACGGCCACGATCTCGCTGGTCGCCGTGGACGACCCGTCACGCTTCGGGGTCGTGCCCACCGACGCCGATGGGCGGGTGCAGGAGTTCGTCGAGAAGCCGGCGCCCGGTCAAGCCCCCACCAACTGCATCAATGCCGGGACCTACGTTCTCGAGCCCGAAGTCCTGGATCGCGTCCCCTCGGGTCGTCCGGTGTCGATCGAGCGCGAGACGTTTCCCGCACTCGCCTCAGAGGGTCTTCTCTTCGCCCTGCGCTCGGACGCCTATTGGCTCGACACCGGTACCCCGCAGGCGTACTTGCGGGCGAACGTTGATGCCGTCCTGGGGCGCAGAGGCACCCCCCCCGTCCCCGGCGCCCGGCTCCTGGCCGAAGGCGTTTGGGTCGTGGGCGACGCCACGATCGACGGCACCGTCCATCCGTCCAGCCTGATCGGGGCGGGCGTCAGCGTGGCCGCCGGGTCGCTCGTGGTGGGGAGCGTGGTGGGCGCCGGCGCTCGGCTCTCCCCCGGAGCCCAGGTCGAGGACTCTGTGCTCCTTGCCGGAGCCGAGGTGGGGGAGGGTTCGACCGTTCGGGGCTCGATACTCGGCCACGGTGCCCGAGTAGGCCGGCAGTGCAGGCTGGAGCCCACTTCCGTCGTCGGGGACGGGGCGGCGATCGCCGACCGCAGCCAGCTCGTCGATGGGCGCGTTGCACGAACGGGTTAGGAGGGCGGGTGCGGGCACTGGTCACCGGCGGGGCCGGCTTCATCGGATCGACCCTCGTCGACCGTCTGCTCGCCGAAGGCCACGCCGTTGACGCCGTCGACGACCTGTCGACTGGGTCCCTGGCCAACCTGGCCGACGCCAGAGCGGCAGGACGCCACGAGCTGACCTTCCACCAGCTCGACGTCCGCTCGGACGAACTCGTCGAGCTCATGGCTCGGCGGCGTCCCGACGTCGTCTTCCATCTGGCCGCACAGGCCGACGTTCGGGTGTCGGTGCAGAGGCCGATCTTCGACGCCTTGGTCAACGTCGTCGGCACGGTCCGGGTGCTCGAAGGTGCCCGCGCCGGAGGAAGCACTCGGGTGGTCTTCGCCGCCAGCGGAGGGACGCTGTACGGAGAGGTGGATCCCTCCGACCTTCCTGCGCGCGAGGGCCATCCCCACCAGCCCCTGTCTCCCTATGGCGTCTCCAAGAAGGCAGGGATCGACTATCTCGTGGCCTATCGCCAGCTCCACGCCGTGGAGTTCTGCGCTCTTGCCCTGGCCAACGTGTACGGGCCCCGTCAGGATCCCCATGGTGAGGCCGGCGTGGTGGCGATCTTCGCCGAGCACCTGCTCGCCGACGAGCCTCTGACCGTGTACGGCGACGGTGAGCAGACGCGTGACTTCGTCTATGTGGACGACGTGGTGGACGCGTTCGTGCGGGCATCCACCAGAGGCGGCGGGCTCCTTCTCAACATCGGGACCGGTCGCCAGGTGAGCGTCAACGAGCTGGCCACCGTCATGGCGGAGCGTGCCGGGCGACAGCGCAGCGTCGTGCATGCGCCGGCACGCCACGGAGAGCTGCGGGCGAGCGCGTTGGACCCGGAGCGGGCTGCCATCCATCTCGGTTGGCGGCCGTGGACCGAGTTGGCGCGCGGCGTCGACAGCGTCTTGGCCTCCCGGACCGGCACGCGTCGCTGACGCTGGGCGAGTGCGGACCGCCCGCGGTCAGCGAAAGAGGTCCTCAGCCGGGGGCCGGACGATCTCCTCGGCCACTGAACCGGGCCGGAGCCAGCTGGGATCCACGCCCCGGACGACGGCCACCGGGATGCCGCCGGCCTTGCCCATGACCAGTTCCGCGGCCGCAGCGATCTCGTCGGCTACGCACACCTCGGTCGCTTGGAGCACGCGTCCCCGGTCATCGTGCGTCCCTCGAAGGTCGACCACGCCGGCGATGCCGGCACAGCCGATGGCGACGTCCGTCACCCCCCGTCGCCAGGGCCGGCCGAACGTGTCCGAAACGACGACGCCCACGTCGACGCCGAGGCGCGCCCCGAGACCGTCGCGGATGCGCCGGGCAGAACGGTCGGGGTCATCGGGGAGCAATGCCGCCCATCCCGAGTCGACGTTGGAGAGATCGACACCGGCGTTGGCGCAGATGAAGCCGTGACGCGTCTCGCTGATCACCAGTTCGCCTCGCCGGCGAACCACCCGCACCGACTCCTCAAGGATGAGGGCCAGCCGTTCCGACGGATCCGAGTCGTCGATGGGCACCAGACGTCCTTCCGCTTTCGACACGATCTTCTGGGTGACGACGACGACGTCGCTCGGGCGGAGCTCGACGGCACCGGCGATGACCGTGGCGAGATCGGTGCCGCGGGTGATTTCACCGATGCCCTTGACTCCGAAGATCTCGAGACGGCCGGTCACCCGGTTCGCCCGGCGGTCAGCGCCACCTTGGCCAGCTCGGCCGCCTCCTCGGGCCCGTGCATGACGGTGGGGGCCACCACGCACCGCATCCCCAGCGCCTCGATCGAAGGTTGCGACGAGGCGTCGAGGCCGTCGATCACGAGCGTGCCGACGAACTCGAGGTACTGGTGGGCCACTCCCAGGACCGAGGACTCGCCGCCGAGCTCGGTGAGCAGGCGATCGGCCGGGCCTTTCAGGGCGGCTCCGCCGATGATGGGGGAGACGGCGACGACCGTGCCCCGTCGTGCCCGCAGTGCCCCCTCGATCCCCGGAACCGACAAGATGGGGGCGATCGACAGTACGGGGTTGGACGGGCAGACGACGACCACCTCGGCGTTCCCGATGGCGTCGAGCACACCAGGTCCCGGCCGGGCCCGATCGGCCCCGTCGAAGGTCACCGAGACCACGGGCACGGCATGGGCGAGGGCGACGAAGTACTCCTGGAACCCGATCTCGTGACCGTCTGCGGCCAAGGTGAGGCGGGTGCGTACCGGGTCGTCGGACATGGGGAGGACCCGCAGCCCCAATCCCAGTCGGGCTGCCAGTTCCGTTGTGACCGTCGAGAGCGAAGCCCCCTCTGCCAACCGCTGGGTGCGGTAGAGGTGGGTGGCGAGGTCCCGGTCGCCGAGACGGAACCAACTCTCACCTCCGAGCCCCTCGAGCGCCTCCATCACCGTCCAGGTCTCTCCGGCGAGGCCCCAGCCGCGCTCCTCGTCGTTGCGGCCCGAGAGCGTGTAGCAGACCGTGTCCAAGTCGGGGCTGATGTGAAGCCCGTGGAGGATCGTGTCGTCCCCGGTGTTGACCACGGCGGTCAGCTCTCCGTCGGGAACGACTCGCACCATGCCCCGCAGCAGGCGGGCGGCGCCCACCCCTCCGGCGAGGGTGGTGATCATGGCGGCGATGATGCCACGGCGCCCCTCGAGGTCCGTAATCGAGGACGGCGTGTGTCAGGCTCGTGGCGTGCGCCGCTCCAGCGTCCTGCTCATCGTCGAGCAGCTGCGCCGCACTCCTGCCGGCGGGATCGGCACCTACGTGCGCGGTCTGCTGCGTGGCTTGAGTCAGCTCCAGGCCGAGACCTCTGGTCTCGAGGCACCTTGGCTGACCTTGTACGCCAGTCGATCGCCAAGCCGTGAGGACCCCCTGGCCGCGCTGGGTCACCCGATCGTGACGTCGGCGCTGCCTGGCCCGATGCTCACCGAGGGGTGGCTGTGGGGGGTGAGCGACGTCCCCAAGGGGTTCGAGCTCGTTCACGCCACGTCCTTGGCGAGCCCCCCGAGCGGCCATGGCACCTTGGTCGTCACCGTCCACGACTTGGCGTTCCGGTCCGTGCCCGAGGCCTTTCCGACCCGCGGCCGTCATTGGCACGAGCGCGCCTGGCGCAACACCCTTCAACGCGCCGAGGCGTTGGTGGTGCCGTCGGATCAGGTGGCGGAGACGGTGTCGGCAGCCGGAGCGACTCGGTCCGCGGTGCACGTGATCCCGCACGGAAGCGACCACCTGCCGCCGCCCGACGAGACCGGCGCCGACGCCGTGCTCGCTCGCCTCCGGCTACGTGGACCGTTCCTGTTGAGCGTGGGCACCATTGAGCCGCGCAAGAACCTGCCGCGGTTGCTCGACGCCTACGCCCGCGCCCGTGGCCAGCTCGACGACGTGTCACTGGTGGTCGTGGGGCCATCCGGTTGGGGCCCCCTGTCGTCGGAGGACCGAGTCCGACCGGGCGTGCACCTGGCCGGTGCGGTCTCCGCCGCCACGTTGGCGGCCCTGTACCGCAGAGCCCGGGGACTGGTTTTCGTCCCGTTGACCGAGGGGTTCGGCCTCCCCGTGCTGGAGGCCATGGCCTGCGGCGCACCCGTTTTGTGCAGCCCGGTGCCGAGCGCCGACGAGGCGGCACTCGTGGTCGATCCTGTCGACGTAGAAGAGATGAGCCAGGGCATGATCCGGTTGTGCGCCGACGAGGTGTTGCGTCAGAAGCTCTCGGAGGCAGGCCGGCATCACGCCTCCGAGCACACCTGGGCAAACAGCGCTTCTGCGCACGTGAGGCTCTGGGACGCGCTCTCATGATCTCGGTGTCGCTCGACGTGAGCGCCGTGCCGGCGGAACCGGTCGGCGCCGGCCGCTACACGATCGAGCTGGTGCGGGCACTCTCTGTTCGAGACGACGTCGACCTGGCGCTGTGGAGCCGGCGCTCAGACGGGGATCGATGGCGCGCTCTGCACGACGGCGGTAAGCGGGCGTTCGTTGATGGGCCGGTCGTCGGCGGGGCTGTCGGGGCCGTCGAGGACAGGGCTCCGGACCATCGCCTCACGAGGATGGCGTGGGAGCAGCTCCGGCTACCTCGCCTTCTTGCTGGTAGCGAGGCGCAGGTCCACCATGCGCCGCACTACACGATGCCGGGACGGACGCGACTGCCCGTGGTCGTCACTATCCACGACATGACCTTCTTCGACCATCCCCAGTGGCAC
Organism: Acidimicrobiales bacterium; assembly: GCA_030040015.1. Taxonomy (GTDB): domain Bacteria; phylum Actinomycetota; class Acidimicrobiia; order Acidimicrobiales; family UBA8190; genus UBA8190. The sequence continues at coordinate 22,799 of JASHUM010000090.1, forward strand.
GAACGCGTCAAGGTGCCGGTGTTCCGGGCCGCTATTCGCCGGGCCGCTCGCCGGGCCGACGCCCTGGTGTGCGTGAGCCACCACACCGCCTCCCGGCTGACCGCGCTCCTCGCTGTGCGGGGGCGGGTCTTCGTGGTCCCCCACGGTGTCGACCACCACCGGTTCCGTCCTGTCTCCCCCGATCCCGATACCGATGCCGAGCTCCTTGCCGTCATGGGCGTGCAGCGGCCGTACGTGCTCTTCGTCGGAACCCTCGAGCCACGCAAGGCCGTCCCCGACCTCGTGGCGGCGTTCGCCACGGTGGCCTCCCGACAGCCACGGCTGCAGCTCGTCCTGGCCGGCCGCCCCGGATGGGGCGCCGACGAGGTGGCCAGGGCCATCGACGAGTCTGGGGTTGCGTCTCGCATCCGGAGGACCGGATACGTCCCTGATCCCGCAGTGCCCGCCCTGTTGAGGAGCGCAAGCGTGGTCGCTTACCCCGCCCGCGACGAGGGATTCGGCCTTCCCGCCCTCGAAGCGCTCGCCTGCGGTGCTCCGTTGGTCACCACCGCCGGCACGGCGATGGCGGAGATGGCCGGTGACGGAGCCCTCCTCTTCCCGCCTGGCCGAGTCGACCTCCTCGCCGAGGCCCTCGGTACCGCGCTCCACGAAGGACCCGACGGGCAAGAGCGCCGCCGCCGAGGTTTGCTCACGGCGGCCGAACACACCTGGGAGCGCTCGGCGGCCGGCCATCTGGCTGCCTATCGCTGGGCGGCAGATCGGGCCGACCACGGGCCCGATCGCACCGGAGAGGCGCACAGGGAGGCCCGGTAAGGTCGCCCTCCGTGCGTGCGCTCGTCACCGGCGGCAAGGGGTTCGTCGGGACGTGGTTGGTGGCCCATCTCCAGGAGTGCGGTGACGACGTGGTCTCCTTCGACAGGGAGATCGATGTCACGGACGGGCGCGCCGTGCAGAGGGCCGTCGGGGAGGCGGTGCCCGACGCCGTCTACCACCTCGCTGCCCAGACCCACGTGGGGCGTTCGTGGGACGACCCCGAAGCGGTCGTGCGCGTCAACACCTTGGGCACGCTGCACGTGCTCGAGGCGGCTCGACGGTGCTCCGAGCCGCCCACCGTGTTGCTGGTGAGTTCGGCCGAGGTCTACGGCATCATCGACGAGAGGCGACTTCCGGCTGACGAGGACACTCCGCTGGCGCCTGTCTCGCCCTATGCCGCCAGCAAGGTCGGCGCCGAGTTCCTCGGGCTCCAGGCATACCTGGCCCATGGGCTGAGGGTCATCCGGGTTCGCCCCTTCAATCACATCGGGCCGGGGCAGGGCGACGGGTTTGTGGTGCCGTCGGTGGCCAAGCGCATCGTCGAGGCACGCCGGAGCGGCAGTAACACCGTGAAGGTGGGCAATCTGACCCCCCGCCGCGATCTCACCGACGTGCGAGACGTGGTTCGGGCCTATCGCAGTCTCGTCGAGCAGGGCCAACCTGGCGACGTCTACAACGTCTGCTCGGGTCGGGCCCCCTCGGTCGAGGAACTGGTCACCCGCATGGTGGAGCTCGCCGGCGGTGGACTCGAGCTCGTCCCTGATCCGGACCTGGTGAGGCCAGTCGACGTGCCAGTTCTGTGCGGTAGCCCCCGAAAGCTCGCCGCCGTCACGGGTTGGGCGCCCCAGGTCCCCATCGACCGATCGCTCGCCGACGTCCTCGTCCAATGGGAGCGCCTCGTTCCCGCAGACTGACGGGTGGCGTCGGTCTGGCGGGTGGCGTCGGTCTGGCGTCGGTCTGGTGGGTGGCGTCGGTCTGGCGGCGCCGGGGCGGGTGAGACCGGGTCTGGACGCGCCGAAGGCCCCCGGAGGGGCCTTCGGCGGAGTCGACTCCGGGTGGGGGGGGGAACCCGGGGCCGGGGATCAGAGGGTCAGGCGGGGCTGATCAGCAGGGCACGCAGTTGCTGGCGCGCCTCGCGGGCCTGGGCCCGAGCTTGCTCGAGCAGTGACCGGGCTTGTGCCGGGAGACGCTGCTCCACGGGCTCCCAGGTCGACTCGAGCCGGGTGATGACCTGCTCGACGCGGTCGTCCACGTCCTTGACCCGCTGGGTCAGCTGGTGGCGGACGTCCTCGAGGGCGGTCTCCACCTGGGAGCGGGGTTCGGACAGCCGCTTGGTCAGCTCCTGGCGACGAACCTGGGCCCGCTGGAAGCCCAGCACCCCGAGACCGACGACGACATAGGCGGCGTCACGGGCGGTCTTGGAGAGCTCTTCGGTGATGTCCTTGATCTCGGGCAACTCGTTCCTCCTTCGAAATGAACTGCTAGCTAGTGTAACCTGATCTGCTAACAATTGCAAGCAGTTCTCCGGGTGTCCTCCCGGCCTCGGGGGATGGCGGGACTCCGTATTTCGGGGCTCCCCGGGCCTTGGGGGCGTTCGCCAGCCGCCTGTAGCCTCGTCGCCCTGATGGAGAACCTGGCGCCCCCGGTGGTGGCCGTGATCGTCACCAACGATCCGGGGCCCTGGTTCGAGGAGACCCTGCGGTCCTTCGCCCAACAGGAGTACCCCGAGCTGTCGGTTCTCGTTCTCGATGCCGCCAGCGCCGAGGACCCGACACCGAGGGTGGCTGCGATCCTCCCCAATGCGTTCGTGCGGCGGCTGCCCGAGAACAGGGGCTTCGCCGCGTCGGCCGACGCCGTTCTCGGCATGGTGAGCGGGGCCTCCCACTTGCTCCTGTGCCACGACGACGTCGCCCTCGACCCCGACGCCGTCCACATCATGGTCGAGGAGTCCTTCCGGTCCAACGCCGGAGTGGTGGCCCCCAAGCTGGTGAGCTGGGAGGACCCCTCACGCCTCCTCCACGTCGGCATGGCGGTCGACAAAGGTGGGGCCGTCGTCGACCGCGTGGAGCCGGGTGAGGTCGACCACGGCCAGCACGACGCCGTGCTCGACGTGTTCCTGGCTCCCGGCGGGTGCACCTTGGTCCGGGCCGATCTCTTCGCCGAGCTGGGTGGGTTCGACCCCGCCATCACGGCGATGGGCGACGACTTGGACCTCTGCTGGCGAGCCCAAGTCGCCGGAGCCCGTGTCGTGGTGGCCCCGGCTGCCCGGGTGCGGCACCTCGAGCGTCTCGCTGCTGGCCGGCGGCCACTTCCCCCCGGCGTCCCGAACCTGCAGGCGCTCCAGCGGCGCCACGAACTGCGCACCGTCCTCGTGTCCTACAGCCGCCTGCACCTGGTGCGTGTCCTTCCCCAGGTGTTCGCCCTCGCCGTGGGGGAGAGCCTCCTCGCCCTGCTCTCCGGCCATCCCGAGCGGGCCCGTGCCGTCGCCCATGCGTGGCGGTGGAATTGGTCGCATCGCAAGGAGCTCAGGGCGGCGCGGCGGGCGGCAGATGCCCGACGCCTTCTGTCCGACTCCGAGGTGCGCCGGATGCAGCTGCACGGAAGTGCCCGGCTGACCACGTACCTGCGGCGGGTGGCGGCGCATGGCCTGGAGGCCGCCCATGCCGGAGGTGCGTACCTGTGGGCTCAGCGCACGGAAGAGCCACCCCCGGGCGAGTATGCCGCTGCGGCAACAGAGGCGCCCCGGAGCGCCGGACCGCTCGGTTCCGGCCGGCGCCTGATGGTGTGGGCGATCGTCGCCGTCGTGCTCTTGGTGGGCAGCCGCGAGATCCTCGGGGCGGGGCTGCCGTCGATGGCCGGCCTGCTGCCCTTTCCGTCGTGGTCGGCGCTCCTCCATCGGTTCGTCGACGGCACCGGCTCCGGCATCGGCACGGCCCAACCCACCAGCCCCGTCACCGGCCCGCTCGGTGTCGTGGGCTTCATCCTCGGTGGGTCCGTGGGACTGCTCCAGAAGATCGTGGTGTTGGGCTGCCCGCCCCTGGGAGCCATCGGCATGTCCCGTTTGGCCCGCCCCCTGGTCTCGACGCGGGGACGCCTTGCCGCCTCGATCAGCTACCTGGCGCTGCCGGTCGCGTACGACGCACTCGCCCTCGGCCGGTGGGACGCGCTGGTGGCCTTCGCATTCGCGCCGTGGGTCGTGGCCCGCCTTCTTCAAGCCTCCGGCCTGACCGGGCCGGTCGTCTCGAGTGGGTCGCGAGCCGTCAACAGGCTCCGCAGCCGACGCTTGCGAGCGCCGGCGCGCCAGGCGCTGGGGCTCGGTGTTCTCGACGCCATCTTCTGCGCGCTGGCGCCCGGGGGCGCAGCGCTCACGCTCCTCATGGCCCTCGGGCTGGCGTCAGGAGTGGTCCTGGTTCTCGGTCGCGCTGCCTGGCAACCGGTTCGACGCATGGTGGGAGTGGCACTGGGCGCGACGGTGGCGGCGGCGGTCCTCCTCGCTCCGTGGTCGTACACCTTGCTCTCGGGACCGAACCGGTGGCAGGCGTTGACCGGGGTGGCGATGGCGCCGGGAACCGGAGCGTCCTGGCCCAGCCTCGTGCGCTTGGCCGTCGGCCCCATCGGGGACACGCCGCTCGCCTACGGCTTGGTCGCGGCCGGTCTCGTGTGTCTGTTCGTCGGTGTACGCCGACGCCTCACCTGGGGCGCCATGAGCTGGGGTCTGGTCATCTCGGCATGGATCGTCGCCTGGGTCGAGAGCCGGGGATGGACGGCGGGTATGGCGCTCGACGTCAACATGCTGTTGGTGCCCGCCGCGGTGGGGGTCGCTCTTGGTATCGGGCTCGGGGTGTCCGCCTTCGAGCAGGACCTGCCTGCTTTCCGGTTCGGCTGGCGCCACTTGGTCGCTGTGGTGGGAGCCGCCGCCTCGGTGGTCGGAACGCTGCCCGTTCTCGCCGCGGTCGGGAGCGGTCGATGGGACCTTCCCCAGAGCGGCCTGGGGGAGGCCACGGCGTGGTTGGCGGCCAAAGCTCCCCGGGGTGGCTTCCGCACGTTGTGGCTCGGCGACCCTCGGGCATTGCCGGGGGGAGGCTGGCAGGTCCAGCCCGGACTCGGGTACTCGGTGACCGAGGGAGGCCTGCCCGAGGTCACCGCACTGTGGGTGAGCTCCAGCCCCGGGCCAGCCACCTCCGTCGGACACGACGTCGTTCTCGCTGAGCGAAGTGACACCGTGGAGCTCGGCCACCTGTTGGCCCGGTCGGGGATCCGCTATGTCGTCGTGGTCGGCGCGCTCGCTCCGCAGATCCCGGGCTACCAGACGCCTCCCAGCTACGCGCCGCCGGCCGTGCTCGATGGTGCGCTGGCTGCCCAGACCGACCTGCAATCGGTGCCGGGTCAGACCGGGCTCGACGTGTACGTCAACTCCGCCGCCGTCACGGCGCCGGTACCGCCGCCGCGGCCGATGTCGTGGGCCTTTCGCGGCGGCGTCACCGCCGAGATCGTCGTGTGGGTGTCGCTGGCCGCGTACCTGGCTCGGCGCCGCTGGTACGACGTCCCTGGACGGCGCCGACGCCGACGCTCGCGCTCCGCTGTCGCCCGCAGCCGAGCCGAAACCCGACGGGCGGGCCGCCAGGAGCGGATCGCGGTGGGGGCGCGGTCCGCAGCCGGATGATCCCTGAAGACTCGGCACCGTCAAGTCGTTCTCGCGCTGGTAGTGGGCGTAGGTCGAGCCTCGACGCCCCGCGTCGGTTGACGCTCCTGGCCGGCGTCGTCGCAGCCGTGGCCGGCGTCTCGGTGGCAGAAGCCGTGTTGCCGTCCTCGTCGGTTCCCGGCGCCAGCACTCCTCCCGCCTCGGCGATCCTGGCCGGCGCGTCGGCCTCCAGCTCGTCGTGGTACTGCGCCGCGCCTGCCGCCGCTCCGGCCGGTTCCCAGGCGACGGTGTTGCTCACCAATCTCCGCTCTCGACCGGTTCGGGCGAGCCTGCAAACGGTCTCGACGACCGGGGCCAGCACCGAGGAGCAGGTCACCCTCCCGGCATACGGTTCGTCCGGCATTCCGGTGCCCCTGTCCGCCGTGGAGGTCGTGCTCCGAGGCGGGGAGGTGAGCGCCGCCCAACAGGTCACCGACTCGCTCGGCTCGAGCGCGGCACCGTGCGCCTCGGCGCCCTCGACGAACATGTACTTCGGGGCCGGATCGACGGCCGGCGGAGCAGGCATGCAGGTGGCGGTGTTCAACCCCCTGCCCACGCCAGCCGTCGTCGACGTGTCCTTCGTCTCCCCTTCGGGACTGGTCGTCCCTCCCGCCTATCAGGGGATCCCGGTTTCTCCGGGAACGGTGGTGACGGAGAACGTGTCCGACCACGTCCCCTCCAACGGTTCGCTGGCAGCGGTTGTGAACGCTTTGTCGGGCTCGGTGGTCGCCACCGAGATGGAGGAGGGGGGAGCCCCGGGCGCCCTCTTCTCCGTCGTCGATGGCGCCAACCAACTCGGGTCGGTGTGGTCGTTCGCCCAGAACGCCGACCCGGCCGGGGGCGGCACCACCTTCACCCTGGTCAACCCGGCCAGCGGCCCTGTGACGGTCACCGCCTCGATCTCTCTCGGCCAAGGGCGCGCTTCCCCGCTCGTCGTGCAGGTACCGGGTCAGTCCTCGGCGTCGTTCTCTTCACAGAACGAGACACGCATCCCGAGCGGGTCCGTCTTCGGCATCGTCTTCCGCACCCTGTCCGGCCAGGGGATCTTCGTGGGCCGCCAGGTGTCGCTGCCCGCCGGAGGTCCACTCCCGGCCAACAGCTTCGGCAACGCCCAATTGGGCGGGGTGAGCCGGTGGCTCGTGCCGGCCGTCCTCCCCGGTGAGACGGTTGGGAGCTTGGGCATGGTCGACCTGGCTGGCGCGCCGGAGCGCGTGACCATCGCGACCTTCGGCTCCGGCACCGACAGCGGCAGGTCGCACTCGAACGTGGTGGACCGGGTCACGCTCGTTCCCGGAGCCCTGGTCGTGCTCACTCCGAGCACCGGGTTCCCGTTGGGCTCGGAACCTCTCGTGCTGCACGCCGACGGGCCGGTCTCTGTCGAGCTCGACCCGTCTCCGGCTGCGACGCCGGGAAGCGCACCCGTGCCGCTGTGGCCGCTCCTTCTTGGAGAGAGTTAGTCGCCCGCAGTCGGGTGCGTACTCTGCGCCCCGTGGGTCCCGCTCTGCGCCCCGTGCGTCCCGCTCTGCGCCCCGTGCGCCGAGCTCTGCGCCCCGTGCGCCGGGCTCCCAGAACTCGAGCCATCGGCTGCCGGGGCACCACTGTGCTCCCGGGCTGAGGCAGAGGGGAGGTGACGCACGGTCTCCGATTCGTGGACCGGGCGCCCGTAGGCCTCCTCCACCAGCCGGCCGACCTCTTCTCCATCGAGGGTCTCCCGCCCGAGAAGGCCGTGAGCCACTGACTCGAGGCCACCCCGATGCCGGCTGAGGAGTTCGATCGCCCGCTCCTCCTGCTCACGCAGGATGCGGGCCACTTCGGCGTCCACTACCCGGGCCGTGTCCTCGGAATAGTCACGCGAGTGGAGAAGGTCCTCCCCCAGGAAGACCATGCCCTGTGATCCCCACGCCATGGGCCCGAGCTCCTCGCTCATGCCCCATTCCCGCACCATCTTGCGTGCCAACTCGGTGTTCCCGACCAGATCGTTGCTGGCGCCGGTGGACAGGTCGCCATAGATGAGGATCTCGGCGGCGCGTCCTCCCATACGGACGCACAAGGAGTCCTCGATGACCTCGCGGGGGTAGATGTGTCGCTCTTCGATGGGCAGCTGCTGGGTCACGCCGAGGGCCATGCCGGTGGGGAGGATCGTCACCTTGTGGACCGGATCTGCGTGCTCGAGCACGTAGGCCAGGACGGCGTGGCCGGACTCGTGGAAGGCGACCCGCTCTTTTTCCTGGTCCGAGAGCACCAGGCTCTCCCGCCGTTGGCCCATGAGCACTCGGTCGCGCGCCGACTCGAAGTCCTGCATCTCGACCTGGTGCGATCCCCGCCGCACGGCGTAGAGGGCGGCCTCGTTGACCAGGTTGGCCAGATCGGCCCCGCTCATCCCCGGGGTGCCGCGGGCCACCAGCTCCAGGTCGACGTCGGGACCGATGCGCTTGTCCTTGCAGTGCACCTGGAGGATGGGAAGCCGCTCCTCCAGATCCGGGAGGGGGACAACGATCTGCCGGTCGAAGCGACCGGGCCTGAGGAGGGCGGGATCGAGGATGTCGGGCCGGTTGGTGGCCGCCATGATGACCACACCCTCGGCCGGGTCGAACCCGTCCATCTCCGAGAGCATCTGGTTGAGGGTCTGCTCCCGCTCGTCGTGGCCGCCGCCGAGACCGGCACCCCGCTTGCGACCGATCGAGTCGATCTCGTCGACGAAGATGATCGCCGGGGCCTGCTTGCGTGCCGTCTGGAACAGGTCGCGCACCCGGCTGGCACCTACGCCGACGAACATCTCCATGAAGTCGGACCCGCTCACCGACATGAAGGGGACGCCGGCCTCGCCTGCCACCGCTCTGGCTATGAGGGTCTTGCCCGTGCCCGGTGGCCCGACGAGAAGGATGCCCTTGGGGATCCGCGCCCCGATGTCGCGGAAGCGATGGGGCGACTTCAAAAAGTCGACGACCTCACTGATCTCCACCTTGACGCCCTGGTAGCCGGCCACGTCGGCGAAGGTGGTGCGTGGCCGCTCGGTGGTGTACAGGCGGGCACGCGATCGGCCGATCGACATGATGCCGCTCATCTGCCCCTGGGCACGGCGGCTGATCCATATGAAGACTCCCACGAAGGCCAGAAGAATCAGGATCGTGGGGAGCCACTGGCCCAAGGCGCTCTCGGTGGGCGTGTTGAAGTGGACGGTGGCGACGTCGGATCGGAGGGTGTCGACCTCGTCCTGGACGGCGGGGTCAGGGCCGCTCACCGAGTAGTGGACCCCGTCCTTGAGCTGTCCGGTGATCACCCCGGTGGAGTTGTTCACCGTCGCCGTCTCGACCTGCTTCTGGGGGACGTAGGTGCCGATGAAGGCCTTGTAGCCGATCGTCTTGACCGAAGGCTTCGAAACCAGCGGCGGGATGATCAAGAAGGCGACGACCGCCACCAGAAGCAGCGCGAAGACCCACCGCCAGCTCTGGTCCCCGCCTCCGCCCGCGCCCTGCGCGGAGCCTCCCGGCCCGGTGGGCACGGGCCGACCGGTCCGACGGTCCGGGAACGGGCTCATTGCCCCATGCTACGCGCCCCCCACGGTCGACCTGCCGCGCCTTGCGTCGGTACCGGGTACCTGCGTCTGTAACCTCGACGCATGGAGCGTCATCCGCTCGGCTCGCCCGACGGGGACCCCCTGCCGGCTCCCTGGGCGTCCGACTGGCCGCCACCCTCTGGTCCGCCGTTCGACCCTCCCGACCTCCCCGACGACTGGGTGGATCCGGACTGGGGGAGCGGGCACGCCCCGGCCGTGCCTTCCACCCCCGGCCAGGGATGGAGATGGATGGCCATCGCCGTCGTGGGCTTCGTCGTCGGCCAGGTCGCCAGCACGCTTGTCCTTGTGGTCATGGCGGCGGTGAACGGCCACCTCCACGACTTGGCCCAGCTCTCCTCGCGAGCCATCCCCCCGGCCTGGGTGGTGGTGGGAGGACTGGCGGGATTGTGGATGGGCTTCGTGGGGTCGGTGATCTTCGCCAGCCGGACGTCGGGCACCGGGAGCGTGCGACACGACATGGGCCTGTGGTTCCGGCCCGTTGACTTCCTCGTGGGTCCGCTGGTGGGTTTCGCAGGACAGCTGATCCTTCTCCCGCTGCTGTACCTGCCACTCGAGCAACTCGTACCCAACCTGTCCAAGAAACTCTCTCAACCGGCGAAGCACTTGACCGGTGGCTTCCCCGGTGCCGACCTGGCCGTCATCGGCGTGCTCACCGTCATCGTGGTGCCGGTGATCGAGGAGACCGTCTTTCGCGGGCTGTTCCTGCGAGGCGCGCTGCGCGCCTTTGCCAGGGTCGGGCCAACGGCCGGTCCCGTCCTGGCCACGGTGTGCACGGGCATCGTTTTCGCGCTGGCCCACTTCGAGGCGTTGCAGCTGCTCGGCCTGGCCGCCTTCGGCATCATTCTCTCGGTCATGGCGTACCGGGCCAAGCGGATCGGGCCCTGCATCATGGCGCACGCCGCCTTCAACCTGGTTGCCATCCTGGCCGTCGCCACCGTCGGGCGCTGAACCTTCGCGCCCCGGCGCCAGGCGCCCCGGCGCCACCAATCTCCCGCCCGCTTCGGGCACGATGGTCCGATGCGACGGCCCTCTGTTCCCGCCGCGGTCTCGCTGCTCGCCGTCGTGGGCGTGATCGCCATCACCGTCTCCCAGCTCGACCCCACGCAGTTGGTGACGACCAGCCTCATCACCGGAGGCGATACGGGTGCCCACGTGGCGCTGGCCTACTTCTTGAAGACCACCCTCCTGCCGCACCTGCACGTCACCGGTTGGGACCCCGGCGCGTACGACGGGTTCCCCCTCTACACCTTCTACTTCCCTCTTCCCGACTTGTTGGCCGCGCTGGCCGGGTTCGTCATCCCCTTCACCGTCGCGTTCAAGCTCGTCACCATCCTCGGATCGGTCACGTTGCCGGTGGCCGCCTGGGCCTTCGGCCGGTTGGCCGGCCTCGAGCGCCCGCGGCCCGCGGTCCTGGCCGTGGCGACGCTGCCGTTCCTCTTCGACCAGACGTTCACCATCTACGGGGGCAACCTGTACTCCACCATGGCCGGGGAGTACGCCTACTCCCTCGGGCTCTCCGTCGCCTTGGTCTTCTTGGGGCTGGTCGTCCGGGGCCTGCGCACCGGCCGCCATCGTGCCCTCGCCGCCGCCCTGCTCTTCGTCTGCGTGCTGTGCCACCTGATCGCCACGCTGTTGGCGCTGGCCGGGGTTGCTGTGGCGCTCCTGCTCATCGGCGTCACACGGCGCCGGTTGTGGTGGGCGATCAGCGTGGTGGGGACGGCCGGGCTCCTCGCCGCCTGGTGGGCGGTCCCGTTCGTCTTCGAACAGCCCTACAGCACCAACATGGGCTGGACCAACGTGACCACCTACGCCGCCATGCTGGCACCGCGAGCCGACCGTTGGGCGCTGGCCCTGGCGGCAGTGGGGCTGCTCATCGCCCTGGCCCGACGCCAGTGGGTCATGACCATGGTGGCGCTGCTCGGGGCCGGTTCGGCGGTGGCGCTGGTCATCGACCCCCAGGGCAAGCTTTACAACACCCGGTTCCTGCCCCTGTGGTGGCTGGGCGTGTATCTCGTGGCCGGCTATGCCATCGCCGAGCTCGGCGTCGCCGTTGCCTCGTGGTGGCGAGAAGGACGCACTCCACTTGCCGAGTCGGGCCAACACAGCGTGCTTCGCTCGACCATGCGGGCGATGGCGGACGAGGCGGGTGGCATCGGCGCGCCACCCCGCCCTCCGTCCGACGCGCCCTTGCCCGACGCGCCTCCGTCGGGACGGGGACGCCTGCCCGCGCCGGGGGGTCCTGTCCCGGAACCGGGGCGGCGACGCCGGCGTTGGCGCTGCGCACCGGGAGCGGTGTCCGTGCCGCTGGCGTCGCTGGGACTGGCCTGTCTGGTTGTGCTCCCACCCCTGCTCATCTCCCCCACATCGAGCTATCAGATCGGCCCTCTTCACCTGACCGCTGACAACGTCCCGTCGTGGGCGCAGTGGAATTACTCGGGATACCAGGGCAAGCCCGGATGGAAGGAGCTCGACGACGGGATCGTGGACACCATGGACCGCGTCACCGCTCGATATGGATGTGGCCGCGCCATGTGGGAGTACAACGCCGACCTGGACCGCTTCGGCACGCCCGAGGCCCTCATGATCCTGCCCTACTTCACGAACAACTGTGTGGACTCCATGGAGGGGCTGCTCTTCGAGTCGGCATCGAGCACCCCGTATCACTTCATCAACCAGTCCGAGCTCTCCGCCGCGCCGTCCGACGCCATGGTGGGATTGCCGTACGCCGGGCTGAACGTCGTCGAAGGAGTCGAGCATCTCCAGCTCATGGGCGTGAAGTACTTCCTCGCCTCTTCCCCCGAGGTCGAGGCGCAGGCCGATCTCGATCCCGAGCTCACCCTCGTCGCCACCACGGGGCCGTGGCACACCCCGTACCAGGGCACGATCATCACCACGACCTGGCAGATCTTCGTGGTCCACGACAGCGCCATGGTGGCGCCCCTCACCGAGGAGCCCTCGGTGCTCCAGGGGGTGGCACCTCAGCAGGGCTCGCTCGACACAGCCGTTTCCGGCGTGACCTACGCGGACCTTCCCCTTACTTCCTGGCTTCCCGTGGCGGTGCGCTGGTACGACGACCCGGCGGAATGGTCGCACCAGTTGGTGGCGGGCGGGCCGGTCGACTGGCCGAGGCAGACCGCAAAGACCGCACTGGCAAGCAGCGGCAAACCGCTCCCGGCCGTGACGGTCTCCGACATCCACACGACCACCGACACGGTTCGGTTCCATGTCAGCCGCACGGGAGTGCCGGTGCTCGTTCGCGTCTCGTACTTCCCGGCTTGGCACGCCGCCGGCGCGGTGGGGCCGTGGCGCGCCGAACCCAACTTGATGGTCGTGGTGCCGACCTCGCACGAAGTCACCTTGTCGTACGGGACGACTTCCTCCGGTTGGCTCGGCCGGGCGCTCACCGTGATCGGCCTGGGAGCGCTCGTCGTGCTGGTGCGACGACGGAACACCTTCACGGTGTAGCGGTTCCGTTCCCCCCGGGGACCACAGCATCCACGGGCTAGGCTCGCCGCGTCATGGTGATCACCGACGCCGTGTTCAAGGCCTACGACATCAGGGGCACGGTCCCCGATCAACTGGATGCGACCGCCTGCCGATCGATCGGCTGGGCCTTCGCCACCTTCGCCAACTCCCCCCGCATACTCGTCGCCCGCGACATGCGTGGGTCTGGGGAGGAGCTGTCTGCGGCCTTCGCCCGGGGAGTGAGTGCCGCTGGAGCCGCCGTCATCGACCTCGGCCTGGCGTCGACCGACCTCATGTACTTCGCCTCCGGACGACTCGACGCCCCCGGCGCCATGTTTACCGCCTCGCACAACCCGGCCGCCTACAACGGCATCAAGCTCTGTCTCGCCGGCGCCCGCCCCGTGGGCCAGGACACCGGGTTGGACAGGATCCGCGCCTTGGTCGAGCAGGTCCCGACGGGACCTGCGAGCGGAGCTTCGAGCAC
>JASHUM010000091.1 GCA_030040015.1 Acidimicrobiales bacterium
GGGATCACGGTGCCGAACCACTTCCGCACGATGTCGGGGTAGTCGCGCACACCCGTGTCCATGTCGCAGAACAGAACGCCTTGGTTCTCGAGGTCCTCACGGTTGCGGTGGAAGACGACCTCGCTGTTGTGGACCACAAAGCCCTCGGCAACGAAGTTGTGGTGCCCAGCGACCTCGATGTCGTAGACGGGCTCAACGCCCTTACGCTCGATCGCCTCGACAGGAACGAACCCGAGAAGCTCGCTTGAATCTGCGACCTCGTTCTCAAGCGTGACCAGAGAAGACGACGAAGACTGCGACAGCGAGGACCTTCTGCCTCTTGGCTCACCAACCTCAGGATCGCCATGGACGACCGCCACTAGGTCGCCCTCGTGCAGGTCTTCGGCTGCCACCCAGCGCGCCGATGGTTGCGGATCATTCGACAGTACGAGGAAGGGATGGTTCCCGGACGCGCCAATCGTCCGTCCCCATGCTTTGACCTCGTAGATCGTCTTCTCACCCGACTGGCTACCGGCCACTACGGGCGCGGCAACGATCTGACGGGTGGACTCGTCGAGCGCGAAGACGACGTCACCGGGGCCCACCTCTTTGATCGGCCGCATGCCTGCCGTGGTCCACACCCGAGTCGAGCCGCGAAGACATTCGTATTGTGCGGTGACACCGGCAAGGTACTTTCGCTCGGCCTCGGGGATCCCGAGCTTGTTGTACGTGTCCTTGATGGCGTCCGGAAGATCGTTCCAGTCCTTGACCTGATTCTCGGTGGGCTTGATGTAGTAGTAGATGTCGTCGAAGTTGAGGTCCGGCATGTTGACCGCGAACCACTGAGCCATGGGCTTGGCGAAGAAGCGCTGCAAGGCCCGGAGCCGGAACTTGAGCATCCACTCCGGCTCCTTCTTCATCGCCGACATCTCGCGGACGATCTCCTCGGAGAGCCCCTTCTTGGGCTTGAACACGTAGTCCTCGACGTCGCTCCAGCCGAGCTTGTAGCGACCCAGGTCGAGATCGTTCGTGCTTGTCATCAGCTCTCCTCCGGGCGTCCTCGAGGGCGGGACCGTCCCGAGTTCGCCCTGGTCCCAGGATTTCTCCTATCCAGATAGTAACAACCCGGAGTGTCGGTAGCGAGCGCTCCGGGCGGAGGCCGTCAGACGGTCTGGAAGGTGAGGTCGATGACCGTGTTGAACCCGGGCGGCAGCTGCACCTGCTGGCCACCGACGGTCACGGTCACGTTGTGGGCCTGGCCCAACCGGACCACGACCTGTCCGGTGGAGGGCACCTGCTGGGAGTCGTTGGCCTGGAGGGTCCCCTCCCACAGCACCTGCCCGGTCGAAGGATCGGTCGCCTCCACCCAGCACGGGCCGGTGGCGGTCAGCAACACCGTGAACGACGGCGAACCCACCTGATACGTCGCCGCCGTCGGCGTGGCCGTGACGGGAGCCAAGGACGTGCTCTTGCCGCCCTTGCCCGTCGACGTCTTCGGTTTGGGCGCACTCGTCGAGGAGTGATGGACGGCCGGCGCCGTGGTTGCCGTCACGTGCCGGGCCGCGGCGCTCGAGGCACCTGGATGGTGCGAAGGCCCGAAGGCCACGGCCACCGCGGTGATCGTTCCGATGACCACCACTGCCGCCGCGGTCGCCCAGGTGGCGCGCGCCGGTCCCACGCGTCGAGCACCCGGCATGGCCCGCTCCGGCAGGGGGTCGAGATAAGCGCGTGCTGCGGCGAGGTCGCGCACCGCGTCGGCCGCAGAGCGAGTCGGTGCCGACTTCGCTGCCGGCGCGTCGACAGACACCTCGGCGGTGCCGTTGACCGCGCTGTCGTCGGGGGGCGCCTCGGCTCGGCTCGACACCGGCGGCGTCCCGGAGCGGTAGGCGAGCGCGGCAGCCCGGCCACCCGGGCGCGAGCGACGGGCGGTGGAGGCGAGCAGCTCGGTCCTCCGGCCCGAGGAGGCGACACGGTCCTCGGTCCGCTCCTCGTCGACCGCGGCCGGCGCAGGCTCGCCACCGCGGGAGCTCGCCGGTGTCCCGTTGCGGCCGGTCGTAGGCAGCACCCCGGTCTCCGCCCGGCGATCGGACATGTGGCGGAGGGTGTCGAGCGTGTGTTGGTAGTCGCGCACCGACGACCGCTCGTCGCCCGTCAACCGGCGCGCCAGCCCGACGACCCCGGCCCCCACGGCCAGGACCACGAGAGCGAGGAGGAGGGCAGTGGCCATGGCCTTTCTATTCAACCCTTCTCGACGGTCGAGCGGTACCCGCGCGCACGCACCGCGACGGGATTTTCCGGCGGAGAATTGTCCGGACGGCGGGTCGCCCGCGGGAGCCGGTCAGAACTGCGGCAGGGCGGGCACGACATAGTCCTGAGGCGCGGGACGCGCCGGAGGACGGCGGGCGAGGGCGGCCTCGATGGCCGGGGCCAGGCGCTCGGCCTTGGCCTGCTCGGCGGCCTCGGCTCGGTCGTGGAACTCGGGCATGACCGACTCGGCAAAGAGCTCCAGGGAGTCGCAGATGTCCTCGTGGCGGTTGCGTCCGGCCTGGCTCACGAAGATGAGCTGGTCCACCCCGGCCTCCTCGTAGGCCCGGACCAGCTCTCTGATCTGGTCCGGCGTGCCGATGGCCCCTCGGAGCACCGCCGTGAGCTGGGCGGCCAAGGGTTGGCCCGTGGTGGCGGCGGCAGACCGGTTGAAACCGAAGCGGTCGCGGTTCTCCTGGAAGTCCTGCCAGAGGTCGCTGACACCGGGACGGTGCTGGCCGAAGGCGTAGTAGTGGGCCAGCGAGTAGCCGAAGAAGTGGGCCCCGTCGAGACCCCGCTCGATGGCCTCCTCCTCGTCCTCGTGGCACATGAGGGGCAGCACACAGGCCAGGTTCGGGTTCACCGCGAAGCCGGCCGGCACGCACTCCTCGGAGGCGATGGTGCCGTAGTAGTCCTCCACCCAGGCTTTGGCCTCGGCCGCCTCCACGAACGAGAACGACAGCGCCCCGATCCCCTTGGTCGCCGCCAGGTGGATGGTGTCGCGCCGGGAGCAGGCGACCCACAGCGGAGGGTGGGGACGCTGCAGCGGCTTCGGCACGACGTTTCGGGGCGGCATGTGCACCCACTCCCCTTCCCACCCGACGAAGGGCTCCTCCACGAAGAGGCGGGTGACCACGTCGAGGGCCTCCTCCCACTGGGCCCGCTTGGATGCACGCTCGACGCCGAATCCGACCAGTTCCATGTCGGAGCTGGCTTCGCCCGTGCCGAACTCCACCCGGCCGTCGGAGACCAGGTCCAAGGTGGCGATGCGCTCGGCCACCCGGGCTGGATGGTTGAACCCCACGGGCAGCTGGACGATCCCGTGGCCCAACCGGATGGTGTTGGTGCGCTGGCTGGCGGCGGCCAAGAACACCTCGGGGGCCGAGGAGTGCGAGTACTCCTCGAGGAAGTGGTGCTCGACTTCCCAGACGTAGTCGAAGCCCAGGCGATCGGCCAGGGCGACCTGGTCCAGGGCGTCCTTGAGCAACCGGTGTTCGTCCTCGGGACCCCAGGGACGAGGGAGCTGGTGCTCGTAGAAGAGCCCGAAGCGCACCCGCCCCTACCGCTCGCTCTGCTCGAGCAGGAGGTCCACCAAGCCCTCCACCACCACCCGCTCCCGGGGCGAGAGCCGCCGGAGCTTGTCTTGGATGGTGGCGCCGTTGCCCGACGGATGGGCGTCTCCGTTGCCCATGGGGCGGATGGTGCCGTTGAGCACCGGGCGCTGAGGACGACCCACACGGGACAGGAGGTCCTCGACGGGCAACTCGAGGACCCCGGCCACGCGCTCGAGGAGCTCGGAGCTCGGGTTGGGAAGGAGGCGGATCCCCCCCACGGCTTCCTTGCGCCCCGTTTCGAGGTCACGCCACTGCGCCTCGGTCACCTTGGCCCGTCGGGCGGCGTCCCGCCGGCGCAGCCCTCGCTGCTCACGTTGCTCGGCGAGCCAGCGACCGAACTCCACCCACTGGCGCGATTCGTCCACTGGGCCAAGCGTACGCTCAGGTGCGCATGCCGTGGTACGGGCGGCGTCCCGGATCGATCTCCTTGCGCCTGGGATTGGACTGGTCGCGCGCCGAGAGCACGGGGTTGTCCACTCCCCAGTCGGCGGCGACTTCGGGGTCGTCCCACGCCAGGCCGAGCTCGTCGGCCGGGTTGTAGTAGCCGTCGACGAGGTACCACAGGAGCAGGTCGGTGTGACTGGCGAAGCCGTGGGCCACACCGGGAGGGATGAAGATCCCCCGGTCCTCGTCCCCGTCGAGGTCGATCGTGAGGGTGGCGCCGTCGGTGGGCGAGCCCACCCGAAGGTCGTGCAGCACCACCCGGGCCCGGCCCCGCAGCAGGTACCAGTAGTCGGCTTGGTGCAGGTGGTAGTGCAGCCCGACCACCGCGCCGGCCTGCTTCTCGGAGCGGTTCCCTTGGATCATCTCCCGGCCCAGGGGGAACCAGGAGCGCCGGTACGTCTCGACGAAGCGGCCTCGCTCGTCGCCATGGGCTTCCGGCTCCACCACGACGACGTCGGCGATGACCGAGGAAGGGGCGATCTTCGGCACGGGGCGTCACCCTAGCCAGCGACGCAGGGAGGACCGAGCTCAGGGCTCGAAGCGGCCGAACCCACCCCGGTAGAAGAGCAGGGGCCGCCGGTGGCTGTTCGCCCCCATGTCCTCCACCAGCCCCACGACCAGTTCGTGGTCGCCGGCGTCGTGGGCTTCGACGAAGCGGCACTGGACCCAGGCGAGCGCGCCGTCGAGCAGCGGGGCCCCGTTGCCCACCGGTGTCCAGAGCACGCCGGCGAACTTGTCACCGCCGGACCGGGAGAAATCGCGCGACAGCGCCTCCTGGTCCTCGGACAGGATGTTGACGCAGAACTGCCCGACCCTGGCGATGCGCGGCCAGCTGGTCGAGAGCTTTCCGGGAGCGAGCACGACCATGGGCGGCTCGAGGGACAGCGAGCCGAAGGACTGGCACGTGAAGCCGACCGGCTCGTCTCCGTCCATGGCGGTCACGACCGTGACGCCGGTGGCGAAATGCCCGAGCACCTCGCGGAACCGCCCGGTGTCGAAGGGCCTTGCCTCTTCTTTCGTCACGTCGTCCTCTCGGAGCCGGGCGGCGCGTCTGCAGGCGCAGCGGTCAGCGCGACGTCAGGTCGAGCGTCAATCCTTCCGCGGCGGCGATGATGCTGTCGAGACGTGAGGCCTCGTGGTGGGAACCGGCCTCCTCGACGATCCGGTCCATGGCGTCGTCGTCGTGCACGGGGTCGTGGTGGAAGAGCACGAGCTGCTTGGCACCGGCTTCGGCCGCCACGTGGACGGCGTAGGAGACGGTCGAGTGTCCCCAGGTCGCCTTCTCCTTGAACTCGGCCTCGGTGTACTGGGCGTCGTGGATCACGATGTCGGCTCCGTCGCACAGCTCGAGCACGGCCGGGGCGACGAAGTCGCGGTCGTCAGGAGCCTGGTGGTCGCTCACGAAGGCGACAGATCCCCGCTCGGCGTCGATCCGGAACCCGAGGGTCGCCCCCACGTGGGGCACCATGCGCACGGTGACCTTGGCCGAGCCCACCGGGACAGCGTCGTCCCCGATGGCGGCGAAATGGATCTTGCCGTGGAGCTCCTTCACCTGCACCGGGAAGAAGGGCGGCACCACGACGCGGTCGATGACCTCGTGGAGGTCGGCGTCGTCCTCCTGGGGCGGGCCGTACACCTCGATGGAACCACCCAGGCGCAGAAGCGGGCGGCAGAAGGGCAGTCCGATGATGTGGTCCCAATGGAGGTGCGTGAGGAAGGCGACGAGCTCGATCGGGGCGTCGAGGCCGTAGCGGGCCTCGAGCTGGTGGCCCAAGGGTCGCAGCCCCGTGCCGAGGTCGAACACGATGGGCGGTTCGTCCCCGACGGCGACCGTCACACAAGAAGTGTTCCCGCCGTATCGCACGTACTCGGGCCCGGACACGGGACAAGAGCCCCGCACGCCGTGAAACGTGACTCGCAGTGGACTTCCCCTCCCCGTGCTGCCCGCCCAGCGACCTCTCAACTGAGATTACCCTCGGCCCGTGCGACATGGGCAAGCCAAGGCCAACGGCGTGGAATTCGCCTTCGTGGAGGACGGCCCGGTGGACGGGCCGTTGGCGCTGTGCCTACACGGTTTTCCCGACACCGCCCACAGCTACCGGCACCTGCTCCCGGCACTGGCGGCAGCCGGATTCCACGCTGTGGCTCCCTGGATGCGGGGGTACGCCCCGACGTCGCTGCCCGAGGACGGCGTGTACCACCAGGCCGCCCTGGGATCCGACGCCTGCGCCCTGCACGAGGTCCTCGGTGGCGACGATCGAGCCGTGATCATCGGCCACGACTGGGGCGCCTTCGCGGCGTACTGCGCCGCTCCCTACCAACCCGAGCGCTGGAGGCGGGTGGTCATCCTCGCCATCCCTCCCCCGGCCGCCATGGCCCAGAGCTTCCTGACCTACGAGCAGATGCGGCGCAGCTTCTACGTCTTCCTCTTCCAACTGCCGTTCGGCGACCTGGTGCTCAACACCGAGGACATGCACTTCGTCGACCGGCTGTGGGCCGACTGGTCGCCGGGCTACGACGCCGCCTGGGACGTGGCCAAGGTCCACGAGTCCCTGTGCGACCCCGAGCGCCGGAGCGCCGCGCTCGGCTACTACCGGTCCATGTTCGACGCCTCGCCGCCGCCTGCCCGGTACGCCGAGGTCCAAGCGGCGGTGGCGGCACCCCCTCAGCCCACCTTGTACCTGCACGGCGACCAAGACGGCTGCCTGGCCCTTCCTCCCGAGATCGCCGTCGAGCCGCTTCTGTCCCCGGGGTCGGTCCACGGACGGGTGGCCGGAGCAGGGCACTTCCTCCATCTCGAGCGGCCCGACGAGGTCAACGCCCTCATCGTGAACTTCGTCACGTCGTGATCGGTTGATTCAGCGGCCACAGCGAAGAAGGGCACGTTCAGGGCAGCCGCAGGACGCCTCGCCGGTCTCGTACGGCGAGGCCGTCACGCACGAGGCCGTCCGCCGCCGTCTGCGCCCGGGAAGGCTGATGGGGCCACCCACACGCTGCGGCAAGAGACGCCGGCCCGACAGGGCCGTCGCCGAGGGCTCTCAGCAAACGCCCGCGTCCTTGGCGGTCGGATCCCTCGAACCGACCTTGACGGAGCCCTCGCCTTCCCGGATCCGGCTCCGGACGCCCGGAGCGATTCCAACGACAGTGCACGGCGAGCACGCAACCGCCGCAGCGGGGCTGGCGCGCCGTGCAGCACGTCGCCCCGTGATCGAGCAACGCCTGGTTCCAGATCCAGGATCGCCCGCCTGGCACCAGCCGGTCGGCCAGCGCCTGAGCGGCAACCGGGCTCAACGGTTCACCCGTGACGGCACGGGAGAGGACGCGTTCCACGTTGACGTCCACCACGCCCAC
>JASHUM010000092.1 GCA_030040015.1 Acidimicrobiales bacterium
ACTTCCTCGGTCGACTCCATCGTGTAGGAGCACAGGGCCCCGATCTCAGCCGGGTCCACGCCGGCGTCGGCGCAGGCGTCCACGATGACCTGGCAGGCGAGCTCGATCTCGGGCGGATCGAGGTGCTTGGCGAAGGGTGTCTCGGCGATCCCGACGATGGCGGTGGCGTCGCGCAGACCGGCGGCCCGGCTCATGGCGGCACGCTACCGCACGCCTCACGAACCTGACGAAGCGTCAGATTGTGGCTACCATCCGCACGTGGTCAGCGCCGTCACCGATGCCGCGCCGCGGCGCGAGGAGCGCCGCCTCCTCATCGGCGGAGCGTGGGGGGACGCCGGTGGGGGCGCCTACGAGATCGTGAACCCCGCCACCGAGGACCCGGTCGGTGTGGCTCCCGAGGCGACGGTGTCCGACGCCGAGGCGGCGGCCGCCGCCGCCCGGGCGGCGTTGCCGGGGTGGGCGGGCACGGCCGCGGACGACCGCCTGGCCCTCATGGCCGAGGCGGCCAAGGCCATCCGCTCCCGGGCCGGCGAGCTGCTCCCTCTCGTCATCGCCGAGACGGGCGCCACGGCGGCGGTCGGCTCGCGCATGCAGGTGCCCGTCGCCGCCGACCGCTTCGAGCGCTACTCGCGCGACGTGCGCCACGTGGCCCAGCGGTCGTTCCCGCCCCAGGTGGCCCCTTCAACCCCGCTCGCCCCGGGCGGGCTCGTGAGCGCCCTGGCCCTCCGCCAGCCGGTGGGGGTGGTGGCCTGCATCACGTCCTACAACTTCCCCCTCGTCAACATGGCCGGGAAGGTGGCTCCCGCCCTGGCCATGGGCAACACCGTGGTGGTGAAGCCCGCTCCTCAGGACCCACTGGCCGTGGTGGAACTGGTCCGCATCCTCGACGAGGTGGGATTCCCGCCCGGGGTAGTGAACCTCGTCACCTCGTCCGCCCCCGACCCGGCCGCCGCCCTGGTGGCGTCCCCCGACGTGGACATGGTCAGCTTCACCGGCTCGACCGAAGTGGGCACGCGCATCGCCCAAGCGGGTGGGAGCACCATGAAGCGGCTGCTGCTCGAGCTGGGTGGCAAGGGCGCCTGCCTCGTCTTCGAAGACGCCGACGTCCAAGGGGCGACGGCGTGCATCGGCTCGACGTGGAGCTTCCATTCGGGCCAGATCTGCACCGCTCCCACCCGGGCCGTGGTCCAGCGGGGAGTGTTCGACCAGGTGGTGGAGCGACTGGCCAAGTACGCCACCGTGCTCAAGGTGGGTGACCCCACCGAGCCCGACACCGTGGTGGGACCGCTCATCTCGTCCGCCCAGCGCGCCCGGGTCGAGGCCTACATCGCCTCCGGACGGGACGAGGGGGCGGAAGTCGTGACGGGTGGCGGTCGTCCGGCCCACCTGAGCCGCGGCTTCTACGTCGAGCCCACCTTGCTCACCGGCACCAACGCCATGACGGTGACGAGGGAGGAGATCTTCGGCCCGGTGGTGGTGGCCGTCGCATTCGACGACGAGGACGAGGGCGTGGCGCTGGCCAACGACAGCCCCTATGGCCTCTACGACTACGTGTTCTCGGCCGACACGGCCAAAGCCCTGCGCGTCGGCCGCCAGCTGCGCTGCGGGCACGTCGGCATCAACACCGCCCAGCGCCACCACGAGGCGCCCTTCGGTGGCTTCAAGCTGTCGGGGGTCGGACGTGACGGTGGGGACTACGGGCTCGAGGCCTACTCCGAACTCCAGTCGATCGTGTGGATGAGCTGACCGGGCGCCGGGCAGCGGCAGCGGAGGAGAAGCCATGAGCACCTACGACCTGGCCATCATGGGCGGCATCGTGGTCGACGGAAGCGGGCTGGCCCGGCGCCGTGGCGACATCGGCGTGAAGGACGGGCGCGTGGCCCGCATCGGCTTCGTCGACCCGGCCGACGCCGAGCAGGTGATCGACGCCGACGGACTGCACGTCGCGCCGGGCATCGTCGACGCCCACACCCACTACGACCCCCAGCTGACCTTCGAGCCGCACGCCACCTCGTCCTGTTACCACGGGGTCACCACCGTGCTCGCCGGCAACTGCGGATTCTCCGTCGCCCCGAACACGCCCGACCAGCGCGACTACCTGGCCCGCATGTTCGCCAAGGTCGAAGGCATGTCCCCGGTGGCGCTGTCCGCCGTGCAGTGGGACTTCGAGTCGTTCCCCGAATTCCTCTCCGCCCGGGCCGGGCGACTCGGGGTCAACATGGCCTGCTACGTCGGTCACTCGGCCTTGCGCCGCACCGTGATGGGCGACGACGGCTCGGAGCGCGAGGCCACCGCGGGCGAGGTCGAGGCCATGCGCCGCCTCGTCGGCGAGGCCATGGACGCCGGGGCGGCGGGATTCTCGTCCTCCCATGGCCCCACCCAGCTCGATGGCGAGGACCGGCCCGTGCCCAGTCGCTTCGCCAGCCTCGAGGAGCTCGAGGAGCTGTGTGCCGAAGCGGGGCGCCATCGCGGTGGGTCGATCAGCTACCTGCACCGGAGCGCCATCGGGGGCCTCGACGAAGAGGACAAGGACCTGCTCGTGCGCCTGGGCCGGCGCAGCCGGCTTCCCATCATCCTCCAAGGCCTGGGCGGCCGGTCCAAGGTGGACGTGCCCGGGGCGGGATGGGACGACGTGGCGGCCTGGATCGAGGATGCCGGCCGGCAGGGGGTGGGCATCTATTCGCTCCTTCGCAACCACCCCTTCGACCGTGACTTCCGCGTCGACACCGGCACCAACCTGTACGAGGGGGTGCCTGCCTGGCACCGCGTGCTCGGACCGGGAGGAAGCGTGGAGGAGAAGGTGGCGCTTCTCTCGGACCCGGCGGCGCGCCACGAGATGCGCCACGCCGTGCAGCACCCCAACCGGGACCCGGCCAAAGGATCGACCCTGCCGCCGCCGCGCTTCGGCGTGGTCGAGGTGGACGAGGTGACCAAGCCGGAGCACGAGAAGCTCCTGCACCGGACCATCGCCGAGATCGCCGAGGAGTCGGGCAAGGAACCCGCCGACGTGATGCTCGACCTCGCCCTCGACGAGGGGCTGCGCACCGTCTTCCGGTACGTGAACAAGAGCCGGTCCTGGGAGGAAGCGGTGGCTGCCGGCCAGCGCCACCCGGCCATGATCATCGGCGTCTCCGACGGGGGAGCACACCTCGACCGCGACGACGGCTCGGATTGGTCGACGGCCTTCCTCGCCTTCTGGGTGCGGGACCGCAAGCTGTGGAGCCTGGAGGAGGGCATCCGCCAGATGACCCAGGTCCCCGCCGCCCTGCTCGGCTTCGAGGACCGGGGGATGCTGCTTCCCGGTTACTGGGCCGATGCGTTCGTGTTCGACCCCGACACGGTCGAGCTGTCCTCGAAGAAGCAGGTGCGGGACTTCCCCGGGGGCGAGGCTCGGTACTCGGCCCGCCCCAAGGGCATCTACTGGACGATCGTGAACGGTGTCCCCATCGTGCGCGACGGCGAGGTGCTGAAGGACCGTCTCCCCGGCCAGGTGGTGAAGCCCGGGCTTCCGTAGCCCGGTCCGGTCGGCAGCGAGCAGAGCGCACGAAGATCGGGAGCAATTACATTCCGCATCCGTGCCCTCCGAGCGCTACATCGAGATTGCCTCCCGCATCCGGAACTGGGGCAGGTGGGGGGACGACGACGAGCGGGGGACGCTCAATCTGATCGACGCCGCCGCTCGCCGCAGGGCGGCCGGCGAGATGCGCACCGGCAAGGCGTTCTGCCTGGGTCTCCCGCTGTCGGAGGAGGAGGGCATCCAGATCGGCTTGGTGCCGGGCCGGCTCAACCCCACCCGCACCATGGTCGTGGTGAACTCCCCGTTGTCCGACGACCCCGAGTGGATCTGCTCGAGCGAGGACGTCGTGACCATGGCCCTGCAGGCCGCCACCCACTGGGACGCCTTGGCCCACGTGAGCTACGGCGGCAGCCTCTACAACGGCCATCCCGCCTCGAGCGTCACCGATGCCGGGGCGGCCCGGTGCGGAATCGACAAGGTCGGGACGCTCGTCACCCGCGGCGTGCTGCTCGACGTGGCCCGGGCGACGGGCAAGGAATTCCTCGATCCTGGCTATCCCATCGCCCCCGACGACCTCGATGCCGCCGTGGCCATGGCCGGGACCGAGGTCCAGCCGGGGGATGCCGTGCTGGTGCGTACCGGCCAGATGCGACACCTGCGCTCCGAGCGGTCCCGAGAGGCCCTGTTCGACTACGCCTTCCCCGCCCCCGGCCTGACCATGGCGACGGCACTGTGGATGCGGGACCACGACGTGGCCGCCGTGGCCACCGACACGTTGTCGCTCGAGGTCGTCCCGTGCGAGGAGGAGTCGACCTACCTGCCCGTGCACCTCCTCCACCTGGTGGAGATGGGCTTGACCCAGGGCCAGAACTTCGACCTCGACGCCTTGGCCGAGGACTGCGCCCTCGACGGTGCCTACGCCTTTCTCCTCGACGCCACCCCTCTGCCCTTCACCGGTGGTCTGGGGTCACCCGTCCAGCCCGTCGCGCTCAAGTAGGGCGCCGCAGGGCCGCCGTCCAGCGCCGGCGCGGCGTCGCCGGTCACCGCCCACAGGAGCAGGCGCGCCTGGCTGTCGGCCAGGGCCGTGGTGCGGATGCCCCAGAACTCGAACCCGTAGCGATGCGCGGCGACGTGGGCCAGCATCGAGACGATGGTGCCGGCCACGGCCATGGGATCTGATCCGGCCGGGCTGGCGTCGCCGGCATTGGCGCCGACGACCCGGGCCAAGGTCACGGTCAC
This sequence comes from Acidimicrobiales bacterium, assembly GCA_030040015.1. Lineage (GTDB taxonomy): Bacteria > Actinomycetota > Acidimicrobiia > Acidimicrobiales > UBA8190 > UBA8190. The sequence continues at coordinate 4,757 of JASHUM010000092.1, forward strand.
GGCGTTGAGGGCACGCACCCGCAGCCCGCGGAAACGCAGGTCGCCTTCCTCGGTGGCGAGCTCCACCACCCTGAACACGGCGCGGTTGGACTCCCAGTAGTCCATGAACCCGTTCACCACCCGCTGGGCGGTCTCCCAGGCGCGGTTCTCGGACCAGTCGCCGTCCACCAGCGCGGCGAGCTCACCTGCCCCTTGGGTCAGCTCCTCGGCCAGGACCAAGATGGCCTGCTCGACGTTCTCGAAGTACTGGTAGAAGGTGGCAGGCGAGGTTCCCGCCTGCTTGGCGATGTCGATCACCTTGATCGAACGCCACGGCGTGGTCTCGAGGAGCTCTGCGGTGCACGACAGCAGCCGCTGGCGGGTGGCGCGCCCCCGCCGGCCCGGGACCCGCCCGTCGGTGGCAGCAAAGGTGCGGGACTCGGCCGTCACGCCTCGCCACGCTACCGCCGAGGGCTGACGGTCCGTCAGGAATCGCCGTCCGACCGCGCTGCCCGTGTCCGGGAGACGGACCTTCGGCCCAGCCAGGGCTGACGGTAGGGTGACGAGCCGTGCAGGAGAGGGCAGAGGAGCGAGCTCTGACCCGGGCTCAGGAAGCGCGCCGCCAGCGGGTGGTCGACGCGGCCATGGCGCTCGCTCTCGAGGGGGGCTACGACGCCGTGCAGATGCGGGATGTGGCCGCCCGGGCGCACGTGGCCATGGGCACCGTCTACCGCTACTTCTCCTCCAAGGACCACCTTCTCGCCGCCGCCCTGGTGCACTGGGTGGAGCAACTCGACACCCGCCTGGCCCAGGTGCCGCCGCGCGGCGAACGGGCCTCCGAGCGCGTCCTCGACGTGCTCGAGCGGGCGCTTCGGGCCCTGGCCCGCCAGCCCAAGCTCGTGGCGGCGGTGTTCGCGTCCCTGGCTTCGCCCGACCCCGCCGCCGTCGAGTGCCAGCAGCAGATGGCGTCGCTCATGGACGGGATCATCATCAGGGCCATGGGCCAGCCCGAGCCCCCCGACCACCTGGACCGAACCCGGGTGCTGGGACACGTCTGGTACTCGTCCATGGTGGGCTGGGTGAACGGGTGGAGCGACATGACCAGGGTGCGTGACGAGCTGGCCGTGGCCGTGCACCTGCTCCTTCCCGACTGACCCCGAGGTGTTGCGGAGCCCCTGGGAGCAGTGGTCTGATTCGGGGGCAGCCGACCAGGGAGGGGCCCCGATGCAGGCAGTCGTGTTCCAGGGGACGAACGGCGAGATCGCCGAGTACTTCGAGGACGTCGAGGTCGCCGACCCGGGTCCGGGGGAGGTGAAGGTCCGCATCCACGCCGCGGGTGTCTGCCACTCGGACCTCTCCGCCATGAACGGGACCCTGCCCATGCCCTATCCCTGCGTCCTCGGTCACGAAGGAGCAGGAGAAGTGGTGGCCGCGGGGGACGGGGTCAACCAGGTGGCGGTGGGCGACCACGTCATCGTGGCCTGGACGCCGCCCTGTGGGGTGTGCCGGGCGTGCCGGCGGGGCGAGCCCAACCTCTGCGTCCAGATCTTCTTCAACATCGCCGGGGCGGCCAAGTTCTCCCGGAGTGGCACGCCCATCTTCGGCTTCGCCGGCACCGGGACCTTCGCCGAGGAGATGGTCATCCCCCAGCAGGGCGTGGTGAAGATCCCCGACGACGTCCCCTACGAGGTTGCCGCCCTCATCGGCTGCGGTGTCACCACGGGCGTGGGAGCTGCCCTCAACACGGCCAAGGTCAAGCCGGGCTCGAGCGTGGTCGTCTTCGGCGCCGGCGGGGTGGGGATCGCCGCCATCCAGGGAGCGCGCGTGGCCGGAGCTGCGGAGATCGTGGCCGTGGACACCGTGGACGCCAAGCTCAAGGACGCCCTGCGCTTCGGTGCCACCCGGGGCGTGCAGCCGGGTGAGGTGGACGCCGCCAACATGGAGATCAACGAGGGCGAGGGCTTCGACTACTCCATCGAGTGCATCGGCCTGCCCCAGACCATCCGGGCCGCCTACGACGCCGTGCGCCGGGGCGGCACCGCCGTGATCGTCGGGGCGGGGCGCCAGGACGGCATCGTGGAGTTCAACTCCTTCGAGCTGTTCTTCCAGGAGAAGAAGCTGCTTGGCTCGTACTACGGCTCGGCCGACGTGCGCACCGAGTTCGACCGCCTCATCCGCCTGTGGAAGACCGGCCGTCTCGACCTCGACGGCATGATCTCGGCCCGCCTCAACATCTCCGAGGCGCAGGACGCCTTCGAGGCCATGAAGCGCGGCGAGGTCATCCGCCAGGTGCTGACCTTCGCCCCTGCCGGCTAGGGCGCGGCCACTGCCAGGGCGGGAAGCAACTAGCTTCGAGCCCTTGGGCCGGTGACAGGGGCCGCCGGGCACCCGTCGTCCGTCGTCCCCGGGAGGGCACCGCATTGGCCAGCATCGAGGTCCAGGGCCTGACCAAGCGCTTCGGGCCCGTGGTGGCCGTCGACGACCTGAGCTTCACCGTCGAGACCGGCGCGGTGACGGGATTCCTCGGTCCCAACGGGGCGGGCAAGACGACGACGCTGCGCATGCTGCTGGGACTGGTGCGCCCCACGGCGGGACGGGCGCTCGTGAACGGGTCCGAATACCGCGACCTCCCCGACCCCATGCGCACCGTGGGAGCGGTGCTCGAGTCCTCGGGATTCCACCCGGCCCGCACCGCCAGGAACCACTTGCGCGCCATCGCCCTGGTCGACGGCATCCCGGCGGGACGCGTCGACGAGGTGCTCGACCTCGTCGGCCTCGAGGGCGACGCCGATCGCCGGGTCGGCGGGTACTCCATGGGCATGCGCCAGCGCCTGGAGCTGGCCCGGGCGCTGCTCGGCGATCCCCAGATCCTGATCCTGGACGAGCCGGCCAACGGCCTCGACCCCCAGGGCATCGCCTGGCTCCGGAACTTCCTTCGCTGGTTCGCCTCGGAGGGCAGGGTGGTGCTCATCTCGTCGCACCTCCTGGCCGAGGCGGCTCAGACCGTCGACGACGTGATCGTCCTCAACCACGGCCGCATGGCCGGTTCCGGTCCGCTGGCCGAGTTGCGCCAGGGGTCGACGGCGACGGTGCGGGTGCGGACCCCCGACGCCGGCCGCCTGGTGGGGCTGCTGTCGTCGGCCGGGATCACGGCGCGTCACGACGGTGTCGACGAGGTCGAAGCCACGGGAACCACGGCCGAGGCCGTCGGCCGGGTGATGGCCGACCACCAGATCGTGGTGCTGGCCATGTCGACCTCGGGCGAGTCGCTCGAGGAGCTCTTCTTCGAGTTGACCAAGGGATCGAGCGACCGGGGGTTCGCACCCGTGGCCGGCGTACGGACCGGGAGCGCGTCGTGACCCGGCTGATCCGCAGCGAGGTGCTCAAGCTGCGCACGATCTGGTCCACCTGGCTCCTGCTCGGCCTGACCGCCGTGCTGGTGGCGGGGCTGAGCGCGCTGGTCGGGTTCGTGCCCCACCGGCGCGCCTTGAGCACGTTCCCCGCCAAGGGCACGGCTTCCTGGTTCGACGTCCTCTTCTCGGTGATGACGCTCGCAGTCGACCTGTCCCTCGTCCTGGGGGCGATCATCATCACCAGCGAGAACCGCCACAAGACCATCACCCCGACGTTCCTGGCCGAGCCCCGCCGGGGCCGGATGGCGGCCGCCAAGTTCACGGTCGCCCTGGGCGGCGGGCTGGCCTTGGCCGTCGTGGCCGGAGTGATCGGCTTGGTCTACGGCCTCGCCTCGGTGGGCGCCGGCATCGCCCCCATGGGCCGCATGCTCACCGAGTACCGCCATGTGTGGCCCGGGGTGGCCGCCGCCGCCGTGCTCTTCGGCGCCTACGGGGTGGGGCTGGGGGCACTGCTCAAGAACCAGGTGGTCACCATCGTGGTGGCGCTCGTCGCCCTGGCCGTGGTCGAGCCCATCTTGGGGTCGAGCGTGCCCTCGGTGGGCCGCTGGCTCCCGGGGTACTCGGCGCAGGCGCTCGAGTCGGTGGCGGCCAACGCCCGCATGCACGCCGGGCCGTTCAGCGGTGGCGGTTCCGTCCACCTGGTCGTGTGGTGGGTCGGCGCACTCGTCATCATCGGGTACGGGGTGGCCCTGGCCGCTCTGGGGTCGTTCACGACGCTGCGCGCCGATGTCACGTGAGGATGACGGGAACGCCGCCGCATTGGTGGCCTCCCTCGTCCGCGACATCCCCGACTTCCCCCAACCGGGTGTGGTGTTCAAGGACATCACTCCCGTGCTCGGGGACGCCCGGGCCTTCGCTGCCGCCGTCGCCTGGCTGGCCGTCGCCTTTCCCGGCCCGGTCGACAAGGTCGTGGCCATCGAGGCGCGCGGCTTCATCCTCGGCGCACCTGTCGCCTACGTTCGTCGAGCCGGTCTCGTCCCCGTGCGCAAGGTGGGCAAGCTGCCCGCCGCCACCGTCTCGCAGGGCTACACCCTGGAGTACGGCGAGTCCACCTTGGAGATGCACGCCGACGCCCTGGCACCGGGGGACCGCGTCCTCGTGATCGACGACGTGGTGGCGACCGGGGGCACGGCACTGGCAACGGTGGAGCTGGTGCGTCGGGCCGGTGCCGACGTCGTGGGGATCGCCGGCCTGCTCGAGGTGGCCGGTCTGGGCGGACGCCGGATCCTGCAGGACGTGGGCCTCAGGCTGCTCCTGCCCGCCTCCTGACCGGGGCCGGGCGCTGGCGTCAGAACTGCAATCTGTTCTAGTTTTCGCCCCGATGGGCGACACCGGTGCCGAAGAGGTCCTCCGGGCTCCTCACGCCCTCGACTACACCTACACGCGGTCGGTGGGGCCGGTCATCGGGGCCTTCCTGACCGGGCTGCGCCAGGGCCGGATCCTCGGGGCAACGGGCGCCGGGGGCGTGGTGACCGTCCCTCCCACGGAGTACGACCCCCAGACGGGGGAGCGCAGTGGGGAGCTGGTCGAGGTCGGGCCCGCCGGCGTGGTGTCGACCTGGGCCTGGACCGACCACCCGTCGGCCGACCAACCCCTCGACCGCCCCTTCGCGTGGGCGCTCGTCACGCTCGACGGCGCCACCACCGGGCTCCTCCACGTCGTCGACGCCGGCTCGTCCGACGCCATGTCGAGCGGCATGCGGGTCCGGGCCAAGTTCGTGCCGGAGGCCGATCGTCGGGGGCATCTGCGAGACATCGAGTGCTTCGTGCCCGAGGCCTCGTCGTGAGCGGCCAGGCGCCTGAGCCGGTGGCCGTGCTCGAGACCCCCATCCACGTCGACTACAGCTTCACCGCCGGCCTGGCCCAGTCGCGCTTCCTGAAGGGTCTGGCCGAAGGCCGGTTCCTGGGCCAGCGCTGTCCTCGATGCAAGAAGGTCTACGTCCCGCCGCGCGGGTCGTGCCCGACCGACGGCGTGCCCACCACCGACGAGGTCGAGCTGGGCAACACCGGGACGGTGACGACGTACTGCGTGGTGAACGTGCCCTTCCAAGGCCAGGCCATCGAGATCCCCTACATCTGCGCCCAGATCCTCCTCGACGGCGCCAACCTCGCCTTTATGGGCCTCATCCAGGAGGTTCCCGCCGACCAGGTGCGGATGGGCATGCGCGTCGAGGCGGTGTGGGTGGCACCCGACGAGCTCGGGCCCACCATGTCGTCGGTGAAGTACTTCCGCCCCAACGGAGAGCCCGACGCCGACTACGAGACCTTCGCCGAGTACCTGTGAGCTCCCCGCCCGTCGCCGTCGTCTCGTTCGCCCAGTCGCCCCAGGTGCGCCGGGAGGACCACCGCAACGAGGTCGAGATGCTCATGCCCGTGATCGAGGAGGTGTTCTCCAACATCAAGGTGACCAAGGACGACATGGGCTTCGTGTGCTCGGGGAGCAGCGACTACCTGGTGGGTGCGCCCTTCAGCTTCGTGTCCGCCCTCGACGCCGTGGGGGTGTGGCCGCCCATGCGCGAGAGCCACGTCGAGATGGACGGGGCGTGGGCCCTGTACGAGGCGTGGACCATGCTCCTCTCGGGCGACGTCGAGACTGCCCTCGTCTACAGCTTCGGCCGCTCCTCGCCGGGGGAGCTGGCCAAGATCCTGGCCCTGCAGCTCGACCCGTACTACCTGGCCCCCTTGTGGCCCGATCCGCCCGCCCTCGCAGCCCTGCAGGCGCGGGCCCTCATCGACGCCGGCAAGGCCGACGAGGAGGAGTTCGCCACCGTGGCCGCCCGGTCCCGGCGCGACGCCAGGGCCAACCCCTTCGCCCAGGTGTCCTCGGATCGGACCACCGCCGAGCTCATGGCCGAGCCGTACGTGGTGTCGCCCCTGCGCCGCCACGCCCTGCCGCCCATCACCGACGGTGTCGCCGCCATCGTCCTGGCCGCCGGGGACCGTGCCACCGAGCTGTGCGAGCGGCCGGCGTGGATCAGCGGCATGGACCACCGCATCGAGACCCATGCCCTCGGCGCCCGCGACCTCACCGTGTCGGAGTCGACGGGACTGGCCGCCCGGGGAGCCGGGGTCGACAGGGACGCCACCGTGGACGTGGCCGAGCTCCACGCCCCCTTCGCCCACCAGGAGCTCATCTTGCGAGAGGCCCTGGCGCTGGGGCCCGAGGTGTCGGTCAACCCGTCGGGTGGGGCGTTGGCCGCCAACGCCGTCATGGTGGCTGGGCTGATCCGCATCGGCGAGGCAGCCAAGCGCGTCATGGACGGATCGGCTCGCCGGGCCCTGGGCCACGCCACCTCGGGGCCGTGCCTGCAGCAGAACCTGGTGTGCGCACTGAGCGCCGAGCGACCCTCGGGAGGGCGGTGATGGGCGAGCGCTGTGCCGTGATCGGCGTGGGCCAGACCAAGCACGCCGCCAAACGCGAGGACGTCTCCATCGCCGGTCTGGTGCGCGAAGCGGCCGAGCGGGCGCTCGAGGACGCCGAGCTGTCCTGGGCCGACATCGACGCAGTCGTGATCGGCAAGGCGCCCGACATGTTCGAGGGCGTGATGATGCCCGAGCTGTACCTGGCGCCGGCGCTCGGGGCGGTGGGCAAGCCCATGGTGCGGGTGCACACGGCCGGGTCGGTGGGTGGGTCGACGGCCATCGTGGCTGCCCACCTGGTGACCTCCGGCCTGCACCGGCGAGTGCTGACCGTGGCTTTCGAGAAGCAGTCGGACTCGGATGCCATGTGGGCCTTGTCCGTGCCCCAGCCCTTCTCGGCCCCCCTCCTGGCGGGAGCGGGCGGGTACTTCGCCCCCATCATCCGCGCCTACATGCGCCGCTCGGGGGCGCCCGATCACATCGGCATCCTGGTGGCGGTGAAGGACCGCAAGCAGGCGCTCAAGAACCCCTACGCCCATCTCCACATGGAGGACATCTCCTTCGAGACGGTGCGCGACTCGATCATGTTGTGGGACCCCATCCGTTACCTCGAGACGTGCCCGTCGTCCGACGGCGCCGCTGCCATGGTGCTCGCCGACGAGACGGCCGCCGCCGCCTCCCCGCGTCCCCCGGCGTGGGTGCACGGCATGGCCATGCGCTCGGAGCCGACCATGTTCGCCGGACGGGACCAGGTCAACCCGAAGGCGGGCCGGGATTGCGCCGCCGACGTGTACGCACAAGCCGGCATCACCGACCCACGTGGCGAGATCGACGTGGCCGAGGTGTACGTGCCCTTCAGCTGGTACGAGCCCATGTGGCTCGAGAACCTCGGCTTCGCTCCCGAGGGCGAGGGATGGAAGCTGACGGACTCCGGAGCCACCGCGCTCGACGGCGGCGACATCCCCTGGAACTGCTCGGGGGGCGTGCTGTCCTCCAACCCCATCGGTGCCTCGGGCATGCTGCGCTTCCTGGAGGTCGCCATGCAGGTGCGGGGACAGGCGGGCGAGCACCAGGTGGACGGCGTCCGACGGGCGCTGGGCCACGCGTACGGAGGGGGGTCGCAGTTCTTCTCCATGTGGGTGCTCGGCGACGACAAGCCGTGACGGGGAGGCCCCCGGCACTACACTCGGCCCGGCGCTCGCGCTGAGGTCGCCCGCCGGTCCTGCCGGCGTACCGCAAGACGCGGAGGTATGGCCGAGATGAAGATCGTCGTCGACTACGACGTGTGCGCCTCGAACGCGGTGTGCATGGGCATCGTGCCCGAGGTGTTCGAAGTGCGCGACGACGGGTTCCTCTACGTCCTGCAGGAGAACCCTCCGGCCGAGCTCCAGGACAAGGTGCGCATGGCGGCGAACAACTGCCCGACCGGCGCCATCACCCTCGTCGAGGACGAGTAGCGGACCGTGACGGGAGCCGCCCCCGGCGGCCAAGGGTGTCCGCGCGTCCGCTTCGCACCGTCACCCACCGGCTTCCTCCACGTGGGCAGCGCCCGCACGGCGCTGTTCAATTGGCTGTTCGCCCGCCAGAGCGGCGGGACGTTCGTCCTGCGCATCGAGGACACCGACGCCGAGCGCAACCGCGAGGAGTGGGTGACGGGCATCGTCGACTCCCTCGACTGGCTGGGGCTCGTCCCCGACGAGGGCCCGTACCGCCAGTCCGAGCGCGCCGCCCGGCACCAAGAGGCCATCGACCGGCTCTGGGATGCGGGCGCCCTGTACGCCTGTGACTGCACCCGGGAGGAGGTCGAGCGCCGGACCAAGGGGCATGCCAAACCCGGGTACGACGGCTTCTGCCGGGAACGCGGCCTGGACCGCCGAGGACACGCCCTTCGCTTCCGGGTGCCGGACGAGGGCACCACGGTGGTCCACGACCTGGTGCGCGGCGAGGTGCGCTTCCCGCACGCCGCCATCGAGGACTTCGTGGTGGTGAAGTCCAACGGCCAACCCCTCTTCGTGCTGGCCAACGTGGTCGACGACATCGACATGGCCATCACCCACGTGATCCGGGGCGAGGACCTGCTCCCGTCCACGCCCAAGGCCCTGCTCCTGTGGGCCGTCCTGCAGGGCCCCGACGCCCCCGTGCCGGCCTTCGCCCACTTGCCCATGCTGGTGAACGAGAAGCGCCAGAAGCTGTCGAAGCGACGGGACCCGGTGGCGGTCGAGGTCTACCGGGACGAGGGGTACCTTCCCGAGGCCTTGGTCAACTACCTGGCCCTGCTCGGGTGGAGCCATCCGGATGGGCGCGAGATCATCGAGCTCGACGAGATCGTGGCCAGGTTCCGGCTCGAAGACGTGAACCACTCCCCGGCGTTCTTCGACGTCACCAAGCTGCACCACGTGGACGCCGAGTACCTGAGGTCCATGACCCCGGAGTCCTTCATCGAGCGGGCCGGCCCGTGGCTGGCGCCGCCGCTGGCCCCGTGGCCGGCCGAGAACTTCGACCCCGTCGCGTTTGCCCGCATGGCGCCGCTCGTCCAGGAGCGGGTCTCGGTGCTCGGAGAGGTGCCGGGGATGGTCGACTTCCTCTTCCTCGACCAGCCGGTCATCGACGAGCGCTCCTGGGCGGAGGCGACCAAGGATGCTGAGGCTGCTGTCGCTGTGCTGGGCGGGGTCGCCGCCGCCTTCCGGGAGTGCCCCTGGCAGGCCGACGAGCTCCACGCCGTGACCTCCGCCGTGGCCGAGTCGGTGGGCAAGAAGCTCGGACGCGCCCAGGCCCCGGTCCGGGTGGCCGTCACCGGGCGCAGTGTCGGACCGCCGCTCTTCGAGTCCCTGGAAGTCCTCGGGCGGGAGCGGGCCATCGCCCGCCTCGATGCCGCCCTGGCCCGTTTAGGTGTCGCCTGACCGTCGCCGGCCGGCGCACGGCGCCCGCCGTAGAGGTGCTGTGCGCCGTGGTGGTCGTCCCGGGACGAGGTGGGTGCTGCGCTTCGGGTTGGGGGTGATCGCCGGCATCGTCGTCTACCTGGCCATCACCGCAGTGCAGGTGTGGCTCACCAGCCGCCACTCCGATCCGGTCTCCGCCCAAGCCATCGTCATCATGGGTGCGGCGCAGTACAACGGGGCTCCCTCGCCCGACCTGGCGGCGCGTCTGCGCCAAGCACGGGCGCTCTACGCGAAGGGCCTGGCTCCACTCATCGTCGCCACTGGATCGAAGCAACCGGGGGACCACTACACCGAAGCCGAGACATCGGCCGCGTGGCTCGTCTCGAACGGGGTGCCCGCGTCGGCGGTGGCGGAAGTGGGCGGGAACGACTCGTGGGCCGAGCTTTCGGCGGCGGCCAAGCTGCTCGAGGGGCGCGGGATCGAGAAGGTGTTGATCGTCACCGACGGATTTCACGAGGACCGCTCGTTGGCCATCGCCACTGACGTGGGATTGCAGGCCTGGCCGGTGCCGGCGACCAGCTCGCCCATCAGCGGCTGGTCGAGCGTGCCCTATTTCGCCAAGGAGACACTGGGCGTGGCCTTGGGCCGGCTCATCGGTTACTCCCACCTCCACGCCTTCGGCTAGCGTGCGTCACGCCCATTCGGGGGTGGTGTAATCGGCAACACGACAGGTTCTGGCCCTGTTATTGGGGGTTCGAGTCCTCCCCCCCGAGCTTTTTCGAAATTCGAGATCGGCGAGCCGCCGGCGCCCGCTTGGCTATCTAGCCCGGACCTTGAATGAATCCTAAACACTGACGGTCAGTCCTTCACGAGGAAGAGCCTCCAGGACCCCGGTACGCCCCTCAGGTCGTGTTCGCCTCGGTCTTGGAACTCGATGTTCGAACCAGTCACGAGATGAGGCACGGTGTCCGATACAAGAATCTCACCCGCACCGGCTAGATCGCACACCCGCTTGGCGATGCTCACGGACAATCCCACCAGGTCCCTTGGACGGACCTCGACTTCGCCGGTATGGACGCCAGCACGAACATCCACCCCCATGTCACTGGCTGCCCTGACGATCTCCTTCGCTGCCCGCACGGCGCGCGACGTGGAATCAAATGTCGCAAGGAAGCCGTCGCCCAAGGTTTTGACCTCAACGCCGCGATGATGTTGCAGGGCGGCGCGGACCATTAGGTCGTGAGCATCTGTCAGGGTTGTCCACTTTCGGTGCCCCATCTTCGCAGCTTGTTGCGTCGATGAGACGATGTCAGTAAACAGGATCGTCGTTGTGATTACGTCGCCCTCAGGGCCTTGGCGGGAACCCGTCAGAAAATCCTCAATCTCGTCAACGGTGGAGTCGACATCACCCGACCATAGATGATGGTCGTTTCCCGCCATCTCGATGTACCGAGAGTGAGGGATATGCGAGGCCAGATAACGACCAGCGTCGACCCGAATGTATGGGTTCCCAGTCCTGTGCAGGACTAAGGTTGGCACCGAGATCCGGGAGAGCAACGGACGCGCATCCTGTTGAAAGCCCATCCGGAGCATGACGGCTGCGTCGCCAGGGCTCACGGCCAAGCGCTCATAACGAGCCATCCGCTCCCGAAAGGCATTATCTGCAGCCATGCTCGGAGAAGCGCGAACGCTGACGCCGCTTCCCCATTCGTCTTTGAACCAGGCGAGGAACCGATCCAGCATTTCCGGAGAGAGCCCGATTGGGTATTCCGGTTCCCGGATGTAATGGGCGAAGGTGTCGGCCAGAACAAGAGCCGAGACCCGTTCAGGGTGCTCGATCGCAAAGCGGATGACAGATGGGCCACCAAAGCTGTAGCCCACGAGGACCGCAGTCTCGAACCCGACTGCTTCGAGCCTCGCGGTGATGTCGGGAACCACCAACTCGTCGCGGAAACGATCGAGCGGGTTTCCCGCCGACGCCGCCGTTCCCCGTCCATCACAAAAGACCGCCCTGCTGAATCGTCCCAATCGTCTGGCAAAATGGAGGTAGCCAGGCTCATCCATGACCAGGTCGATTGGATACCCGTCGGAGTGCATGACGAGCACGTTCAAGGGACCATTTCCGAATACGCGATAGGCCAGGTTTATGCCGTCGGGCGCCTGGCAGTATTGGGTGGCCGGCCGCTCTTCCACTAAAGGACCAGTCTTGTCCGTCCCCGGGGAAGGCTCAAAGTGCTCCAGCACGACATTGGTAGCTCACAGAAACGGTCTGGCTTGCCTCTGGACTCGGGGCGGCTCTGACGGCACATCGTGGTCACAAGCGGGCGTCCTCAAGCGCCTCCAGGGACACGAAAAGCCTCGTCGAGGTCGAGATGTATTCCCGGAGGGACGGGGTCGTCGTGCCGATTCCATGTGTCAGGTCATCGACGAATGATCTGGCTGAGCGCGTCGAAAACGCAGCCCGGCAGCGGTGAATCGCGCTCGCTGTGACCGAGTCTGCCGTTGTAGTGCATGGCGAGCTCGCCTGAGAAGTTCTGCCGGTACGCGACACCCCCTCCTCGTCGTCCCGTCACCTTCTGGTAGCGGAACTGTTCATCGACTGTCACACAACCGTGCCAGACAGTTTCATTGACACTCCGTTGTGCGTGGTTGAGCATCCAGCCAATGACCATGGAAATCCAACCTTCAAGCGAGCACGTCAAGAAGACCCGCAACGTCTCGCGGCGTGAGTTCCTCGCCGCTGCAGCGGGCGCCGGAGCTGTCATCGTCGGTGGCTCGGTCTTCTGGCCGAAGGGCTACTCCTTTGCCGCCAACGGCACCGGTCCTTCGGGCACCAGCACCATAGGAACGGGAACGATCCCAGAGCAGATCCATCTGACCTGGGGCAGCAATCCCCAGACCGCGGTGACTGTCTCGTGGGCCTCGCCGCAACCCGAGACTGCTCCCGTGGTGACGTTGAGTCCTGCAGTCGGAGGGCAGAGCGTTTTCGATTCAACACCCTTGCAGTACACGGACGGGCTGAGCGGTGAGACCGTCTACATGTACCACGTGCCGCTGACGGGTCTGACCCCCGGCACCACGTACACCTACACGATCAGCGACACGTCCACCGCCGTCACCTTCACCAGCACGTTCACCACCGCCCCAGAGGGAGACGATACGGGGCGGTTCGCCTTCGCCTTCACCAGCTTCGGGGATCTCGCCACGCCGGGCGCAGGTGCGGAATACACGTGGGGCACCGGAACGGGTGAGACTGCCTATTCGAACACCTACAGCGAATCGGAATGGAACTCCTACACCGCCGTGTCACAGGTAGAGGCCCTGGCCGCCATGGCCCCTTCGTCGGCTGTGCCGCTGGCGCCGCTCTTCCACCTGCTGAACGGGGACCTCGCCTATGGCGACAAGGAGACCATCAATTCGTCTGGACAGACCACCACCGGAATCTCGAACGTCCAGCCCGCCCCGGAGGTGTGGCGCGACTTTGGACTGAATGCCCAACGCTCGGCCGCCAACCGACCCTGGATGCCGTGTATCGGCAACCACGAGGCTGAGTTGGCCAACCCACCGAACGGGTACCTGTCCTACAACACCCGGTTCATGCTGCCGAGCAATGGAGGTAGCTACCAGGGCAGCTACTACTCCTTCCAGGTGGGTTCGGTACTCTTCATCTCGCTGGACGCCAACGACGTGTGCTTCCAAGGGGCCGGCGCGTACAACGTGGCCGGCGTGGCTGCCACCAATGGCGAGGCCCCTACGACCGCTGTCGCCTTCAACCAGTTCTACACCGGCGACTTCGCCGTCAATCCGAACGGGACCTGGACGACGAACCCGACGGCGGAGACGACTCCCACAAGCCTGGCGAACCCGAACGCCCAGACGGCGTGGTTGGAGAGCACTCTGCAGAACGCCCGGGCCAACTGCGACATCGACTGGATCATCGTCCAGATGCATCAATGCGCCATGTCGTCATCGAACGACAACGGGTGCGACGCCGGGATCCGCCAAGCGTGGGTGCCGCTGTTCGACCAGTATCAGGTCGACCTGGTGGTCAACGGGCACGACCACGACTACGAGCGGTCCTGGCCTTGCCGAGGATTCAGCTCCACCTCAGGGACCTCCGTCTGGCAGAGCGGCGGCAGCTGGGGGACTTCGTGGCCCAGCACCTCCTATTACGGGGTCGCTCCCGGCAGTTCCCCGACTCAGACCGCCCCGGCCCTGCAAACTCTGGCCTCCACGGCTGGGAGCCCGGTCAACACCTTCACGCCTGTCCCGGTGACGACGGACGAGACCAGCCCCTTCGACACCACTCAGGGCACCGTGTATCTGGTCCTCGGTGGCGGCGGGACCAACCATCCGGACAACGACTACGAGGGCTACAACCCGTCGACCGGTGCCCTCGTTTCGGGCCTGGCCAACGTGGCCACCTTCGCTCAGGTCCGGGTGGGCATGCCCGTCGGTAGCGTCGCCAAGGGCACGAAGCCGCTGCCCGACGCCAGTGAGCCGAACGCCTGGTCGGCGTTGCGGGGTGTCAGCGACAGTCCGACTTCGACCGCCAATCCATCGGACGGAGTGAATTCCTACGGCATCGCCTACTTCTACGTGGACCCCGGGGAGGTGGGTGGTAGCACCACCATCACCGTGACGTACTACTACGCGTCGAAGCAGACGAACTCCGGTACCAACCTCCCGGCCCCGAGCTACACCGTGCTCGAGACCTTCGTCCTGACCCGTCCCCGCAGCGACTGCCCCGCGGAGGGCACTCCTGAGTTCGACTATCCGGACCTGGTGGTCCCGGCCGGGGTGGCTCTGGGCGCCGGCGCGCTCTTGGTCAAGCAGCGGTTGGGTGCTCGGAAGCCGGCCGAGGTCGAGGGCTGAGCCTCGG
>JASHUM010000093.1 GCA_030040015.1 Acidimicrobiales bacterium
TCGGAGGCGTCGCACCCTGGTGCTGATCGCCGTCGTGGTCGTCATCGCTGGGGCGGCCGCTGCAGCGGCAGTGGTGAGCACCTCGTCCACCAAGGTGGCGACGCCCCCCCGCCATCGGCCAACTCCGTCTCCGACGACCCCAACCGCGCTCACCGGCTGGACGGTGCCAGGCATCCACGTCATCGGTGGCCCGGTCCTCGCAGATGGGAACATCCTCGTGCTCGACACCACGACGGTCGGATCGATGCAGCTGGCTGCCCTCGATCCCCGATCGGGGAAGGTGCTGTGGCAACAACCCTTCTCGCCGTCGGGCATCCAGCCGCTGGTGCTCGTCGAGCCGGTTGCCGTCGGCGACGTTGCGCTCGACCTCACGCCGTCTGGCGGGGCCACCAACCCGACGGTCACCATTCAGGGCGTCGACGTCGCCACCGGTCAAGCAGCCTGGACAGTGTCCTCGCCCGTCACTGTCGTCGACCCCCCTTCGCTGTGCACAGCCGCCCAGAACGTCTTCTGTCTCGACGTCACCGGAGCCAACGGCACCACCCAACTGCTACAGATCAATCCGGCGACCGGCGCGTTGGGACCCGGAGTTGTCGGTCCCCAGACACTCATGACGTCAGGGCTGTACCAGACCCAGGCCTCCCCTCCGGTGTTCGAAGGGGTGTCCGACGCCGGCTCGGTCCTGTGGACTTCACCGGTGTCGTCACTCTTCGGGGGGGCGCAGTACACGCCTCAGGCCGGGTTCGACTTCGTCACCGACGACGGCCTCGACGTGGGAACCGTCGGCGTGACGTCGGTCAACGGAGACGAGAACCTCGGAGAATACAAGACCATCGGCGTCGGAGCTGTCACCGGAACCGTGTCGTGGAGCACGCCCGGAGCGCTCGACTGCTTCGGTGTGCTCCCGGTGGCGCCATCCTTCCTCTGCCGGTATTCGGGGACGGGTACCTACGTGAACGGCAACCTGTCCACGACCGGGGTGAGCTTGACCCTCGAGGGCCTGAACCCGACCTCGGGCGGGACCACTTGGACACAACCACTGGCGAGTGCCCAGTCCATGACCTTCGGCACCGTTCCCGTGGCCGACGCCGATCACATCGTTGTACCGCTCGCCGGCGGGCCGGCCCTGCTCGACCTCACCACTGGTCAGACTTCGCCCATCGCCGCCGGTTCCGTCTTCTGGTGCGGACAGAGTCAGCGAGCCAACGTGCAGGCCGCACCGGCAGCCCTGTCCGGTGGCCAGCGCGTGGGTGTGAGCCTGTTCTCGCCGTGTACCGCCCAGGGGACCCCCTCCGGGACCATTCCCTCGAGCGCCGTCTCCGGCGTCGGGGTGTCCGTGGACGGGCTCTTCGTCTGGGCGTCGTCCGGCGGTCTCACCGCCAGCCCCGTCCCCCACTGATCTCCGGGCGCCTCAGTCCTCGAGGCGCAGGGCCGAGATGAACGCCTCCTGGGGCACCTCGACGCGCCCGATGGCCTTCATTTTCTTCTTGCCCTCCTTCTGGCGCTCGAGGAGCTTGCGCTTGCGGGTGATGTCGCCCCCGTAGCACTTGGCCAGGACGTCCTTGCGTTTGGCCTTCACCGTCTCCCTGGCGATGATCCTCCCCCCCACCGCCGCCTGGATGGGGACGTCGAACAGCTGGCGGGGAATGAGCTCGCGCAGCTTCTCGGTCATCCTTCTCCCGTAGGTGTCGGCCTGGGTCCTGTGCACCACGGTCGAGAAGGCGTCCACCGGGACGTGGTTGATGAGCAGGTCCACCTTCACCAAGTTCGCTGTCTGGTACCCGGCTGGCTCGTAGTCGAGGCTGGCATAGCCCTTGGTCCGGCTCTTCAGCTGGTCGAAGAAGTCGACCACCACCTCGGCCAGGGGGATCCGGTACACCAGCTCGGTGCGTTCGGGCGACAGGTATTCCATGCGCTCGAGCTCGCCCCGGCGGGACTGGCACAGGTCCATGACCGTCCCGATGTATTCGGACGGAACGATGAGCGTGGACTTCAACATGGGCTCGTCGATGTGGTCGAGCTCGCTGGCGTCGGGCATCTCGCTGGGGTTGTCGAACCGGGTGCTGGTGCCGTCGGTGAGCACGGCCACGTAGGCAACCGACGGAGCGGTGGCGATGAGCGACAAGTTGAACTCCCGCTCGAGTCGTTCGCGCACGATGTCCATGTGCAGCAGGCCGAGGAATCCGCAGCGGAACCCGAACCCCAACGCCCCCGAGGACTCGGGCTCGAACGTGAAGCTCGAGTCGTTGAGCCGGAGACGCTCGAGCGCCTCGCGCAGCTCGGGGAGCTCGTCTCCGTCAATCGGGTAGAGACCGCAGAAGACCATGGGCTTCGGGTCGCGGTACCCGGTCAGGGGCTCGGCTGCGGGCCGGGTGGCGTCGGTGACGGTCTCACCCGAGCGGGCGTGAGCGACGTCCTTGATGCCGGCGATCAGGTAGCCGACTTCTCCGGGGCCGAGCTCGTCCACCGGGGTGGCACTCGGGGTGCGCACGCCGATCTCCTCCACGTCCTGGACGGTCCCCGCCTGCATGTAACGCACCCGTCCACCGCTCCGCAGCACCCCGTCGAACACCCGCACCGAGCTCACCACGCCGCGGTACTGGTCGTAGGCGGAATCGAAGATGAGCGTCCGCAATGGGGCTTTGCGGTCTCCGGCCGGGGGCGGGATGCGTCCCACTACGGCGTCGAGCAGCTCGGGGACACCCTCGCCCGTCTTGGCCGAGATGCGCAGGATGGAGTCCGCGTCGATCCCCAGCACCTGCTCGATCTCGGCCGCGCACCGGGCCGGGTCAGCGGCCGGGAGGTCGATCTTGTTGAGCACGGCCACGATCTCGAGGTCGTGCTCCAACGCCTGGTAGCTGGTGGCCAACGTCTGCGCCTGGATGCCCTGCGAGGCGTCCACCAAGAGCACGGCGCCCTCGCAAGCGGCCAGCGATCGGCTCACTTCGTAGCCGAAGTCGACGTGTCCCGGTGTGTCGATCAGGTGGAGGACGTGGTCCTTCCACTGCACCCGGACGTTCTGGGCCTTGATGGTGATCCCCCGCTCGCGCTCGATGTCCATCGAGTCGAGGAACTGCTCCCGCATGAGCCTCGGGTCGACCGCTTTGGTGAGCTCCAAGATCCGGTCCGACAGGGTCGACTTGCCGTGGTCGACGTGGCTGATGATGGAGAAATTTCGGATACGGGCGGGGTCGATCACGGCTCCCGGCAGCGTACCGGGGGTGCGCCGGGACTCCGGGGCCCTGGTAAGGTGTTCGGCTTCATGGCCAACATCAAGAGCCAGATCAAGCGCAATCGCCAGAACGAGCAGCGCCGCCTCAGGAACAAGTCGGTGCGCTCAGAGCTGCGGACGCGGACCAAGCGCGCCGTGGGCGCCGTCGAGGCGGGCGAAGAGAACGCGACCGAGCTCCTTCAGGCCGCCGTTCGCCGGATCGACACCGCCGCTGCCCGGGGTGTGATCCACAAGAACCAGGCCGCCAACCGCAAATCCCGCCTCATGCGGCGGGCCCGGGCGCTCGCCGCCGGCGGTTAGCCCCGCCTGGCGCCGGAGAGGACGGGCGCCGTGATCGCCGCCATTCGCCATCTGCACGCCTTTGGCGCTGGTGAGCTGATCATCGCCCTGGTCGTGCTGGTGTTCACCGTGGTGACCTTGGTCGACACCAGTCGCCGGCCCGCTTGGCAATTCGAGCGGGCGGGCTCCAACAAGACCAGATGGGTCGTGCTCCTGGTCGTCTCGTTGGTACTGGCCTTCCTCACCATCTTGTTCGTGGTCTCGCTCGTCGTCGACATCGTGTACCTCGC
>JASHUM010000094.1 GCA_030040015.1 Acidimicrobiales bacterium
ACAACCTGCTGACCACACTGCTGATCGGCGTTGTGGAGGACGTCGCCCGGTTCGTGCCGGCATTCGGTTCTCTGATCGAGCTGGCGATCAGCGTCCTGACGTTCTACTTCCATCGCATCGTGCTGGTCACCGACCAGAACGTATATGTGTACCGGGACTGGCCCTTCCACTTTCCGGGCAGGCGATTGGCCGCCTACTCGCGCCACGCCGGCGTGGTGAAGCTCGGCAGTCCGAAGCCGGGCGGTTTCTCCAGGTTCATCCGCCGCGGGCAGCTGACCTTCGAAGACGGGCATGTCGTCTATCACGGCATCTTGTGGATTCGCCGCGCCAGGTACATCGCCCAGGAGGCGAACAGCTCCGTGGCGAGGTAACGGCGGGTTTACTAAGTCTTCGAGTTCCGAGAGGTGCCCTTGGCCCGTCGGGACACAGCTCGCAGCATCTCGGATCGCATGAGCCCACCGATCGCCCGAACGGGAACCCAGTAAGGCCTGAAGGAGCGGCGCGCCTGGTCGTCGGTGGCCTGAACTCGTGTCTCCGTCGAAAGGAGAGCGGTCCGGCCTTCGTCCTCGATACGAAAGTTGATCGCTCCTTTGGCAAAGCCAGGTTCCTCGAATCGCGTGAACATCTCCGCGCTCGACAGCGGCAGCAGTTCTTCTCGGAAGCGCCAGAACTGGCCGACTGTCCCGAGCACCATCTCGTGCTCGGTTCTCGCTAGCTCGACGAATCCAAGCTCGATGAAGAGGTCCATCACCGGCCGACCCAGGGATGGGGGCCGCTTGCGAGCCAAAAGGGCGACGGGGGCAAGGCGGAGGCCGAGCATGAGACTGCTGAAGGGCAGATCCCAAGCCGTGATGGCAAACAGGGCCGATCTGACCTGTTCGGAGGAAGCAGCGATCAGGCGGCTGTGTTGCTCCCGAAAATCCCAGTTGGGAAGGAACTCGTCGAGGAGGTGTGTTTCGGTATCCACGGTTCCCATCGGCGGCACCACCTCGATTTCTTCAGTCGGAGTCTCTCGGCACAGGAGATGGCGACGCCAATCGAAGCGCGTCGAGGAACCCTATGGCTCGCTCGCCCAGACCTGACCGCCATCCGACCGCGAACCGTGGCCAAGGCTTGACCGGCCCCCCCGGGAGTCGGGTTTCGAGGCGAGCCGGTGGCCTCAGCGAGGATCATGTGTCACCATCCGGATAGTGACTCGGAGCGTTGATGAGGTTGCGGTGCTGGTCAGAAAGGCGATGACGTCCGAGAATCTGTCAGCCTTTGCCGATCTGCTCGACCCAGACGTGACCTGGGGACCGCCTGGCGCTCGCAGTGGCATGTGCAAGAACCGCAACCAGGTGCTGGCTTGGTATCAAAAGGGTCGAGACGCGGGTGTCCGTGGCAGCCTCTGTGACATGCAAGTCGTTGGTGATCGAATTCTCGTCAGCCTGAGCGTCAGAGGTACGGACGATGCCAGGAAGCGAGGCGGAACCGCTCTTCGGTTTCAGGTCCTCACCGTTCGCAACGGCAGGATTGTCCAGATCGCCGGCTTCGAAGATCGGGTCGACGCCCTGTCGTACACCGGTTAGTCGAGACGACGTGTACAAGTTCGCCGTTCGATACATGATCCGACGCAATGTGCGAGCAATGGCCTCGGGCGACCCCGGTCCGCTCCTAGCGGGTTATGCGGACGACGCCGTACTTGTATTTCCCGGCACCAGTTCCTGGGGGGGCGAGCACAGGGGCAAGGCGGCGATCGAGAGCTTCCTCCGGCGCTTCCTGGCGGCGGGGTTGGTCGGTGAGGTACACGACATTCTGGTCAACGGACCGCCGTGGAGGACAACTGTGGCCGTCCTGTTCACGGACCGGGCCGTTGATGGATCGGGCGTCACCGTCTATCAAAACCGGGCCATCCTGTTCGGACGGGCCCGGTGGGGAAAGATCGTGTACCAGGAGGATTTCGAGGACACTCACAAAGTCGAGGCGTTCGACCGCTATCTGACACAGAGGTCTCCCGGTTGATCAAACAGGTCGCCCTCCGGTCGCAGGGTGCCGGATGAGGACGGTGGACTTCCGCGGAATCAGTTTCAGATCACGTTTAGTAGATGTGAAGCCTCGGTACCCGAGCGTCGGTCTGGCTCCGGCTCCTGGGCGACTGGGAGTCGAAGGTTCTAGGCCGCATTGACGCGGTCCGGTCTACCACCGGGGTTGCCCAGTGCACCGTGCTCCTTTCCTCGGTCATGGCGTTTGGGATGCGTACGCAGGAGTTTGCCGTCCAAGGAGATCTGGAGGGTGTCTCTGGTGATGGTGAGCTCGACCGAGCGGCGGCGATAGGCGTTTCCCACCCGGTACTGGGTGCCGGCGAAGGAGACCGATCCCTGGCTGTTCACCTTGCGCACCACCACCGCTCCCTTGGGGGCGGGGTCCGAGGCGGAGATGGCGGCCCGGTGCAGGCGCATCTCCTCGTCGGCCAGGTGCCGGCGGGCGTGGGTGGCGACGAGCACGCCATTGCAGAAGATCTCGAGCAGGCCCTGGCGGCTGAAGACCTCCACTTGCTGACCGGCCAGATGCCTGCCCACGTGGTACTTGAAGCGAAGCACATCGACTTTGCCGTTCTGGTGCACCCGACGCAAAAGACGCTTGTCGCCGAGCCGCACATCAGGCTGCTGCCCTTCGTCGTCCTCGGCTGGTTGGCGTCGAGCGAGCGAGAAGCGCTCGATGGGCGGGCGGTCACCCAGGCTCTGGTGCTCGCGATCGTGGTTGTATTCGCAGACCCAGCCGTCGATGGCGGCTTGCGCCTCCTCGATGGAGGAGAAGACCTTGTCTTCCAAGAACTCCTGCTTCAAGGTCTTGTGGAAACGCTCCACCTTTCCCGTGGTGGTGGGCGATCCCGGTGCGGTGAGCAGGTGGCGGATGCCGTGTTCTTGGCAGATGCGGTCGAAGCGCACGATGCCTTTTCCGGGCCCGAAGCGGCCGGTGAAGACTTTGCCGTTGTCCGACAAAATCGCCTCGGGCTGTCCGTGGCGCTCCATGGCCTCTTCGAGCGCCTCACACACGGGTCCCGCCGTGGCCCGGGCCACCACCTTGGCGCACACGCAGAAGCGGGAATGGTCGTCGATGCCAGTCACTACTGACGGCCGAGAGCCGTCGGTCAGGCGCACGCCCAAGGTGACGTCCATCTGCCACAGCTCCATGGGTCTCGAGCGCTCCCAGCGCTTGTAGTCGCTGGGGCGGCGCCTTCTGGGCTTGGGAGCGAGCAGGACATGGCGCACCAGACACCGATAGATGGCCGAGCGTGAAGGAAGAGGCTCCACGCCAGCGCGAACGAGGCGGTTCAAGATGGTGCGCGGCCCCCACTCGGGATGGGCCCGGCGCATCTCGACGACCTTGGCCTCCACCACCGGCGGCATCTGGTGCGGGCAGGTGTTGGGCTTGCAGCTGTTGTCCACGAGCCCGGCCAGCCCACCGTTGGCATAGCGCACCAGCCACTTGTGCACGCTCTGGCGGCACACGCCATAGCGGCGAGCCACGTCGGTCACGGTGGCCGCCTCTTCGAGGACTTCGAGCACGGCCTTATAACGCTGTTCCACGAGCCCCAGCTCCACTAGCACGACAGGTCCCTCCTTGGTCGCGGACGTGGTCGTCCACAGCCAAGAACCGTCGAAATGGCCGAGGGTGGATGGGGTGTCGCCCACCTACCGGAGCCAGTGTCGCCCACCTACCGGAGCCGCGTCCGGAAAGTGTCAACCAGGAGCCGAAGCCAGTGTGTCGCCCAGGTACCGGAACTTCACA
>JASHUM010000095.1 GCA_030040015.1 Acidimicrobiales bacterium
CTCAGGCCACCTAACAGGGACCTAACAGAAGATCAGGAGACGACGTAGCCCCGCAGGACGGTGCGGCCCTGGGCATCGCGCACCCAGATCTCGGAGATCGCCGATGCTCGTACTGCGCAGGCCATGGTCACGTCGACCGACTTCCCCCTCGACACCTGGTAGGTGCCCGCCTCCCACCAGGTACCCGAGCCAGTGCGCATCCACAACGTCGACATCGACGTCGACCGAGCGTCGCTCTCGGTCAGCTGAACCGACGTCCCCCAGGATTCCGACGTGAGGGTGACCCGGGCCTGGGCGGCACCCGGTCCTGACAGGGCGACCGTTCGACCCGGAGGCGTCGCCCCGATGCTCAGCACCAGTCCGAGGACGGCCAAGACCGCTGCCGCCGCCGAGGCGATGAAGACGGTGCTTCGCCTCCGCCGCATCACGGCGGCTCGGCGCTCGTCGGCTGACCGGAGGAACCCCAGCACCGATCCTTGGAGGGCCATGGGCAGTTCCGTCTCGTCGAGATGATGCGGATCGGCCCCCGCCAGCGCTTCGGCCAGCGGCAAGAGGCTCAGGCGTTCCTGGCGGCACCCCGGGCACTGATCGGCGTGCGCATCGAGGGCGACCAGCTGGCCGGCCTCGATCTGGCCGACCACCTCCAGGGCGATGAGCCCATGCCAGTGCTCGCAGTGGTCGCCGGTCATCCGTCCCACCCCATCTCGTCCAGGTTGAGTCGGAGGGACTGCAGCGCGTAGAAGAGGCGGCTGCGGACGGTGCCCTCGGGGACCCCGATCTCCTCGGCGATCTCCCGGGCGCGTCGTCCCCGGTAGTAGGTGTCGACCAGAACCTGGCGGTGCTCCGGGCGCAGCCGCTTGATGGCTTCTTCCACGTTCCAGACGGTCATGGCCCGTTCCAGGTGGTCGTCGTCGGCGCCCGGCAGCGCCTCCTCGCGACCCATGGGGTCGGTTGGTGCGGCCCAGGGCCGCGCTCTTCGGGCCCGGACGTGGTCGATGATCAGGCGCCGGGTGATGGCGAACAACCACGTCCGCAGCGTCCCCAGCTCCGGGTCGAAGCGGTCCCGGGCCCGCCAGGCCCGTATGAAGGTCTCCTGGACGACGTCCTCGGCTGCGCCGGCGTCGCCCAGCGATCGACGGGCGAATCGATACAGCTCGGCTCCGTGAGCCAAGAAGGCTTGGCGTAAGCCGCCCGCATCTGCCGCCTCGGACCCGGCGGCCTCCCGTCGCCGATCGGGACGGGTCCGTCGCAGCGGCGCGGGGTTCCTGGTGCGGGCGTCCGGCCCTTCCACGAAGGTCAGCACTCCTGTTCTTGTCGAATCGGCCATGCATCCGCCCCCCGTCATGCTTTCACGCCCGGATGGATCCACCGTTCCCGGTGGTGGTGGTGGGCGGGGGTCTGGGCACGGCCCCGGGGATCTGCACGTGGAGGAGTACGAGGTGGAAGCCACCTGCGTTCAAATCAGGGCCGGAGCTACTCGGTGTCGAACTCGGGCTCGCCCCTACGCACGATTCCCGTTGCCGGGCCCCCCGATCGTCTGGTCGTCGGCACGGCTCCGCCAGGGGGCTGGATGTCGGGGCGGGCGACAGCGAGGTAGGAGACCAGCACGAGGACGGCCAGGGCGAACACGATGGCGGTGGGACCGTCTCCGAAATTGATCCCACTGATGCTCGGGGGCTTGCTGAGGTAATCGGCGAAGGAGGCACCGAGCGGCCTCGTGACCACATAGGACATCCAGAAGGCGGCGATGCTGTTCAGGCCGAAGCCCTTCCACGCCAAGGCCGGGAGCAGGATGACGACGCTGAAGAGGACGCCCGAGGCCAGGTAGCCGAGGCTGAGGGAGGTGGCGGTGAAGTCCCCGAGGGCCGTGCCCAGGGCGAAGGTGGCGAACACGGTCGCCCAGTAGAAGGCTTCGCGCCGTTGGGTCGTGACGCTGTGGATGGAGAGCGTCCCTTCGCTGCGCTGCCAGAGCCAGAAGATGGCGGACAGGACGACAGCCCAGAGCAGCGTCGTACCCGCATAGGGGATGCCGACGTCGAGATGGAGGAAATCCGAGACGCCGGTGCCGAAGATGGCGATGGCGTAGGCCAGGAACCAATACGCGAAGGCTCGGTACCGGCGAGTACCGAATTGCAGGACCAGCCCGATCACGAACAGGCCCACCTCGGTGCCGCCACCCTTGATGTTGCCGTAGGTCCTCAGGTAGTCGGACGTGGCCTCGCCGCCGGCCGTGGTCAGGATCTTCGCCACCCAGAACCAGAAGATGACCTCGGGGACCTTGGCGGCGACGGGAGCGGGGAAGATCCGACCGACAAACGGGACCTGGCCGTCACCGGGCACCAGATGACGATAACGCCCGGATCAGCTCCGAAGCAGCGCGCCCTCTCACCCTCGTTCACGTCGACCAAGCTCGGGTACCGTTACGAAATGATCACTGGTGTTCACACCCTCGTCTATGCCGATGAACCCGATGTTGCCCGAAGCTTCTTCCGCGACGTCCTTGGATGGCCGAACGTCGACGCCCACGGCGGCTGGCTGATCTTCAAGACCGGGCCCTCCGAGCTGGGGGTGCACCCGACGTCCGACGAGCGGCAGGGCTCGTGGTCAACCGATCCTCATCACGAGATCACCCTCATGTGCGACGACATCCGTGCCACCGTTGCCGAGCTGTCCGCCAGAGGGGCCGAGTTCAGTGGGGACGTCCAGGACCAGGGCTTCGGGCTCACGGCGTCGATGAAGGTCCCCGGTGCCGGGGAGATGACGGTCTACCAGCCGAAGCACGCGGTGGCCTACGACCTCTGAGGCGCGGCTGGACCCCTCACCCGGGTCAGGCCAGTTCCGCGGTCCTGTCCGTCACCGCTGCGCAAAAGCGAGATGCTCGTGGACGGAGCGCACTGCGGCGGATCCCTCACCCACGGCTGCCGCGACGCGCTTCGTGGATCCCGAGCGGAGATCCCCGACCGCGAACAGCCCCGGGCAACTGGTCTCGAAGGGCAGCGGGCTTCGTCCCAGCGCACCCCATCGATCGTCCAGCTTGTCCTTCCACAGTGCTCGGTCCGTGAGGACGAACCCGCGGTTGTCGAGGGTGGCCAGGCCCGAGAGCCACTCGGACTGGGGGTCGGCCCCGATGAAGGAGAAGAGGCCCGAGGTCTCGATCTTCTCCTCGCCCTCGGGCCCGGACAGAAGCGCACCACAGAGCACCTCGTCCCCCTCGAGCCCCACCACCTCGGTCTTCGTCTTGATCTCGATGTCGGGATGACTCTCCAGGCGGTCGACCAGGTACCGGGACATCTTGGCGTTGAGGTCGGCGTCCCGGATCACCACGCTGACCGGGCTTCCGTTGTCGGCCAGGTACACGGCGGCTTGGCCGGCGGAGTTCCCACCTCCCACCACCACGACCGGGCCACCGGCGCACAAGCGGGCTTCCAGGTCGGTGGCGGCGTAGTAGACGCCCCGGTTCTCGAACTCGTCCAAGCGATCGACTTCGAGGCGCCGGTAGCGGGCGCCGCTGGCGGCGATCACCGTCCGGCCGACGACCTCGGTGCCGTCGGACAGCCCGACGACGAGGTGGCCGGACTCTTCCCGCAACGCTTCGGCCACGCAGGGCACGCTCAACACGGCGCCGAACTTCTCTGCTTGGATGACCCCGCGCTGGGTGAGGTCCGCTCCCGAGATCCCGGTCGGGAAGCCGAAGTAGTTCTCGATCCTCGAGCTCGCACCGGCCTGGCCGCCGGGAGCGATCATCTCCACCCCGAGTGTCTGCAGCCCCTCCGACGCCCCGTAGACGGCCGCGGCAAGGCCGGCAGGTCCTCCTCCGACGATGATCAAGTCGAAGTACCGTTCGGGAAGGCGCCCCAGCGTGAGGCCGAGGTACTCGGCCAGGTCCCCCGGGGTCGGGCGCCTCAGCACGGCTCCCGACGAGATGACCACGGGCAACTCCGACGGCTCGATGTCGAACTCCCTGAGGAGTTGGTCGACCTCGGGGTCCGTGTCGGGGTCGAGCCACTCGTAGGGCACCCGGGTGCGCGACAGGAACTCCCGGAGCAGGACGGCCCGCGCCGAGAAGCGCGAGCCCACCACCCGTGTGGTGTTCGCCGCGTCGGCGAGGAGGTCGGCCCGGCGGGCCATGAACGTGGCCAGGATCTTGTCGCTGAGCGCCGGCTGGGTGGCGAGGACCCGGCGCAGTGCCTCGACCGGGACGACGAGCACTTCTCCGGGCTCGACGACCCGGGCCGAGACGAAGACGCGCAGTCCCGAGAGCAGGTTCAGCTCTCCCATGAAACGCCCGGGCCCGTGCCGGTTGATGAGTCGCTCCTGGTCGGTCTCGGCGCCGATCACGATGTCGACCTGGCCCGACAACAGGATGTAGAAGTCGTAGGCGCTGTCGCCTTCCCGGTAGAGGTACTCGCCGGACTCGGTGCGCCGGCGAGTGCCCATGGGCTCGAAGAGGGCGACCTCGGCTGCGTCGAAGGTCGGAGTCTCGAAGCCGCCCCTCATGCTCGACAGCGGTTCAGTCCTTCGGTGGCTCGGCGGCCAACAACGACGGATCGATGATGCCGGCCTCGGCCCACAGGTAGCGGCCGTCGAGGACCTTCTGGGCGGCGTCGTAGTTCTCCTGGTCGTCGTTGTGCCACAGGTCGGAGAAGAGCTTGTCGACACGCCGGCGAGAGCCCTTGCAGAACACGTCGGCCAGCTCCTGGGCGCCTTCGGCCTCGGGGCAGCCGTCGTCCATGAGCATCTTCGCCCGTACGCACGACGCGCTCATGGCGTAGAGCTCGGCTCCGATGTCGACGATGCGGCCCAGGAAGCCCTGCTTGCGCTCGAGGCGGGCTTGCCACCGTGACATCCCGTAGAAGGTGGACCGGGCCAGCTTTCGACTGGCCCGCTCGGCGAAGCGCAGGTGGGGAGCCAGCACCTCTCCCATCTCGGCGTACGCGCCCGGCCGTTGTCCCGGGCCCGAGGCCAACTGGGGAAGCCACTTGGCATAGAAGGCGGTGGCGGTGCGGGCGCTCTTCACCTTGTCGGCCAGCTTGAGCTCGGGGTCCACGAGCCCACCGGCAACGCTCAGGTGCTGGTCGACCGCCTCCCGGGCGATGAGGAGCTTCATGATCTCGGTCGACCCCTCGAAGATCCGGCTGATGCGAAGGTCGCGCAGGATCTGCTCGGCCGGGATGGGTTGCTCGCCGCGGGCCCGAAGCGACTCGGCCGTCTCGAAGCCTCGCCCCCCGCGGATCTGCACCATCTCGTCTGCCACCGTCCAGGCCATCTCGGAGCAGAACAACTTGGCCAGGGCGGCCTCGATGCGGATGTCGTTCTGCGCCTCGTCGGCGAGCAGGCTGGAGAGCTCCACCACTGCGTCCATGGCGAAGGTGAGCCCGGCGATGAAGGCGATCTTGTGGGCGATCGCCTCGTGCTTGCCGATGGGCATACCCCACTGCACCCGCTCGTTCGACCACTCTCGGGCGATCTTCAGCGACAGCTTGGCTGACGAGGAGCACATGGCGGGGAGCGACAGGCGCCCGGTGTTCAAGGTGGTGAGCGCCACCCGCAGGCCGCGCCCGATGCCGCCCACGACGTTCTCGGCCGGCACCCGGACGTTCTCGAACCGGGTCACGCCGTTCTCGATCCCCTTGAGGCCCATGAATTGGTTCCGGTGGAGCACGGTGATGCCCGGTGCCTTGGCTTCGACCACGAAGGCGGTGATGCCCCCTCGATGCTCCCCCGAGGGAGGGACGACGGCCATCACGACGAGCAGGTCGGCGATGACCCCGTTGGTGGTCCACAGCTTCGTCCCGTTGATGACGTAGGCGGTCCCGTCGTCGGTGGGCACAGCGGTCGAGCTCATGCGAGCCGGGTCGCTGCCCACGTCGGGCTCGGTCAGGAGGAAGGCACTCACCTCGTCCTTGGCCACCCGGGGAAGGAACTTTCGCTTCTGCTCCTCGGTGCCGAAGAGCTTGAGCGGCTGCGGCACGCCGATCGACTGATGAGCGCTCAGGAGAGTGGAGAGAGCGCTGTGGGCCGTGCCGGCCAGGGCCAGGGCCCGGTTGTAGTAGAGGTTGGACAGGCCCAGGCCGCCGTACTTCTCGTCGACTTTCATTCCCAGGGCGCCGAGGTGGGACAGGCCCTTCAGGACGTGCTCGGGGATCCTCGCCTCCCGCTCGATCTGCAGCGGGTCGACCTCTTCACGCAAGAAGGCCTCGAGCTTGGCCAAGAAGGCGTCACCTTTACGCTGGTGCTCAGCCGAGGGCCTGGGGTGGGGATGGATGAGGTCCAGGCGCAGGTGGCCCAGGAACAACTCCTTGCCAAAGCTCGGCTTCGTCCACTCGGTCTCTCTGGCAGCCTCCGCCACTTGGCGGGCTTCCTTGTCGGTGACGGTGGACTTGGGAGCGACGGGATCGGTGACGCTCATCGGCGGACCTCCTCGCGGTGAGAGCCCTGTCCCCGCGAAGGTACACCTGGCCCCAGCCGCCCCGCCCACGGCCCTGGTGTCCGTCACATCGGGTGCTCCTCCGGCGTCACTGCTATGACGGACGA
Organism: Acidimicrobiales bacterium; assembly: GCA_030040015.1. Taxonomy (GTDB): domain Bacteria; phylum Actinomycetota; class Acidimicrobiia; order Acidimicrobiales; family UBA8190; genus UBA8190. Next base: position 6,535 of record JASHUM010000095.1, read on the forward strand.
GGCAGGAGGATGTGACGTGGCTGAGTGGGTTGCCCGGCAATTCGAGGAGAGCAGGCCGCGACTTCGGGCCATCGCCCATCGGATGCTCGGCTCGGCGACCGAGGCCGACGACGCCGTGCAGGAGGTGTGGCTCCGGCTGAGCAGGACCGGGCCGAAGCACATCGACAACCTGGGCGGATGGCTCACGACCGTGGTCTCGCGCGTGTGTCTCGACATGCTCCGTTCTCGCCGCATCCGAGAGGAGCCGGTGGGCGCCGACGTACCCGAGGCCGTCTCGGGCCACGCCGACCTGGTCGAACCGGAGGACGACGTCGTCCTCGCCGACGCCATCGGACCGGCGTTGGTGGTCGTGCTCGACTCGCTCGAGCCTCACGAGCGCCTCGCCTTCGTCCTCCACGACCTCTTCGGCGTGCCGTTCGCCGAGATCGCCCCCATCGTCGGCCGGTCCCCGGCGGCGACCCGGCAACTGGCCAGTCGTGCCCGTCGCCGCCTCCACGGTCGACCGCAGTCGAGCCTGCGCCCGCTCAGCGCGCCCGACACCCGCCGCTCGGCGCTGGTCGACGCCTTTTTGGCCGCATCGAGAGAGGGGGACTTCGAAGGGCTCCTCGCCCTTCTCGATCCCGACGTGGTGCTGCGCTCCGACCCGGTCGCGGTGCGAACAGCCGCCACCCGCCGGGAACGAGGCGCGCCGGCGTTGCAGGACGAGATCAGAGGCCGCGACGCAGTGGCCAGGGTCTTTGCCGGAAGAGCGGGCGTGGCCCAGGCGGCGCTGATCGACGGGGCGCCCGGAGCGGTCTGGGCCCACGACGGCCGGACTCGGGCCGCCTTCGTCATGCGCTTCAAGGACGGCAGGATCGTCGAGATGGAAGTGGTCTACGACCCCCGTCGCCTTCGTACCCTGGACATCGTGCTCTGAGGGCGGGCGTCGTCGTCGTCTGTCACATCCTTCGGCTCGCGCTCGTCATAGTGCTGACCACACCCACCGGGTCGACGTGACCCACGACGTCAGGAGCGACCATGTCCGGCTCTTCCACCGAGGGGATCAAGACCGTTCTGCATCCCGTGTCCGACCTCGAAGCGGCCAAGCCCGTGTACCGCGCCCTGCTCGGCGTGGAGCCTCAGGTCGACTCGGCCTACTACGTCGGCTTCGACGCCAACGGTCAGCAGATCGGGCTCGTGCCCGGCGGAGGCCCGCAGGCCATGACCTCGCCCGTCGCCTTCTGGCACGTGGCCGACATCGAGGCCAAGCTGGCCGCGCTCGCCGAGGTCGGCGCCACCGTCAAGGAGGCACCGCACGACGTCGGCGGTGGCCGCCTGGTCGCCACGTTCACCGACCTCGACGGCAACGTCCTCGGGCTGATCCAGGACGGCTGAGTGAACCCGACCGTCAGCCCCTGTTGCGGCCCGGCATCCACCAGTTGGCGGCCCCGGCCAGACGCATGAACGCCGGGACCAGGATCCCTCTGACCACCAAAGCGTCGACCAGCACCGCCAGAGTGAGGCCCAGACCGAAGAGCTTGATGAAGCTGATCTCGCTGGAGACGAGGCTCAGGAACACGATGCTCATGAGCAGGGCGGCGGCGGTGATGATGCGTCCCGACTGCTGAAGCCCCCGGGCGACGGCGTCCTGGTCGGCCATCCCGGCATCGTGGTGCTCCTTGATGCGCGACACCAGGAACACCTCGTAGTCCATGGAAAGGCCGAAGGCGACGCAGAACATCAAGATGGGCATGGTGGCGATGAGGCTGCCGGTGGGGGTGAAGTCGAGGAGACGGGAGAGATGCCCGTCTTGGAAGATCCACACCATGGCTCCGAACGTGGCGGACATCGACAAGACGTTCAACACGAGCGCCTTGACCGGCAGGACGACACTTCGGAAGAGGATCAGCAGCAGGCTGAGCATCACCACGGCGATCAGCACCAGGCACAACGGCAAGTAGTGGAAGATCACTGCGTCCGAGTCGGTGTAATTGGCGGGTGCGCCGCCCACCAGCACGGGCAGGGGCGGCGACACGGAGCGCACGGCGTCGACCAAGTTGACGCCGGCCGGCGACATGGCGTCGATGGACGGGGTGATCGAGACCCAGGCTTGGGTCCCGCCCTCGACGGGGTGCAGGTACCCGGTCAGATAGGACGCCGGCGCCGGGAACCGTTCGCCGTGCACGTAGACGCCGGTGACCGTGTCGACCTCGCCCACGTTCCGGAGCGAGGACAGACGGAGCGCGTAGCCGCTCCACGTGGCCAGGTCCACCGTGACCTTGCCTGACGTCGGCACGGCGAAGATGACGTCGCTCTGGCCCGGCCCGAAGGTCGTCGACAGCTGATCGTCCACTTGACGGACGTGGTCGGAGGGGGCGAGCACCCTGGTGTCGAAGTAGCCGAGCTTGATGCCGAGCACGGGAGCGCCGAGCACGGCGAGTATCGCCAGGCCGGCCACCAGCGACGTCCACGGCCGGCTCATCACCTTCCGGGCCCATGCCGTCCACAGCCCCTCCTCTGCCGGCCGCACCGACCTGGTCCACACCCTGGCCCGGTTCACCCGGGGGCCCAGGGTCCCCAGCACGGCAGGGAGCACCACCACGGCGGTGACACCGGAGAGCAGGGCCACGGCCACGCCGGCGTAGGCGAACGACTGCAGGAACATGATCGGGAACACCGCGAGCGCCGCCAGGGCGGCGGCGACGGTCAGGGCGCTGCCGGCCACGGTGCGGCCTGCGGTGGCAACCGTGCGTGCCAGGGCGACGTCGACTTCATGACCGGACGCCAATTCCTCCCGAAAGCGCGCCACCATGAACAGGCTGTAGTCGATGGCGAGACCCAGGCCCATGGCCGTGGTCATGTTGAGGGCGAAGATCGACACCGGCGTCACCGTGGTGATGATCCGCAGCGCCAGGAGGGTGCCGGTCGTGGACACGCCGGCCACCACCAGCGGCAGCACGGCGGAGACGAGCGATCCGAACACGAACACCAGGAACACGAGCGTCAAGGGGACGGCGATCGCCTCCGCTCGCACCAGGTCGTGCTCGACGACGGTGTTGACCTCGTTGAATGTCGGGGCGAACCCGCCGACCTCCACCGACACCGCCGCCGGTACCCGGGCCAGCGCACGCTCCACGCCCGGCTCCCAGCGCACCTCCTGGTTCTCGTTGCCGCTGACCGTCGCCACGATGAGAGCCTCACGACCCGACCGGTCACGCATCTGTGCCGGTGAGCCTTCTCCCCAGTACGACTCCACGTCCTCGACGTGCGGCACCGACGACAGCCGGCTCGCCAGCACGAACCCGGCGGCCCGCACTTCCGGAGAGTCGACCGTGCCGCTTCGCGCCGTGACGATCACCGCCAAATTCGACGGGGTGACACCGAAGCGGGAGGACAGGATGTCCCCGGCCCTGATCGAAGGCTCCGAGGCGGCGTCGAAGCCCCCTTGCGAGAGTCGGCTCTCGACCTTCGCCCCGAACGCAAGGGCAACCACGACGAAGGCGACGGCGACGGCCAGGACCAGGCGGCGCCGGCGCCAGACGAAGAAGCCCAGCCTCTCGAGCGGCGATCCGCCGACAGGCTCGCCCGTCGGTTCACCAGGTCGACGCTCCAGGAGCTGGACCGGCATCCCGGGCAGACTGACACACGGGAAACGGGCATTGCGAAGTCGCGCCCGGCGCCACCTGGCGTCTCGGGAAGGCGTTACGCCCTGGTGGCGCGGGTCCTCTCCGGTTTCCGGGGCAGCAGCCGGTCGAGCAGCGCGTCGAGGCCGAGGCCGAAGGCGCGGTCGAGGTCCGGAGCGGTGGCCAGCGCAGCAACGAGCGCCGGGTCCGACACCCGGCCGTCCCACACCTCCGGGTCCGTCCCCTCGTGGGACCGGCTGCGCTCGAGGGTGCGGGCCAGGACGACCGACGCCACCACGTGGCACTGCAGGATCTGGATCACCTCGCCGGCTTCCTTGCCGGTCACGCCCATGGCGGCGAGCTCGTCGGCGAGGGCCGCCTGCACGGGCTGGAACATCGCAGGAGTGAGGCCGCGCTGGTCGGCCAGGGCGATGAGATGGGGGCGAGCCAGGAGCCGCTGTCGGAGCTCGTGGACGAGCCCGGCGACCCGGGTCCGGTGGTCGGGCCCCTTGGCGTGCACGTCGCCCATCTCCTCGAGAAGGCGTGCCACCAGCAACTCGACGAGGGCGTCCCGGTTGCCCACGTGCCAGTAGATGGCCGTGACCGCCGTCCCGAGCTCGTCGGCCAGCCGCCGCATGGTGAGGGCCTCGGCGCCGTCGCGCTCCACCATGCGCAGAGCGGTGTCGACCACGTCCTCGGCGCCGAGTCCGGCCTTCACGTCGCCCTTGACACCTTTGGGCACGCCTCTTACTGTAATGCCGTTACAGACGTAACACCGTTACAGGAGAGGGGAATGGAGGGCGACGACCGTTACGTCCTGATCTCGGCGGACTGCCACGGCGGCGGGAACGTGCTCGACTACAGGCCCTACTTGGCGAGCCGGTGGCGCGACGACTTCGACGCCTGGGCCTCGACCTACCAGATCCCGTACCCGGACATGGTGGGTCCCGAGGGCTACCGGAATTGGGACAGCACCCGCCGGTTGCTCGAGTTGGAGTCCGAGGGGATCGTGGCCGAGGTCATCTTCCCCAACACCGTGCCGCCGTTCTTCCCGAAGGCGTCGTTGAGCGACCAGCCTCCACCGGCGAATGCCGGCGACCTCGAGGCGCGCTGGGCCGGGCTGCAGGCGCACAACCGGTGGATGGCCGACTTCTGCGCCGATGCTCCAGGGCGGCGAGCCGGCATGTGTCAGATCTTGTTGCACGACCTCGAGGCGGCCACCTCCGAGCTGACCTGGGCCAGGGAGGCGGGCCTGAACGGTGGCGTGCTCCTCCCCGGCGCGCCGCCCGGCTCGGGCCTGCCGCCGTTGTACGACCCGAACTACTACGAGCCGCTCTGGCAGGTGTGCGAGGACCTCGAGCTGCCCGTCAACCATCACAGCGGATCGGCGGCCCCCGCCGTCAGCGAGGAGGCGGAGGACAAGGTGGTGCTCCTCCTCGAGGTCACCTGGTGGGCGCATCGCGCCTTCACCCATCTGCTGGTGAGCGGTGCCTTCGAGCGGCATCCCGGTCTAGAGCTGGTGCTCACCGAGCAGGGGACGGCGTGGCTGCCCGAGGAGCTGGCCCGCCTCGACTACTTCTTCGACCGCATGTCCGGCGCCTCTGCCTCCCAGGAGCTCGAATGGGGCCAGGCGGTGACGCAGCGCCTCAGCCTCAAGCCCAGCGAGTACTGGGCCCGCCAGTGCCACGTCGGCTCGTCCTTCATCCGCCCCCAGGAGGTGTCCTTGCGTCACGCCGTCGGGGTGGGGCGGATCATGTGGGGAGCCGACTACCCGCACAAGGAAGGGTGCTTCCCCTACACCCGGGAGCACCTGCGGGCGAGCTTCGCCGGGGTGGACCCCGACGAGGTGGCGGCCATGGTGGGCGCCAACGCCGCCGCCGTGTACGGCTTCGACATGGAACTTCTCCGGCCCATCGCCGACAAGGTGGGACCGACGCGGCGCGAGGTCGACGACCCTCTGCCGCTGGCGTCACTGCCGGAGGACGCCGAGAAGTGCCCTGCCCTCATCGGCTACGCAAGGAGGAGCTCATGACCACCGTCCGCTACGGGGCGCGCTCGCTGGACGAGATCGCCAACCGAGAGGTGGAGGCCACGTCGGTCGACACGTGGGCGACGACGCTGGTGGCCACCTACCTGACCGACCCTGATTCGTTGGCGGCGGTCGTCCCTCCGCCTCTTCGCCCGCCCGACGAGCCGCTGGTGCGGGTCACGGTGGCCACGGTGGACGTGGGCCGCGGCTATCCGGTCTTCGGTGCCGGGACGTTCGCCGTGCACGCTCGGCACGAGGAGATCGCCGGGGACTACGCCCTGGTCATGCCCATGACGAGCGAGCAGGCGGTGATCGGCGGACGTGAGACGTTCGGGGAGCCCAAGAAGCTCGCCGACGTCGCACTCGAGCGCGACGGGGACCGGGTCCGGGGGGCGTTCACCCGCATGGGGGTCACCTTCGTGGAGATCTCGGGCGCCATCGAGCTCGAGACGCAGAGCGCGCCCGAGCGGACCCGCACCAGCTTCTACCTGAAGTTCCTTCCCTCGCCCACCGGCAAGGGCTTCGACGGGGACCCCCTGCTCGTCCACGTGCAGCGCCGGGAGCGGACCCGCCGCCAGTGGAAGGTGGAGGGAACGGTGCTCCTGCGCGAGTCGCGCTTCGACCCGGTGGCGGATCTCCCCGTGCTCGAGGTGCGCGACATCGAGTTGGCCGAGCGGTCCAGCTTGCAGACCGGCGAGGTGGTGGGCAGCGTGCCCGCCGACTGGGTGGCGCCCTTCGCCCACCAGCGCTACGACGACCTCTCGCCGGTCGGAGCGGACACCGAGCGCTGAGGCTCGCAAGCAGGGGAGGACGAGGCCATGGAGCGTCTGGAGGACCGGGTGGCGGTCGTGACCGGTGGGGCCGGCGGCATCGGGCTGGCACTGGGACGCGCCCTCGGCGAGGCGGGCATGCGCGTTGTCCTGGCCGACGTCGGCGAGGACAAGCTCGAGGCGGCGGTCGCCGAGCTGCACGTGCAGGGGATCGACGCCCTGGGGGTGGTCACCGACGTTTCCGACCCGTCCTCGGTGCAGGCGCTCCACGACGCCACGGTCAAGCACCACGGCGCCGTGCACGTGGTGTGCAACAACGCCGGGATCGGTGCGGGCGCCGAGGGCCCCCTGTGGGAGCACGAGGAGCGCGACTGGCAGTGGGCCCTCGCCGTCAACCTGTGGGGCGTCATCCACGGCGTCAACACGTTCGTCCCGACGCTCTTGGCCCAGGGAGACGAGGGACACGTGGTGAACACTTCGTCTGGCAACGGCGGGATCGCGCCGTTGCCCAACACCCCCCAGTACGCCGTGACCAAAGCGGCCGTGGTGACGCTCACCGAATGTCTCTTCGGGCAGCTCCGTTCCGTCACCGACCGGGTGGGCGCCTCGGTTCTCTTCCCCGGGCCCCACATGCTGCGCACCGGGCTGTTCGAGTCGTGGCGAACCCGTCCCGAGCGTTTCGCCAAGCTCCGTCCCCGGCAGACCCCCTACGTCACGGTCGACGATCTCGAGGCGCAGATGCGCGCCGCCGGGATCGAGCCCCGCTACACCGAGCCCGCCGAGGTGGCCGAGCGCGTCGTGGCCGCGCTGCGGACCAACACCTTCTGGATCCTGCCCGAGAGCGAGCACACCGACGACTCCATCCGGGCTCGGGCCGATTCGATGCTGGCCCGGCACAACCCCGACTACCTGAGCCCCGTCCCGGGCGGCGGCGGCGGAAGGAAGTGAGACGATGACCGGCCCTGACGGTGCCGACGCGCCCTACGTGGTGATCTCGGCCGACAGCCATGCCGGGCTCCCCACCGAGCTCTACCGGCAGTACCTGGAACGCAAGTACTGGCCCGCCTTCGACGAGTTCCTGGGCGGCCGGGCCCGGCAGCTGGAAGAGGTGCGGCGGATCTCCGACGAGCAGTTCGCCAAGAAGTGGTTCGAGGAGCACGCCGAGGGCCTCGAGGGTGGATGGGACGCCCAGCGTCGCGACAAGGAGATGGACGCCGACGGCATCAGCGCCGAGGTGGTGTTCCCTGACGCCGATGCCGTGGAGAGCCGGACGTGCGCCCCTTTCGGGACCGGCTTGGGCCTCTCGGGCGACCACGACCCCGAGCTGGGACTGGCCGGCGCCCGCGCCCACAATCGCTGGCTGGCCGAGATGTGCGCCGAGGCGCCCGATCGCCGCCGTGGCGCTGCCCTGGTGCAGATCACCGCTCCCGGCGACGACGTGCTGGCCGAGATCCGCCGTGCCCGGGAGTCGGGGCTGGCGGCCGTGATGATCCCTGCCATGTGGATGCACCAGGAGCCGTACCACTCGAAGGCCTACGACCCGGTCTGGGCGTTGTGCCAAGAGCTCGAGATGCCCGTCGTGACCCACTCGGGGCCGGCCGACAAAGAGAGCTACGACGACCATCTCGGCATCTACGTCACCGAGGTGGTGTGGTGGCCGGCGCGGCCGCTGTGGTTCATGCTGTGGTCGGGCGTGTTCGAGCGCTTCCCCGGTCTGCGCTTCGGGGTCACCGAAGCCGGCTGCTGGTGGGTGCCCAACCTGCTCTGGTTCTGGGACCGCCTCTTCCTGGGACAGAAGGGGGCCGAGAAGCTGGCGTCGCTCGGGATCACCACGCCGCCCAGCGAGCTGTTCGACCGCAACTGCTTCATCGGCGCCTCCAACACCAAGCGACGCGAGGTGGCGATGCGTTACGAGATCGGTATCGACAACATGCTGTGGGGCAACGATTTCCCCCATCCCGAGGGCACCTGGCCCACGTCGCGCCAATGGCTGGCCAGGACCTACCACGACGTGCCCGTGGCCGAGACCCGCCGGATGATCGGCGAGGCGGCGGCCGAGGTGTACGGCTTCGACGTGGCGGCCCTGCGCCCGGTGGCCGAGCGCCTGGGGGTGACGCCCGGGAGCCTCGGTCAGGACGACGCCAGGGCCAGGAGGGCGTGGGCCGGGCACAAACAGGTGGGGCGGCACTGGCTGACCGGCAACGACTTCCCGCTCGCCCCTCTCGCCGGCGAGGAGGTCCTCGCCGAGGCTCAGGGGTGCGACGGTGAAGGGGGCGCGCCTTCGAGCTCGAAGAAGAGCTCGTCGGCGTAGCACCACCACCAGTCCTCGCCCGGCTCGTACGAGCGGATCAGCGGGTGGTCGTGATCGGCCTGCCAGTGGGCGGTGGCGTGCCGGTTGGGGGAGTTGTCGCAACAGCCGACGTGCCCGCAGCGCATGCACAGGCGCAGGTGGACCCACTGTCCACCCATGCGCAGACAGTCCTCACACCCCTGGCTCGATGGGGTGACGTCGGTCACGGTGTCGAGATGGCTACAGGTTTCGGCCACGGGGGCTCCTCACTTCAATGGACGGGCGGTGGGATCCCCTGGGCGCTCGAGGCGAGCTGAGGGTCCCAGCCGCACACCGAGCAGGCGTGGTCGACGGCGGACCGACCGAACTCGAGCGCGGCCCGATGGGGATCGGCACTGCTGATCACGTCGTCCCAGTCCAGGACGTACTCACCGAGATCGGTGTCCCATCGGGAGGCCGAGGGCGACAGCGATCCGTTGGCGAAGTCGTCCGGGGCCGGGGCGGCGAAAGCAAAGAACGCTGCCCGATGGTACCGGGCGTCCCCCGGCCACCAGCCCACCTCGATCTGTTGGGCGTCGCCGGCGTTGCGCATGATGAAGTCGTCGCTCGAGGGTTCGGCGGCACGGCCCGAGTACAGGCTCACGGCCAGGTCGAACGTGCCCCACCAGGCGTTCACCGGGCTGGAGCGGCCCCGGTACGGAGCCCGCAGCTCGGCCAGGACCAGGGCGGCCCGGGTGGCGCACGCGAAGTAGCTGGCCACGTGGCTCGGGTCGTAGGTCCGGTGCTCGGCGTCCTGGTCCAGAGGCACGCTCCAGGGCACTTCCTGGGGCGTGACGTTGATCTCGACCGGCCCGACCAGCTCGGCGACGTCGCCGAGCACGTCCGCCGTCACGTCCCTCACCGGGCGGTTCGGGACCAGCCCGACGCGCCGCACGCGGCTGTCGCTGTGCTCCACCACCGCTTCGTGGGTGCGGAGGTCGAGAGCGACGACCAGGGCCCCGGACCCGTCGGGAGCGGGGAGGGGGGCGGTCTCCCAGCCCCGGACGGTCAAGCGCAGGGCGGCGTGCTGAAGCTGCGGCTCGGGCGGCGCCAGAGCCACGGCAAGTTTGCCCAGCAGCTGGGTGAGGGCGTGGAGGGTGTCGCACGTCTCTCGCCACGGCTCATAGGGCAGGTGCGGCCAGCTGCCCGATGTCCTCGCAGGGTCCTGGGCCGGTCCCATGAGGTTCGTACTTTGTCATGAACGAGCTTGCGTCTGCGCCGGTCGCAGGTCACCATCCGCCCAACCGCTGCCACCCCCGGTGGTGAGGCAATGAACACGAACGACTCGTTGTTGCCCCAGGGGAGTGAAGAAGGAGGTCCTGTGGAGTCGAAGCCCACGGTGGAAACCGCGTTCGTCCTGAGCGGAGGAGGCAACCTCGGCGCGGTGCAGGTGGGCATGCTTCGGGGGTTGCTCGAGGCGGGCATCACGCCCGACGTCGTGGTGGGCACGTCGATCGGCGCGCTGAACGGCGCTTTTCTGGCCGGACACGGTGATGTGCCGGGCATGGAGGCACTGGGAGGCTTGTGGGCGTCGATCCGTCGTCCCGACGTGTTCCCGGTGAGCGTGCGCTCGCTGGTGCGCGGCGTGCTCGGACATCAGCACTTCCTCTTCGACTCCCTCGGGCTTCGCACGTTGCTGACCCGGGCGGGGGTCGGCTTCGACCGGCTCGAGGATGCGCCGATCCCGCTCCGGCTGGTGGCCACCGATCTCGCCACCGGAGATCCCGTGGTGTTGGAAGAGGGCGACGTGATCGGTGCCATGCTCGCCAGCTCGGCCATTCCCGGCGTGTTCCCCAGCGTGGAGCTCGATGGGAGGACGCTGGTCGACGGCGGGGTCGTGGCCAACACCCCGATCCTCCAAGCCGACGCCATGGATCCCGAAGTCATCTACGTCCTGCCCACGGCTCCCGACCATCTGCCCGAGCATCCGGGTAACGCCATCGCCATGATGCAGCGGGCGATGGCCCTCTCCGCTCGTCCAGGTGAGCGCCGCGCCATCGCCGAGGTGTCCGAGCGTCGCATCGTGCGCGTCGTTCCCGTGCCCGCTCTGGCCGGGCGGCTCTCGCTGTTCGACTTCGGATTGACCCCGCAGCTCATGGACGAGGCCTACGCCATCACGAGCTCGTGGTTGGCGGGCGACGGAACGTGGAGGCCGGAGGAGCTCGAAGTGCCGTCGAGCCGCGTCGGCTGGCTCTCGTCGGGGGCGTTGGGAGGCGAATTCGCATGACCGTCACGCGCCGACCGGTGCCCGACGACCTCTTCGGCGGCCGCCTGCGGGGGGCGTACCTGATCGATCTCGAGGTGGTCGCAATCGACGACCTGGCACCACACGTGCGGGCCGTCACCGTTGGTTCCTCCGACCTTCTCGGCTTCGAGTTCTCCGCCGGGCAGGACCTCATGATCGAGTTCCCCGACGGCCGCGGCTCGGTCCGGCGCCGCTACACGATCAGGCGCGCCGACCCCGGACAGGGGACCCTGGACCTCGAGTTCGAGTTGCATCGTGCCGGTGGGGTCGCCGTGCCCTGGGCGCGGGTCGCCGCCAAGGGAATGCACCTCGACGCCATCGGCCCGCGGGGAAACATCGCCTTGCGGCCACTGGCCCGCTCACACGTCTTCGTGGCCGACGACTCCGCCATGCCGGCCGCCTTCGCCATGATCGAGGCGCTGCCGCCGCACGCCACGGCGGTCGCCTTCTTGGTCACGCCCCACGGTGAGCTGTCGCGGCCCGGCCCCGATGCCGACGGGAGCGCCGAGCTCGTCTGGGTCGACCGGTTGGAGCTTCCGGAGGCCCTGGCCAGGTTCGATCCCGGGCCCGACATGGCGGGCTACGTGAACGGTGAGCGGCGCCTGGTCGGCGAGGTCGTGGAGGTCCTCGTGGCGGCCGGGATGCAGCGTCCTTCGGTGGCGTCCAAGTCGTACTGGCGGAGCGACAAGCCCAACGCCCCGCACGGTAAACCGATCGCGGACTGAGCCAACAAGATTGTCGTCGTGTCCCGCCTGCCCCCGGACTACGACAGTGATCCGGGCCGTTGGCGATCCCAGGACCCGGCGTGGCTTCTCGCCGGCGACGTCCACGTACCGGTCGCCGCCCGCATCGTCCGGGAGGACCTGCACCCGGTGCTTGACGTGGGTGGGGGCACAGGGGCGCTGCGCCTGTGTCTCCCCGAACCCTGGCCGACGATCGTCCTCGACGCCTCGCCCGGCCAGCTGGCCGAGGTTCCGCATCCCAAGGTCCGGGCCGACGCCTTGGCCCTGCCGGCACCGCCGTCGTCCGTCGGCGCAGTCACCATGCTGTGGATGCTGTACCACCTGTCTCGCCCTGTCGACGCCATCGCCGAGGCCCGGCGGGTGCTTCGACCGGGCGGGCTCTTCGCCGCCAGCGCTTCGAGCCGGTTCAGCGACCCGGAGCTCGTCGACGTATACCCGCCCAGCACGTTCGACGCCGAAGAGGCCGAATCCACGGTTCGTGAGGTCTTCGACGAGGTCGAGGTCGTGACCTGGGACGGGCCTCTCACCCGGCTCGAGGACCACGATTCGCTGGCCGCCTACTGCCGGCTCCATCGGCTTCCTGCTGACGCGGCGACGAGGGTGGACCCGCCGGTGATCATCACCAAGCGGGGCTGCCTGGTCTATGCGAGGAAGCGATGACGGGACCCGTGATCCGTGCCGCTCGCGCCGAGGATTCACTGCTCGTGCGGGAGATCGAATTCGAAGCGCAGGAGCAGTTCCGCACCGTGGGCCTCGACGTCGTGGCCGACGACGAGCCCCACTCGGTCGAGGTCTTGTCCGAGTACGCCGAGATCGGACAGTCGTGGGTGGCCGTTGTCGGGGAGGACCTCGTGGGATACGTCTTCGTGGATCTGGTGGACGGTGAGCCCTACGTCCATCAGATCAGCGTCCGTCCCCGGTACCAAGGGGGAGGAATCGGGCGGATGCTGATGGGCCGGGCGGTTCGCTGGGCCCGGGACACAGGCGCGAGATCACTGTCGCTCACTACCTTCGACCATGTGCCTTGGAACCGTCCCCTCTACGAACACCTCGGCTTCTCGGTGATCCCCGACGACCAGCTCGGTTCCGGTTTGCGGCGCATCCTGGACGAGGACGCCACGCAGGGACTGTCCAATCGGGTGGCGATGCGACTGACCCTGGGAGGCCAGCCCTAACTCGAGAGCCGTCGGTGCAGCTCGGCGAGGGCCTTCTCCAGGGCGGCACGATCGGCTGCCTCGAAGAGCAAGGCGGCCTCCTCGGCGAGGCCGGCCTCCTCGGCGAGGCCCTTCTCGTTGAGCACCCACCGCTTGGCCGAGGCCATGCGGGCATGCGCCTCCTCGAGGAGGCCTCGCGTCCCGTTGGCCAACCCGACGGTGACGTCTCCGCGGTGGTGCACGGCGGTCTCGGCGTAGCGCACGCTCAGCAGCGCGTCCTCGTGCCAGCGCCGATATGCCTCCCGGGCCAGCGCGTCGGGGAAATCGGGGACGGGCAGGGACCCGTGCAGCACCCGGTTGAGGGCCAACTCGGCCAGGAGCACGTAGGTCGGGATGCCGGCCAGGTAGAAGGGTAGGTGCTCCTTGGCGAACCGGCCTTGGCGCGCCTCGGCGGCGTGGCGCTCGACCTCGACGAGATCGCGGTAGTGGACGTCCACCCGGCGGCCGTCGATCGCCATCCATGCTCCGCCGTTCATCACGCCTCCGCCCCAACCTCCGACGTCGAACACCTCGCCTTCCCATCCCTTGGCCCGGATCACGTCGGGATCGAAAGACTCCCGGTAGTAGACGGCGAAGTCCCAGTCGCTGCCGGCTCTCGCCGCGCCCCGGGCCCGGGACCCTCCCAACGCGACGGCGAGCACGCCGGGAAGGACGGCGAGCTCCTCGGCGAAGGACCTCTCGAACTCCTCGTCGTCCACGGCGACCGAGCCTTGTCGAGGCGGGCTCGAGCCTCAAGCAACCGTCTCCGTCAGGGTTCGGCCCCGCTGGGAGCCGGGACCCCCTCGGTGACCGGGCCCCCACGCAGTGGCCGGGTGGCCAGGAACGAGCCGGTCAAGATGAGCACGAAACCGATCGCCGTCCCCGGCCCGAGGTGCTCGCCCAGCACGGTGACGCCCAGCAGCACGGCAACGGCGGGATTCACGTAGGTGATCACCGTGGCACGCATGGCGCCCACCTCGCCAATGAGGGCGAAGAACGCCAAGAAGGCGAGCACCGTGCACACCACGGTCAGCCCCACCATCGACGCCACGACCTCCCCCGACAGGTTCCGAGTGGGGAGGACGAAGGCGACGACGGGTGCATAGACGAGGGCGCACAGCGCCAGGGAGGCAGCCACGACACTGATGCCGGGGAGCTCCGACAGGTACCGAGCCAGGATCCACGGGCCGATGGCGTAGCCCACGACCACCACGACCATCGACGCAGCCGCTACGGCGCTCGACCCCCGCACGTCGACGCCCACCAGGGCAGCCACGCCGGCCATCCCCAGCGCCAGGCCGCTCACACGCCTCCGGTCCAGGCGGTCGGTCCCGGTGAGCCGGGCCAGCACCGCTCCGGCGATGGGCACGGCCGCCACCAGAAGCCCTGCCAGCGAGCTGGTCAGGTGCTCCTCGGCGCTGAACAGGAGCAGCCAGGGCACGCCGATCTCCACGCAGGTGAAGGCGACGACCGGCTTCCAGTGACGCAGCACGGGAGCGAGGGCGCCGCGCCGTGCGGCAAACGGGGCCAGGAGCGCCGCGCCTCCCGCCGTGCGCACGAACACGAGCAGGGCCGGGCTCACCTCGCGCACCGACACCCGGATGAGCAGGTAGGGGAGGCCCCACATCACCCCCAGGGCCACGAACAGCGCCCAGCCCCGACGCGTCATGTCCCCATGCTGTCGCAGCCCGGGAGGCGCGACGCTCGCCTGAGTCAGCTCCCCGAAAGGGCGGCGTGGATCATGGTGGCCATGACCGGGCCGGCCTCGGCGGCGCCGGTGCCGGACACGGGCTGGTCGAGCAGCTCGACGGCGATGGCCACCTTGGGGGCGGACGCCGGGGCGAAGGCGATCATCCAGTCGTTGGTGGCGATGTACTGCCCGGCCGCGTTCTGGACCTGGGCGGTGCCGGTCTTGGCCGCCACGTCCTCGGAGCTGGGGAAGATCCCCGCTGCCGTGCCGTACTCGGCCACGTCCTCCATGAGCTTGGTGATGGCCGAGGACGTCTGGGGGGTCATGGGCGTCAGCCAGACACTGGGCTTGTAGGCCTTCACCAGCTGTCCCTGCTCGTCACGGATCTGGGACATGACGTGCGGGGTCATGACCTTGCCCCCGTCGGCCACGGCTCCGGCCACCATGGCCATCTGGAGCGGCGTCGCCTTGGTGCAGTACTGGCCGATGGACGAGAAGGCGAGGAAGACCTGCGCGTTCTGATAGCAGTCGGGCTGCAGGAATTGCGACACCTCGTTGGGGGAGGGGGGCAGGTCGATGGGGGGCTGCTGGTTGAAACCGAACTCGTCTGCCTCTGCCAGCATGTTGACCGCCCCGACCTTGGTCCCGAGAAGGGCGTAGCCGGTGTCGCACGAGGGCGGAAGCATCTCGGCGATGGTCCCACCGCAACCGGCGTCGCCGTAGTTGCACAGCGGCGTGCTCTGTCCCTTGAACGTCCCGGGAGGGATGCACGTGTAGTAGGGCATGGGCGTGTCGACCAGCTGCGGCGCCTTCTCGTAGGCGGCTGTGGTGGTGACGATCTTGAACGATGAGCCGGGGAAGGCGATGTCCTGGTAGGCGAGGGAGATGAAGGGCTCGTGGCCCTCGCTGTCGGGGGTGAAGTTGTACGCCTTCCACGCCGACTCCTCGGTCGAGAGGGTCTGCGACGCCAGCGGGGTGGGATCGAAGGACGGGTTGGAGTACATGGCCAGCACTGCTCCCGTGGTGGGGTTCATGACGACCACCGAGCCGTCCCGGCCGGCCAGGGCGTCGCGGGCGTCGGTCTGCAAGGTGTCGGACAACGACAGGATGACGGTGTCGGTCTCCTTGGTCGTGGTGAGCAGGTCCGAGAGGGTGCTGACCGGTGCGTTGTGCACGGTCAGATACGAGTTGTAGCTCGACTCGACCCCGTAGAGCCCGTAGGTGTAGGAGTCCACTCCGGTGATCTGACCGAAGAGGGAGCCGGTGGGGTACCGACGTTGATACGAGTACGTGCTCCCTGCCGGTGCCTTGACCGAGTCGGCCAGGATCGTCCCGTCCGAAGTGGTGATGGTCCCCCTCGACTCGTCGTAACGCGCCGCGATGACAGCCGGGTTCGAAGGGGAGTTGGCGTACTTGTTGGCCTGGACGATCTGCAGATTGTTGAGCTGCACGAACACGGCCACGAAGCACAGCAGGATGAAGACGCCCAGCCACCGGATCCGCCTCGGGAGGCGCGAGGCGGCCGGATCAGGAGGCAAGGTGGACGATGTCGCCGATCAGGAGCCCCAGCACCATGGCCATGACCACGGCGTAGACGAAGGTCACCCGCCACCGCCACGGGTGATCGGCGGCCCAGAACCGGCGCACGGCCACGACGTCGAAGCACAGGGCCACGACGGCGATGGGCACCCCCACCACCGGCCCCACCCGAGCCGCCGCCCCCAGCGCCGGGGTGACGATGGGCAGCACGACGTAGCCGAGGATGCAGCGGAGCCCGGAGAGGACCATGGACACGTTGAACAGCCGATGCGCCGAGCGGTCCGCCTCCTGGTGGGGGCCCGTCGAGGGTTCGGGGACGACGAGCAACCGGCGGACCACCGGCTCGGCTCGCTGGCGGCGGGTGGGCAGTGGGGCCACCGGCACGGCGGTCTCCAAGGAGGCGGCGCTCTCCGACATCGGGCCCAACCCTATTGATCCCGGTGCCCGGGGACGAGTCGGCCCCGCCTCACGACCCGGGCCCGACGGTGACGGTCCTGGCCACGCCGGTCTCAGCGCCAGCCGACGACGAGCCCGGCTCCGGCGGCGGCCAGGCAGCCCAACACGTTGGCGGCCAGCTGGGCCAGTGCCGTGCGCGCCGCCCCTTCTTCGGCCAGCCGCACCGTTTCCCACGAGACGGTGCTCCACGTGGTGAGGGCACCGCAGAACCCAGCGCCCACGACGACCTGCACGTCGCGGGCCGACGCCTCATGGACGGCCACCCCCGTCACGACCCCGAGCACGAACGAGCCAACCAGGTTCACGACCACGGTCCCGAAGGGGAAGAAGCCGGACGTGCGGTCCTGGATCAGGCCGTCGAGGAGGTAGCGGCTGACCGCCCCCACCGCGCCGGCCACGCCTACCGCGAGAGCGACGACCATCTGGCCGTCCTGACGGAGTCGGCATCGGTGGCCAACGACGACATGGTCGTCCACGACCCGAGGAAGCCCACGCACAAGAACGTGCGCCATGGCGACGCTCCTCGTCCTCGTTCCAGGAGGACGGTGAGGAGGAAGCCCAGGACCAGGGCGCCCGAGGCGTTGACGGCGAAGGTGGCCCACGGAAAGCCGGTCCCGGTGACCAGGAGCGAGGTGCCGTAGCGTCCGAGCGTCCCGAGGAATCCGCCCGCGGCGATGGAGACGACGGCTCCCCGGTCCCTGGCTCGACGGAGATGAAGGGCGGGCCGGTGGGACCGACCTGGGTCAGCTGGGTCGTCGGGCCCGAGGTCGGGGTCGATGGGGAGGCGCCGGTCGGGATGCTCCCGGACAGGGTGACGCGGGCTCAGCGAAGGGCGCGGGCCTGATGCCATGTCTGCTCCTGGAGATTCGTCTTCCGTGGGCAGACGCCATCAGCCGCTTCGGGCGTGCAAAAGGGGGCGCCATCCGCAACAGCCATCCTAACGGTCGATCGGGGCCGTGGGCCATCCTGGGGTATGGCAGGAACGCGGCGCCGGGTGGGCGTGGGGACCGCGGTCGCCGCCGTCGCCGCCGGGTACTGCGCCCTGGCCTCCTTCGCGCCACCGTTCACCGCGGCGGCGGACACCGTGACCGCGGTGGCGTTCTTCGGCCTCGCCGTCCTCGCTGCCCACACCGTCGTGGCAAGGAGGCAGCCGCCTGCGGTCCCGGCGCCGGCTCGCTCGACGTTTCGGCCATGGGTGGCGTCGATCGGCGCAGCCTGCGCGCTGGAGCTCGTCACGTACTTCGCCGGCTTCTCCGACCGACACGCCTTTCCCACCCTCAGCTCGATCAGCGACCTCGCCTTCCACTACCAGGCGTTGAAGGGCGCCGCGTTCGCCCTGTGGCTCGCCCTCGGGTGGGGAATGTTCCGCCGATGACGCGCGACGTGGTCTTCGGGTTGTGGGCGGCGGCGGCGGCGGGGCTGGTCTGTTGTGAGCTGTCCGCTCGATGGACCCGCCCCGGGCACCGCGGGCCGGTCGTCGCCACGGCGGCGGAGCTCCTCAGCCGGGCGTCGGCCTCGACCTGGCGTCTGGTCGGGCTCTTCGTCGTCTGGATGTGGCTGGGCTGGCACCTCTTCGCCCGCTAGGGCCCGGTGCTCGGTCCGCGCCGCGGCGACGGGCTACTGGGGCGGCCCGCTGACCAGGGTCACCGAGGCGCTCTGCTGCTGCCCGGATGTGTCGAGGTACTGGATCGTCACCGTCTGACCGGGTGTCTCGCTCAGGATGACCTCGGTCAGCCCCTCGGGCGAGGTCACGCTGTGTCCGTCGACGGCCGTGATGGTGTCGCCCTCGACCAGGCCGGCCTCCTCGGCGGGCCCGCCCGGCACGAGCTGCACGATCTGGGCACCGGACGTGGTCGATCCCCCGAAGGTGCTCGAAGGCGAACGCACGCCGACACCCAGGAAGGCGGTCTCGCCGATGTGGACGACGCTCGACGCCGTTCCGGCGATGATCTGGTGGGCGATGTCGAGCGCCTCGTCGATGGGGATCGAGTAGCCCTGGGTGCCCGTGCCCGAGAGCTCGTAGGAGCTCGAGGCGGCCGTGTCCATGCCGATGACCTTGCCGCTGGCGTCGACGAGCGGTCCGCCCGAGTCGCCCGAGACGATCCCGGCGTTGGTCTCGATGAGGTCGGAGAGCTGCTCCGAGCTGCCGTCCACCTCGTCGCTGGCGGTGATGGTCTGGTCGAGGGCGGTGATCGAGCCGCCGGCCGGGGTCAAGGCACCGGCCCCCTGGGCGTTCCCGATGGCCACCACGCCCTCGCCGACCGTGGCCTTGGACGAGTCACCCGTGGTCACCGTCTGAAGGCCGGAGGCGCCCACGATCTGGATCACGGCGACGTCCTGGGTGCGGTCGTAGCCGACGACGTTGGCGTTGTAGACCTTGCCGTTGCCGATGTCGGTGACGCTGATCTTGTTGGCGCTCTCGATGACGTGGTTGTTGGTGAGCACCAGCCCGTTGGAGGTGAGCACCATGCCGGTGCCCGCACCCTCGATGCCCTCGTCGGTGATCTGGGTGTCGACGTCGACGAGACCCGGCTCGACCTCCTGGGCGATGGCGGAGACGTTGGCCGGCGCCCCCGATCCCTGCGTGGTGGGAGTGGTGCTCCCCGGGCTCAGTCCCGAGAAGGGCTGGACGTTCGAGGCCCGGTAGAGGTCGTGTCCCACGACACCGCCCAACAGGGCGGCCACCAGGACTCCGACGACCACGATGGCGGCGACCACGGCCCGGCCCGCCGGGCGGTACCCGGGCGGCTGTCCTCCCGACCACGGCCCGCCGGGGTGCTGGGCCCCGGAGGGTGGGCCCCAGTGCCAGCCCCCACCAGGGGGGGGTCCGCCGGGCGGGGGGTACCCGGCGCTCCCGGGCGGGGGGTACCCCGCTGGGCCGGGTGGCGGGTAGCCGGTCCCACCCTGCGCCGGGCTCGTCGGGAAGGGGGCGGTGGGGGGGTTGCCCGGGAAGGGGCCGGTGGGGGGACCGGCCTGGCCTTCCTGCCAGGGCGGCCTCCACCCCGGAGGGGTGGAAGGACCCTCGTCAGCCGGTCGGTTGCCGGTCCATTCGTCCATGTGCTGCATCCTCTCCGGAGCGGCTTCGGCCTTCCTTGGCCGTTGCTTTATTCCCCCTGTGAAGAAGTCGCCCCCTCGAGCAGGCCGTCGGGGGTCCGCCCCAGGGCACGGCTGATGGCCTCGGCCAGGGCGCGAGCCGAGGCGCCGTCGAGCTCGAGGGCGACCCGTGCCGAGGGGCCCAGCTCGGGGTTTCGCAAGTCGATGTTCAGGGTGTGGAGGTCCGGGGCGTGGACGGGATGGTCGACGTAGACGGTGGCCTCGCGCACCGCGAACCACCCGCTTGCCCCCTTGCCGCTGCCTCGCACCGGCAGCTGTTCGGTCTGGTACGTGCACATGGTCGCCTCCGTCCTCAGCTCAGGTGCCGGCCGAAGAAGTCCCAGATCTTGTTCCACCCGTCGACGGCAGCCTCGGGCCGGTAGGCGGGACGGTCGGTGCAGAAGAAGGCGTGGCCGGCGCCCTCGTAGCTGTGGAACTCGAAGTCCTTGCCCGCTCCGGCCAGCAGCTTCTCGAGCTGGGCGACCTCGTCGGGGGCCGGGAACTGGTCGTCTGCCCCGAACAGCCCGAGCAGCGGACAGTGCAGGTCTTTCACCCGGTCCCCGAGTGGCCGCACCGACAGCGGCGCGCCTTCGGGAGGCGTGTTGAGCACGAAGGCGCCGTAGCAGTCCACAGCGGCGTCGAGCGGGAGCGAGCAGGCGGCCAACAGCGACTGCCGGCCCCCCGAGCAGTACCCGATGGTCGCCGCCTTGCCGTTGCACACCTCCAGTGCCTTGAGCGTCTCCATGGCGCCGGCCACGTCGCCCACTAGGCGCTCGTCGGGAACGCCCCCGGCGGCCCGGGCGGTGGCGGCGGCGTCGTCCGGGCTCGCCCCGGGCGCCTCCCGGCTGTAGAGGTTGGGGCACAGGGCGGGGTAGCCATGGAAGGCGAAGCGCCGCGTCACCTCCTTGGACCAGTCGTCGTACCCGGGCATGTGGTGGATCACCACCACCCCGCCGGCCGGGGGCTGGCCGTCACCGACAGGTTGGGCCAGGTATCCCTCGATCCGGTCCCCACCGTGGCCGGTCAGGGTCACGGTCTCTGCTCGCATGGCAACGTCCACGACTGCCCTCCTCTGGTGCCTCGAGTCTGTCGGCGGCAGCGCCCGCCGGACAGCGACGACCCTATGCCGCCGCTGCGCCGTGAGGCGCATCGACCCGGGACCGATGACAGAATTGTCGCCACGGACGGGATCACCATGCTCGAGGAGGATCACCGCCAGGCCCGGGAGCTCCTGGCCCGGCTCTCCGGCGACTCCCGGCGCGTCCTCGGTGAGGTGTTCGACGAGCTGGAGCGCGTCCTCGCCGTGCACTCCGCCGTCGAGATCGAGCACTTCTACCCGTTGGTGCACAAGCACGTGGAGGGGGGCATCGATTTCGCCAAGCAGGGTCGCCTCGACCACGAGGAGATCGACATGACCCTGTACCGCCTCCGCCACGTCCCTCTCGGAAACGACGAATTCGCCGCCGAGCTGGCCAAGCTGAGACGCGACGTGGCCGAGCACCTGCGAGACGAGGAGGAGAAGCTCTTCGCTCCCTTGCGCCACGCGCTCGGGCAGGACGGTCTGGCCGATCTGGCTCGCCACCTCGAGGTGGCCAGACGCCACGCCCCCACCCATCCCCATCCGTCCGCGCCCAAGTCGGCGCTGGGGTCACGCCTCGCCCATCGCGTCGTGGGCGCGGTGGACCGCCTGAGCGACCGTCGCCGCAGGGGCTGAGGCCTAGCCCGGGCTGGGGGCGCGATCGCGCTTCGGCGCGTGCGCGGTCCGGCCCTTGGCGCCGGGCGCGATCCCGGTCGAGGTGGCGGGGTCGAGGCCGGCGGCGCCGAGCAGTTCCTCGAGGGCCTCGGGGACGTACGAGGCAAGCTTGGCCACCTTCGGCACTGTCTCCCGGCACGCCATGAGCCCCCAGTTGAGGACGCCCCGGTAGCTCATGACCGTGACGTTGAGCCCGGCCCCGTCCATGACCGGGCCCAGGGGGAAGCCGGCCACCAGCTCCGACCCACCCAGGTAGATGGGGAAGTCCGGTCCGGGCACGTTGGAGATGACCAAACTGTGGATGGGCCGGTGGCGCTCGGCGAGGCGGAAGCGGGTGTAGGTGCGGGCCGCGGCCGAGAAGACGTTGGGCGCGGCGTGCTCGGCCCAGTCGAGGAGCACCTCGGCGCCCAGTGCTTTGTGCTCCTCCTTGGCTCCCTTCGTGCCGTCGCGGATGGTGAGCAGACGCTTGACCGGGTCGTCGACGCGGCAGGGAAGGCCCACGAACATGGCCGACACCTTGTTGGCGCTCTTGTGCTGCGTCGAGCCTTGGACCGACACCGGCACGGTGACCACGAGGGGGTCGTCGGGGAGCTCGTCACCCTCGTCCAGGTACCGGCGCAGCGCCCCGGCGCAGAGGGCCAGCACCACGTCGTTGACGGTCGTCTCGAGCGCGTTCTTGACCCGCTTCACGTCGTCGAGCGAGATGGTGGAGAACGCCACTGCCCGGTGGGCGGTGATGGCCTGGTTGAGCGAGGTGCGCGGGGTGGTGAGGGGGAGCGCGGCGTTGCCCGACGACGACTGGCGGACCTTGCGGACGTCGAAGAATGCCTTGCCCGTCTTCCAAGCCAGAGGGACGATGCGCAGCTGACGAGTGGCCCGGTCCAAGAGGGCCTGGCCCAACAAGGTGAGATCCGAAGGCGCCCGTCCGGCGCTGGGCATCTCGTCGGGCGCCGGGCGGGGCGCCGGGTCCGCCTCGAGGTCGAACAGCTCGGCCAGCAGCTCGGCCCCGGAGACGCCGTCGATGGTGCAGTGGTGGATCTTGGTCACGACGGCGATACGCCCGCCTTCGAGGCCCTCGACGATGTACATCTCCCACAGGGGCTTGGAGCGGTCCAGTTTGCGGCTGCACACGTCGCCCACGAAGTCGGCCAGCTCGGTGATCCCTCCCGGGGCGGGAAGTGCCGCTCGGCGGACGTGATAGTCGATGTCGAAGTGGTGGTCGTCGACCCAATAGGGGTGTCCGAGCCGGAAGGGGACCTCCACCAACCTGCGCCGGAACACCGGCGCCTGCACCAGGCGTTCGCTGACCAGGGTCCGCACCTTGGCGTAGCTGTAGCCGCCCGGCACCGTGGTGGGGTCGAACACCGCCGCCATCGACACGTGCATGTGGAGGCTCGGGGTCTCCAAGTACAAGAACGACGCGTCCAGCCCGCTCAGTCGCTCCATGCGCCCTGCCTTCCCGGACCCGGCGCCGCCCGCCCGGCCTTCCGCTCGACGTGCGCATCATCGCACCCTCCGACAGGATGTTGCCATGGCCTGGTCCTGGGCGTACCTGGGGGTGTCGCTCTTCGGCGCTGCCCTGGTGCTCAACGCCTTCCGCCCCCTCAAGAACGGCGCCTTCGTCGTCCAGAGCTTCTTCGCCGGGTGGTACACGGCGGAGATGCCGGTGTGGCACATCGTGTGGCAGGCGGCGTTCACCGTCGGCTTCGCCTCCGAGGGTGCGTTGCGCTTCTGGCCGGGCTGGCTCGGACTGGCCGTGGCCGTCGCCTCCTGGGGCGGGCTCGGCCTGCACTTTGCCATCGGCAACAAAGCCCGGGCCGTGCTCACCCAAGCCGAGGCCGAGGTCCCCCTGCCCCCGATCGAGGGGCTCGAGCTGCCCCGGTCCGGGCGCGACACCATGTGGCGCTTCCCCCGGCTGATCTGGCCGCTCCCGCGCCCGACGCTGGCGGTCCGGACCTTCCGCAACATCGACTACTGGGGGGACGGCCGGCGAGCCCACATGCTCGACGTCATCGTCGGACGCGGCGCCACGCCCGAGCGGGCACCGGTGTTCGTCTACATCCACGGCGGGGCGTGGATGATCGGCGACAAGCGCGAGCAGGGCTTCCCCCTCATGTACGAGCTGGCCCGCCGCGGCTGGGTGTGCGTCACCGTGAATTACCGCCTGAGCCCCCGGGCCACGTGGCCCGACCACATCGTCGACTGCAAGCGCGCCATCGCCTGGGTGCGCGACCACGTCGCCGAGTACGGCGGTGATCCTGGGTTCCTGGCCGTGTCGGGCGGCTCCGCCGGCGGGCACCTGGCCGCTCTGGTGGCGCTCAGCGCCGGCGACCCCGTCTTCCAGCCCGGGTTCGCCGAGGCGGACACCGGCGTGGACGCCTGCGTGCCCATCTACGGCCAGTACGACATGACGTGCCACGGCGGCGGGCGGAATCTGCGGGACAAGGGCGAGCTGCGCATGTTCGAGCGGCGCATCTTCAAGACCTCCTACGCCGAGCACTCCGAGGTGTTCGAGGCGGCCTCTCCCATCTGCCGGCTGCGCCCCGACGCCCCGCCCTTCTTCGTCGTCCACGGCCGCAACGACACCCTCATCCCGGTGGGCGACGCCCGGGAGTTCGTCCGCGAGCTTCGCCAGGTGTCGCGCTCGCCGGTGCTCTACGCCGAGCTGCCCTACGCCCAGCACGCCTTCGACGTGATGCCCTCGGTGCGCAGCGCCCACGTGGTGGCGGCCGTCGTGCGTTTCCTCGAGGGAACCCGCCGCCGGCTCATCGCTCCCGAGACCGTCTCGGCCAGCACCGTCGCCTCCGAGCTCGCCCTCGACCCGACGCCTGACGCCGCATCCTGAAGGGGCGGTCCGTCAGTCCCCGGGAGCCTCACCCAGGACGACGAGCACCTCGGGCGGTCCGATGGCGGTGACGAGCTCGAGCACGCCGCCCGCCTCGCGCACGTCTGCCTCGGCCCGGTCCAGGAGCTCGAGGCGCTCGGCGTGGTCGGTCACGGTGAGCCGGGTGACGGGGACGCGCATGGACTTGTGTGCCTCTGTCTTCACCCGCCGTACCGCGCCGAGCACGTTCGACGCCATGTCGAGCACGCCGGTGGACCCCGAGAGCGCCGGCGGTGGCAGCTCGCTCGGCGACGGCCACGGAGCCCGATGCACCGAGCCCCGGTGCCACCACGACCACACCTCTTCGGTGACGAAGGGCAGCACGGGAGCGAACAGGCGCAGGAGCACCGACAGTGCAAGGGCCAGGGCGGCGCGCGCCGAGGCGGCGGCGGGATCCGACGGGTCCTGGTAGGCCCGGGCCTTCACCAGCTCCACGTAGTCGTCGCAGAACGACCAGAAGAAGCCCTCGCTGCGCTCGAGCGCCTTGGCGTAGTCGTAGTCCTCGTAGGCGGCGGTCGCCTCCGTCACCACCGATGCCAGCCCGCTGAGCATGGCCAGGTCGATCGGAGCCACGACCGCGTCCGGCCCGGGTACCGGCGCCCCCGCCAGCCGGCCCAGGGCGAAGCGCGAGGCGTTGAGCACCTTCATGGCCAGGCGACGGCCCACCTTCATCTGGCCCTCGTCGAAGGCGGTGTCGACGCCGGGCCGGCCGCACGCCGCCCAGTAGCGAACGGCGTCCGTCCCGTGCTGCTCGAGCAGAGCGATGGGCGTCACGACGTTGCCCTTGGACTTCGACATCTTCTTGCGGTCGGGGTCGAGGATCCATCCCGAGATCTCCACGTCGCTCCAGGGCAAGACGTGGTGCTCGAGCTCGGCCCTGACCACGGTCGTGAACAGCCAGGTGCGGATGATCTCGTGGCTCTGGGGGCGCAGGTCCATGGGGAAGACCCGGGAGAACAGATCGGGGTCGTCCTCCCAGCGTCCGGCGATCTGAGGCGTGAGCGAGGACGTGGCCCAGGTGTCCATGACGTCCGGATCGCCGACGAAGCCTCCCGCCTGCCCGCGCTGGTCCTGGCTGTACCCGGCGGGGACGTCGTCGGAGGGATCGACCGGAAGGCGGTCCTCGGAGGCGAGGAGCGGGTGGGCGTAGTCGACGTCGCCCTCTGGGCTCACCGGATACCACACCGGGAAGGGCACGCCGAAGAACCGCTGCCGGCTGATGTTCCAGTCGCCGTTGAGCCCTTCCACCCACGACTCGTAGCGGTGCACCATGTGGGGCGGGTGCCAGCGCAGCTCGCGGCCCCGTTCGAGAAGGCGGGGACGAAGGGCCATGGTGCGCACGTACCACTGCCGGCTGGACACGATCTCGAGAGGCCGCTCGCCGCGCTCGTAGAACCGCACGGCATGGACGACGGGCCGTGGCTCGCCCACCAGGGCGCCCGACCCGGCCAGCAACTCGACGATCCGGCGCCGGGCCTGGGCCACGGTGCGGCCACGCAGCTCGGCGTACGCGGCGCGCGCCGCTTCAGGGTGGCGTGACTCCCACCCCGGGTCCCCGAACGGAGCGTCGCGCAACCGGCCGTCGCGGCCCACCACGGTTCGGGTGGGCAGCTCCAGCTCCCTCCACCAGGTCACGTCGGCCGTGTCGCCGAAGGTGCACACCATGGCGATGCCCGTCCCCTTGTCGGGCTCGGCCAAGGGATGCGCCACGACCGGCACGGGGACTTCGAAGAGCGGGGTGAGCACCTCCGAGCCGAAGAGGGATCGGTAGCGGTCGTCGTCGGGATGGGCGACGAGGGCCACGCAGGCCGGGAGCAGCTCGGGACGAGTGGTGTCGATCTCCACCGGGCCGGCGTCATCGGCGCGCCGGAAGGCGAGGCGGTGATACGCCCCGGTCACCTCCCGATCCTCCATCTCGGCCTGGGACACCGCCGTCTGGAAGTCGACGTCCCACTGGGTGGGCGCCTCGGCCAGATAGGCGTGGCCGCCGGCCAACAGGCGCAGGAAGCCGCGCTGGCTCACCCGACGCGCCTCGGCAGAGATGGTCGTGTACGTGAGCGTCCAGTCGACCGACAGCCCGAGGTGGTGCCAGGTCGTCTCGAATGCCTTCTCGTCCTCGGCCGTGAGCTGGTTGCACAAGGCGACGAAATCGGGCCGCGACACCGGCACCTGCTCCTTGCCCGGCGAGGCTGGTGGTGCGAACCCGGGGTCGTGCTGAAGGCTCGGGTCACAGCGCACGCCGAAGTAGTTCTGCACCCGGCGCTCGGTGGCCAGCCCGTTGTCGTCCCAGCCGATGGGATAGAAGACCGAGTAGCCCCTCATGCGCCGGTAGCGGGCCACGGTGTCGGTGTGGGTGAAGGAGAAGACGTGGCCCACGTGCAGAGATCCCGACACCGTGGGCGGAGGGGTGTCGATGGCGAAGACACCCGAACGGGACACGGCGCGGTCGAAGCGGTAGGTCCCGTCCTCCTCCCAGTGCCTGTCCCACTTGTCCTCGAGCCCTTCGAGCGCGGGCCGATCGGGAACCGCGGGAGCACGGGGAGCTTCGAGCGGGGGCGCCGTCACGGCGTCGTCGCCCGGCGCCGGTGCGCTCGCAGCGTCGGTCGGGGCGGCGTTCACGATCCGGTTACCGTATCGGAGTGCTGCGCCTCCACGACACGGCCACCGGCACCGTGCGGCCGCTGGAGCAGCGGCAACCGGGCGTCGTCACCATGTACGTCTGCGGTCTCACCGTCTACGACGTGCCCCACATCGGCCATGGTCGTGCCGCGTTGGTCTTCGACGTCCTCCGCCGTTATCTCGAGTTCTCGGGAGTGCGGGTCGATCACGTGTCGAACGTCACCGACATCGACGACAAGATCATCGATCGCGCCGCCGTGGAGCGCCGGAGCCCCGAGGAGGTCGCCCTCCAGTACGAGGAGGTGTGGTGGGACGCAGTGGACAGCCTCGGAGTGCTGCGCCCCACTCACACCCCGCACGCCACCGGGTACGTCGTCCAGATGGTGCAGCTCATCGACGAGTTGGTGCGCCGAGGCGCCGCCTATGAGACGAGCGACGGGGTGTACCTGGCGGTGGACCAGGTCGACGGGTACGGGCTCCTGGCACGTCAGAGCCTCGACTCTCTGCGGGCCGGTGCCCGGGTCGAGGTGGGCGAGGAGAAACGTTCGCCCGTCGACTTCGTCCTGTGGAAGAAGGCGAAGCCCGGTGAGCCGACGTGGGAGTCGCCTTGGGGCCCCGGACGTCCCGGGTGGCACACCGAGTGCGTGGTCATGTCGTTGGCGTTGCTCGGCGACGGTTTCGATCTCCACGGCGGGGGGATCGACCTGGCTTTCCCGCATCACGAGAACGAGCGGGCCCAGGCGATCGCCTGGGGCCGCTCGTTCGCCAGCCACTGGGTCCACCACGGGATGGTGACGGTTGGTGAGGAGAAGATGGCGAAGTCTCTGGGCAACTTCGTCACCCTGACCGACCTCCTGTCGCGCGCCGACCCTCGTGCCTACCGGCTATTGGTCCTGCGAGCCCATTACCGTTCCCCGATGGAGGTCACCCCGGCCACGCTGGCTGACGCCACCGAGAGCCTGAGCCGGCTGGACGCTCTCGCCAGGCGTTTCGGCCTGGATCCGTCGCTCGGCGAGGAGAGTGTCGCCGACGCATCGGGTCTCGGAGTGGACCCAGCCGCGTTGTCGGCCTTCGTCGAACGCATGGACGACGACCTCGACACCCCCGGTGCCGTGGCCGGGATCTTCGACTTGGTGCGCCAGGCCAACGCCGCCGCCGACGCCGGCGACAGCGAGGGGGCGCGGACACTGGCCGTGTCGGTAGCGGTGCTCGCCGGAGCGCTGGGGCTCCGATTCACCGGTTCCGGCCCGGCCGTCGACGACCAAACCTCGCAATTGGTGAACGCTCGCGACCAAGCGCGCGCCGAGCGTGACTGGGTTCGTGCAGACGAGATCCGAGCGGAGCTGGAAGCACTGGGCTGGGTGGTGGAGGACACTGCCGACGGCACCCGCCTCCATCTCCGACAACCCTGATGTCGAGCCCCGGCAACGACGCAGCGCCCCGGGCGTTGCACGTCGCGGCGCGCTACCTTTTCCGCCACGGGGGTGGCGAGAAGGAGGGCGGGACGTTGTCGTCGGGAACGGTCAAGTGGTTCAACGCGGAGAAGGGCTACGGCTTCATCGCCCAGCCCGACGGGGGTGAGGACGTCTTCGTCCACCACTCCGCGATCCAGATGAACGGGTACCGGACTCTGGAAGAAGGGCAGTTGGTGGAGTTCGAGGTGAAGGAGGGCCCCAAGGGCCTCCAAGCAGTCGAAGTCAAGCCGGCCGGCGCCCCGGCTCACTAGGAACCGCACCGGCCCTGGTCACAGGACCGGACGGAGCGGTGATTGTCCAACCCGAGCGGGTAGGTTACCGTTGAGTAACTAAGCGAAGGGGAGGCCATGACCGCCGCATTCTCGCTGGAGCTCAACGAGGACCAGCTCCAGATCCAGAAGTGGGTCCACGACTTCGCCGAGGGCGTCATGCGCCCGGCGGCCCACGAATGGGACGAACGGGAAGAGACCCCGTGGCCCATCATCGAGGAGGCGGCCAAGGTCGGCCTCTACTCCTTCGAGTTCGTGAGCCAGGCCTTCTTCGACCCCACCGGGCTGACCATGCCCGTGGTCAACGAGGAGCTGGCCTGGGGTGACGCCGGGCTGACCCTGGCCATCCTGGGCAGCACGCTGGGACTGGCCGGGATCGCCGCCAACGGCACGCCCGAGCAGCTGCTCGAGTGGGGCCCGCAGTGTTACGGCACGCCGGAGAAGATCCAGATGGCGGCGTTCTGCGTGTCCGAACCCGACGCCGGCTCCGACGTGAGCGCGCTGCGCACCCGGGCCGTCTACGACGAGTCGAAGGACGAGTGGGTCATCAACGGCACCAAGACGTGGATTACCAACGGCGGGATCGCCGACCTCCACGTCGTGGTGGCCAGCGTCGACCACGAGCTCGGCTCCCGGGGCCAGGCCAGCTTCGTCGTGCCGCCCGGCACGCCGGGTCTCTCGGCTGGACAGAAGTTCAAGAAGATGGGCATCCGGGCGTCGCACACCGGCGAGGTGATCCTCGACGACGTGCGCGTCCCGGGCACCTGCCTGCTCGGCGGCAAGGAGAAGCTCGACGAGCGTCTGGCCCGCGCCCGGGAAGGGAAGCGCTCCAACAGCCAAGCGGCCATGGCCACCTTCGAGGCCACCCGGCCGGCGGTCGGCGCCCAGGCGCTGGGCATCGCCCGAGCCGCCTACGAGTACGCCCTCGACTACGCCAAGGAACGCAAGGCCTTCGGGCGGCGAATCATCGAGAACCAGGGCATCGCCTTCAAGCTCGCCGACATGAAGACTCGCATCGACGCCTCACGGCTGCTCATCTGGCGCGCCGCCTGGATGGGGGCCAGCCGCAAGCCGTTCACCGCCGGTGAGGGGTCGATGTCCAAGCTCTACGCCGGAGAGACCGCGGTGTGGGTGACCGAGGAGGCCATCCAGATCATGGGCGGGTACGGCTACATCCGCGAGCACCCGGTGGAGCGCTGGCATCGCGACTCGAAGATCTACACCATCTTCGAGGGGACCTCCGAGGTCCAGCGCCTGGTCATCGCCAGGGCGATCTCGGGGATCCACATTCCGTAGCCCGGCGGAGCTTCCTCGTTGCGTGCGCCGCACCACCCGCTCGTGGTGGTGCTCTGCACCGGCAACGCGGCGCGCTCGGTCATGGCCGGCGCCATGCTCGAGGCAGCCGACGTGGACGTGCGGGTGGTGACGGCCGGCACCCACGTGGTCGAGCACCAACCCATGAGCGTCCGCACCCGCGCCGCCCTCGCCGCTGTGGGGATGGAACCGCCGCACCACCGCAGCCGCCAGCTCACCCACGACGTGCTGGAAGGCGCCGCCCTGGTGCTGGCCATGGCCGCCGAGCACGTGCGCTTCGTGCGCCGGCGCCACCCCGGCTCGGCCGACCACACCGCCACCATCGTGTGGCTGGCGGACAACCTCCCCGTCGGCCCGTCGCCACTGCACGAGCGGGTGGTGGCCATGGGCCTGGCCGGCGTCGACCCGCAGACCCAGGGTGACGTCGAGGACCCCGCCGGAGGCACCGACGAGGATTACGAACGCTGCGCCCGCCGCCTCGTCGACCTGGTGAGCCGTCTGGTGCCCCGCCTCGCCTGAGCCAGGACGGCTATGCGGCCAGCTCCGGGTGGCGCAGGGCGACGTCCGCGCAGGCGGCGCACACCTCGTCGGGGACGAAGCCCAGGCGCATGAGCGCGGCGAAGGCCCGGCACCCGAGGCACAGGCCCAGCGCCGACTCGAGGAAGGCGGCTGCACCCAGCGCGGCGGTGACGCCCATGGCCGCCGTCGCCTGGCCGGCGCCGAACCACAAGACGACGGCGGCCGAGGAGAACAGCACCCCGATGGCCTGAGCGAATCGCTTGGGCGGCCCGGCCACCGGGCGCGCCGGGCCCAGGCGGGGAGCCACCACGCGGGTGGCGAGCCGGCCCAGCGGGCTCAAGGTCGGCCCGGTGAGGGCGCGGGCCCAGAACCCGTAGCACAGCGGGACGAGCAGCCAGGGCTCACGGAACCCCACCGTGGCGGCACACAGGAGGACGACCACACCGGCGACCACCCGGGCGGCCACCTCGTTCACCGGGTTGGGGAAGGCGAAGACACTGCGGAGCTTCGAGCCCACCTCGACCACCTCCCAGGAGGATCGGGACGTCCGAAATGCTACCTGGAAGGTCGGCTTTGAGGTTCAGTCGCGGTGCACGGTGCGGAGCCCGGCCCAGGCCAGCTCGGCCAAGCGCCGGGCCGCCCGGTCGGCATCGGGCTCGGCGGGCGGGGTGCCCGAACGTTGGTGCAGGGTGAGGAAGTAGCGGCTGGCGCCTTCGGCCATCCCGACCACGGCGTAGGCGAGCAACCGGCGATGGTCCTCGTCGAGTCCGGCGTCGATCAGCACGTCCACCGCCTCGGCCAGCATGTCCTCGACGTGGCGCACGGCCCGAGACAGCTCGGGGTCGTCGGGGACCTCGCTCCCGAACAGCAGGGCGAAGGCTTCGGACTGGGTGACGATGAGGTGGAAGTAGGCGGCGAACCCGCCCTCCACCTGCTGACGGGGACCGTCGGCGGCGGCCACCGCCTTGCCGATCGCCTCCAGGAGCGACTGGGCCACCCCGTCGCACAGCTCGAGGTAGAGCGCCCGTTTGGAGGCGAAGTGCTGGTAGAGAAGCGGCTTGGTGACGCCGGCGGACTCGGCGATCTCGTCCATGGTCGTGGCCTCGAAACCGCGAGCGGCGAACAGGCGCAAGGCCACCGCCAGCAGTTGCTGGCGCCGTACGTCGGCTGGCAGCCGCTTGCTGCGACCGCTCGCAGGTCGCGCCGAGGCGTGGCTCATCCCTTGAGCCTACTGGCCGCTTGCCGACCGCTTCGGGGCCGCCCCGGATCCGGTCATCCGGCGCGACGGCGGCGCGTCACCTCGTCGACCACCGGCGAGAGCCGAGCCGGCAAGTCGCGCAAGGAGAAGTGGCGCCGGGCGATCTGGGCGTTGTGCTCGATCAAGCGGGCGTCGGGGTGGTCGAGCAGGCGCGCCAACCCCTCCGGTCGGTCGTGGGGGAACCAGCGGAACCCGAAGGCGGCCAGCTCGGCGGCGACGGGGTAGGAGCCGACGGCCAAGGGCCGGCGATGGGTGGCCGACTCGATCGACGGGTTGCCGAAGCCCTCCCAGGTCGAGGGCAGGGCTACGACGTCGCAGGCGGCGTAGGCGTCCTCGGGTGGGGTACGGACCGAGCCGGGAGCCTGGCCGTGGAGGACGCGCACGCCCGCATCGGCCAAGAGCCGCTCGAGCGTCGGACCGTAGCCCTCCTCGGCCGGGCCCAGCAGCCAGAAGACGGCGCCGAGCGCTTCGGCCAGGGCGATGCCGCCCGGGACGTTCTTGCGCTCGAGGGCGCGCGTGGGCTGCAGCACCAGCACGTCGCGCTCGCCGACCCCGAGGGCGCGGCGCACGCCGTCGCGGTTCCCCGCCCGGGGGTCGGGGTCGAAGGCGTTGCGGACGACGGTGGCGGCGATGCCGTGCTCGGCGAGCTGGCCGCGGCTGAGCTCGCTGACGGTGACGTGCGCCCAACGGGCGTCGTCGGGCGGGGGCGGCGCGTCGGCGAAGCGGGTGCGCTGCCACGGGAGGTCGTGATGGTGAAGGATGGCCGGCCGGCCGCGCAGCACGTGGGACACCACCGCCTCCGCCCCCGGGTTGAGGGGCAGCGAGCACAGGTTCTCGACGACGACGAGATCGGCCCCGGCCAGGGCGTCGCCGACCTCGGCGGCAGTGGGCGGCTCCACGGCGTCGATCCCGAGCCCCGGGAGCAGGTGGTCGACGGGACCTTCGCCCGCCACGGTGACGACGTGCCATCCGAGCTCGTGCAGGGCCCCGGCCCACTTGGTCGCCTCGACGGCCACGCCGTCGGTGCCACCCAGACGGAACGACACGATCGCCGCCACCGGACTCGTCACGAGCGGCAAGCTACCGGCGCGCCGTGACGGTGCGGCCCCGCGCCCGTCGTGCCGGACGGCGGGGGAACAGTGCGGGAGGTAGGTTCCCTCGATGCCCGATGCACCGGACGCCTCGGAGGTCCTCTACGAGGTGTCGGGCGCCGTCGCCCGGATCACGATCAACCGTCCCGAGCGGCGCAACGCCATGTCGTGGTCGGTCGTGGAGGGGCTGCGTCAGGCGTTCTGGAGCGCCGGGACTGAGCCCGAGGTCCGGGTGGTGGTGCTCACCGGAGCCGGGGACGCCGCCTTCTGCGCCGGGGCCGACCTGGGGGGCATGGGGGGAGGGAGCGAGGGCTTCCTGGCCACCCACCGGTCCAGAGGCGACCTGGCCGAGTTGTTCCGCCAGATGTGGAGCCTGGGCAAGCCCACCCTGGCCCGGGTTCAGGGGTGGGCCATGGCCGGCGGGATGGGCCTGGCCCTGGCTTGTGACCTGGTCGTCGCCTCGGACCGGGCCCGCTTCGGCGCCCCCGAGATCGACGTCGGGCTGTGGCCGTACATGGTCACGGTGCCCCTGGTCCGGTCCATGCCCCCCAAGAAGGCCCTCGAGCTCATGCTGACGGGCCGGGTGGTCGACGCCCAGGAGGCCGAGCACCTGGGCTTCGTCAACCAGGTCGTTGCGCACGATCAGCTCGACCGGGCCGTCGACGACACGGCCGCCACCCTCGCCTCGAAGTCACCGGCGGTGATGAGGCTCGGCCGGGACGCGTTCTACGCTGTGTGGGACATGGCGGCGGAGGAGGCGTTGGCCCACCTGCACGCCATGCTGACGCTCACCACCCAGACCGAGGACGCCGCCGAGGGCATCGCCGCCTTCATGGAGAAGCGGTCCCCGCGCTGGACGGGGCGCTGAACGACGGCGACGATCGGAACCGAGCAGATGACCAAGCGAGCCCTGATCACCGGCATCACCGGGCAGGACGGTTCCTACCTCGCCGAGTTCCTCCTCCACCAGGGGTACGAGGTCGTCGGCATGCTGCGCCGCTCCTCAACCGTCAACTTCGAGCGTATCGCCCACGTCCAGGAACAGCTCACCCTGGTGCCCGGCGACCTGCTCGACGAAGTCTCGCTCATCGGGATCCTGCGCGAGCACCAGCCCACCGAGGTCTACAACCTGGCCGCCCAGTCCTTCGTGCAGACCTCGTGGGGACAGCCGGTGCTGACGGGAGAGACGACGGCACTCGGCGTCACCCGCCTTCTCGACGCCATCCGCATCGCCGCCCCCGAGGCCCGCTTCTACCAGGCGTCCTCGTCGGAGATGTTCGGCAAGGTCCACGAGGTGCCCCAGTCCGAGCGCACGCCCTTCTACCCGCGCAGCCCGTACGGCGTGGCCAAGGTGTACGGCCACTGGATCACCGTGAACTACCGGGAGAGCTACGGCTTGCACGCCTCGTCGGGAATGCTGTTCAACCACGAGAGCCCGCGCCGGGGTCTCGAGTTCGTGACCCGCAAGGTGAGCCACGGGGTGGCTCGCATCGTGTGCGGTCTCGACGACAAGCTGTTGCTCGGCAACCTGGAGTCCCAGCGCGACTGGGGATTCGCCGGCGACTACGTGCGGGCCATGTGGCTCATGCTCCAGCAGGACAAGGCGTCCGACTACGTCGTGGCCACCGGCGAGACCCACTCCGTGCGCCAGCTGTGCGAGCTGGCCTTCGCCCACGTGGATCTCGACTGGGCCGAGCACGTGGTGGTCGACGAGAGGTTCCTCCGCCCCGCCGAGGTGGACCTGCTCGTGGGAGACGCCACTTTGGCCCGGACCGAGCTCGGGTGGGAGCAGACCGTCGACTTCCCGGCGCTCGTGGCCATGATGGTGGATGCCGACGTGGAGCTGGTCCGCCGCACCGGGCGCTGAGCGTCGCAGGCGGTACCCGTGACGTCCGCCGTCATCACCGCCGATCCTCTCGGCGTCCTCGTCGTCTTCGCCGCCGGCATGTTGTCGTTCCTCTCTCCCTGCGTCCTTCCGCTGGTACCGGGCTACGTCTCGATGGTGTCGGGGCTGTCCGCTGCCGAGCTCGGTGAGTCCCGGCGTCCCGCCGCCGGCGCCGTGCTCCCCGGCATCCTCCTCTTCGTGGCCGGGTTCACCGTGGTGTTCACTGCCGAGGGCGCCGTCGCCTCGACGGTGGGACGGATGCTCCTCGTCCATCAGCGCGCCTTCGACATCGGCGCCGGGGCGGTGGTGGTCGTCCTCGGCCTGTGGCTGGCCGGAGTGGGGACACCCCGGCTGGCCCTCGCCGAGCGCCGGTTCCACCCTCGTCCCTCGGCGCTGGGCCGGTGGGCGCCACCGGTCATGGGCATGGCCTTCGCCTTCGGCTGGACGCCCTGCATCGGCCCGGTGCTCGGTGCCGTGCTCGGACTGGCCGCCTATCGGGCCACCCTGACCTCGGGGCTCGTGTTGCTGATCGCCTACTCGCTGGGGCTGGGCGTGCCCTTCCTGGTGACGGGCCTGGCCTTCGGTCGTCTCACGGCGTTGGCTTCCCGCATGCGACGGCGCATGTGGGTCGTCGAGCTGGTGGCCGGTGTCGCGCTGGTGGCCTTCGGCGCCCTGCTCATCACCGGCGAGCTGCACCTGGTGTCCTCGGCGGTGTCGAGCGCCCTCCGGGCCGTCGGCCTCGCCCGCCTGACGGTCAGCTAGACCCTCACCCCCGCTTGGTAAGCGGCCGGGGCCCGCCCGTAGCATGGCGCCGCCCATGGACAGCGCAGTCCTCCTCCGTTCCGCCCACGCCACCATCGGGCGGTTCCCGGCTTTGGCCGGCGTCGACCTCGAGCTCGCTCCTGGAGAGCTCGTGGTCCTCGAGGGCCCCAACGGGGCCGGGAAGACGAGCGTGCTCCGGGCGTGCGCCGGCCTGCTCCCGCTCACCGGCGGCGAGGGGACCGTTCTCGGGTACGACCTCCGCCGCGACCTCGTCGCCGTACGGCCCCTCGTGGGGTACCTGGGCCATGCCCCGGCGCTCTACGACGAGCTGACGGTGTCGGAGAACGTCCGCTTCGCCGTGCGGGCCGCAGGCGCAGCGTCCTCGGCGGTGCCCGACGTGCTGGCCCGTGTCGGGTTGAGCGGCCGCTTGGCGCGGACGCCGGCGGGCCGGTTGTCGGCAGGCCAGCGACGGCGCGCCGCGCTGGCGTCGGTGCTCGTGCGGCGGCCCGCCCTGTGGTTGCTCGACGAGCCGCACGCCGCCTTCGACGCCGAGGGCCGCCGGCTCCTCTCCACCGTGATGTGCGAGGCCCGTGACGGCGGGTCGGGCGTGCTCGTCGCCTCGCACGAACCGGCCGAGGTGCTCCCACTCGCCGACCGCGTCGTCACCATGGTGGGTGGCCGTGCGCAGGGCTCACGGCGTGGCGGCCGTCGCCGGGTGGTGCCGGGAGGCGTCCATGTGGCGTGACGCGCTGTTGGTGGTGGGCAAGGACCTGCGCATCGAGGCCCGCTCCCGGGTGGTCGTCAACCAGGTGGCTCCGTTCGCGGTGCTCGTCCTCCTCCTCTTCGCCTTTGCCCTCGGGCCCGACCGCAGCCCCATGGCGCACGCCGCGCCGGGGCTGTTCTGGGTGGCGGTGCTGTTCTGCGCGCTGCTGGCGGTGCAGCGCAGCTTCGCCGTGGAGTCCGGCGAGGGCACCCGTGACGGGCTCCGACTCTCCGGGCTCGACCCGGCCGGCATCTTCCTGGGCAAGACGGCAGCGGTGACGGTGCAGCTGCTCCTCCTCGAGGTGCTGCTGACGGTGGG
Organism: Acidimicrobiales bacterium; assembly: GCA_030040015.1. Taxonomy (GTDB): domain Bacteria; phylum Actinomycetota; class Acidimicrobiia; order Acidimicrobiales; family UBA8190; genus UBA8190. Next base: position 43,134 of record JASHUM010000095.1, read on the forward strand.
GGTCGTCCTCCTGTTCGGGAACGGCGTGCGCTCGGTGGGGGCGCTCGTGCTCACCTCGGTTCTCGGCACGGCCGGGCTCGCTGCCGTGGGGACGCTGTACGGCGCGCTGTCGAGCGGGCTGCGCGTGCGCGAGACGTTGTTGCCGCTGTTGCTGCTGCCCGTTGCCGCTCCCGTCCTCTTGGCCGGCACGCGGGCCTGGCAGGCGGCGCTCGGGATCGGGACGTCCACGTCGGGCAACCCGTGGACGTCGGTGCTCGTCGTCTTCGCCGCCGTGTACCTTGCGCTCGGTTGCGTCATCTACGGGCCGCTCCTGGAGGCGATGTGAGCGCCGTCACCACCTGGTCCGCCCGGCGTGCCTGGGTGGTGCGCGCCACCGGCCTCGCCGGGGTGGTCGGCATGGCCTTCACGGTGTGGTTGGGGCTGTGGATCACCCCGCCCGACAAGGTGCAGGGGAACCTGGTGCGCCTGGTGTACCTCCACCCGCCGGTGGCGTGGGTGGCGCTGTACCTGGCGTTCGGTCTGGCCGTGCTCGGGAGCCTCCTGTGGTTGTGGCCGCGCACGCGCAACGACAGTTGGGACCGCCTGGCCGGGGCGGCCATGGAGGTCGGTGTGGTGTTCACGGCCCTCACCCTGGTCACCGGCTCGCTGTGGGGCCGGCCCACCTGGGGGGTGTGGTGGGCCTGGGACGCCCGGCTCACCTCCACCGCCTTGCTGCTGGTCCTGCAGCTCGGCTACCTGGCCCTGCGGCGAGTGGCTTCCGAGCCCGAGCCCAGGGCGCGCCGGTGCGCCATCGGCGCCGTGATCGCCGCCGTCGACGTCCCCATCGTGCACTTCTCGGTCGACTGGTGGCGGACACTGCACCAAGGCGCCACCGTCCTCAACGCCAACCTGTCGCCCACCATCCATGGCGCCATGGCCTGGACGCTGCTCCTCGGTTTCGTCTCCATGACCCTCGTGTTCGCCTGGATGGTGTCGGTGCGTTACCGCATAGCCACCCTGGCCGACGTCGCCGCCGATCGCTCCATGCAGCAGGCGCTCGCCGAGCGCTGGGCCGAGGGCATGCCCGAGGCTCCTGTCGAGGAGGAAGGTGGCGTGCCCGCCGGAGTGGGCCCGTGAGGTACATCGACGCCGGCTACATCAGCGCCCTGAGCGTGCTGGCCGCCTACGCGCTCTTGCTCGTCGGGCGCCGACGCCATCTCGAGCGCGTCGTCGGCGACGACGGCGCCGCCCGACCCGAGGTCCTCGAGCGGCCGGAACCGTGACCGAGGTCGAGGCCCCTCCGGCGCACCCCCCGGCCTCGGCCCGGGGGACGGTCCCGCCCGTGTCGGCGCTCGCCAAGCGTCGTCGCCGGCTTCGCTATCTGGTGCTGGCCGTCGTCCTCGTCGGTGCCATCGCCTTTCTCATCAGCAGGATCGGTGGCTCACTCGACTACTTCGAGACCGTCGACCAGGCCATGGCGCAGAAGGCCAAGCTCGGGGGGCAGACCTTCCGTCTCGAAGGCCTCGTCGTCCCCGGATCGGTTCGGCGCACGGTCGACGGCGTCGACTTCGTGGCAGCAGGCACCAAGCACCGCGTCCCGGTCGAGAACACCGGGAACCCGCCCCAGCTCTTCCAGCCCGACATCCCGGTCGTGGTGGTGGGGCACTTCTCCGGTGGGACCTTCGTGTCCAACCAGATCATCGTCGACCACACCGCCACCTACATCGAAGAGCACCCAGCGCGCGTGCGCGCCCCGAACGGCACCGTTCGGTGAACGCCGCCCTCGGCCACACCGGCGTCCTCCTCGGCCTCGTCTCCGCCGTCGTGGGCATGGCGGTGCTGGGCACCGGCCTGCTCCGGCGGCGCCCGACGCTGGTCCGAGCCGGGCGGGCCTACGCCGTGCTGCTCTTGGCCGGGGCCGTGCTGGCCACGGTGGCGATGGAGCGGGCGCTCATCACCCACGACTTCTCGCTGGCCTTCGTCGCCGCCAACAACAGCCGGTCGACTCCGCTGCTGTACACCATCACCGGCATGTGGTCGGCGCTGGCCGGGTCGATCCTTTTGTGGGGGCTGATCCTCGCCGGCTTCGTCGCCGCCATGGTGTGGCGTTTCCGGCGGACCTCCGGCGACCCGCTCGTGGGCTGGGCCACCTTGGTCTGTTACGGCGTGGCCGCCTTCTTCTTCGCCCTCATGGCCGGGCCGGCCGACCCGTTCCAGACGGTGTCGGGTGCGGCGCCGTCGAACGGCCTCGGTCCCAACGTGCTGCTGCAGGACAACCCGCTCGTCGCCATCCACCCTCCCATGCTCTATCTGGGCTTCGTCGGGTTCACCGTGCCCTTCGCCTTCGCCGTGGCCTCCCTCGTCACCGGACGGGTGGACGAGGACTGGCAGCTGGCCACGCGGCGGTGGACGCTCGTCGCCTGGGGGTGCCTCACCGTGGGCATCGTCCTCGGCGCCTGGTGGTCGTACCAGGTGCTCGGGTGGGGCGGGTTCTGGGCCTGGGACCCGGTGGAGAACGCCTCGATCCTTCCCTGGCTGTGCGCCACGGCCTACCTGCACTCGGCGCTGGTGCAAGAGCGACGAGGGCTCTTGCGGGTCTGGAACCTCTCCTTGGTGGTGGCCACGTTCAGCCTCACCATCCTCGGGACGTTCCTCACCCGCTCTGGAGTGGTCGAGTCGGTGCACTCGTTCACCACGTCCAACATCGGCCCGATTCTGCTCGCCTTCTTCGCCGTGGTGCTCCTCGGCGGGGTGGGACTGATCGCCTGGCGGGGTGACCGCCTGCGTTCGGCGGGAGGGATCGACGCCCCGGTCAGTCGGGAAGGCGCCTTCCTCCTGAACAACATGCTCTTCGCCGCCTTCGCCTTCGTCGTCCTGCTCGGGACGGTGTTCCCGTTGCTCTACGAGGCATTCTCGGGACAGCAGGTGACGGTGGGTGCTCCCTATTTCGACACCATGACTCTTCCCATCGGGCTCGCCTTGCTGCTGCTCATGGCGGTGGGCCCGGCGTTGCCGTGGCGCAAGGCCGACGCCGCCACGTTGTCGGCACGCCTGGCCGTGCCGGCATGGACGGGGACCGTGGTGGTGGTGTGCTGCGTCGCCGCCGGCGTGCGCGGCCTGGGTGTGCTCGTCGCCTTCGGGCTCGGCGCCTTCGCCGGCGCCGCCAATGTGCGCCAGCTCGTCCTGGCCGTCCGCGCCGCCCGCCGCCACGGCGCCCCGGCATGGCGGGGCGTGTCGGGCCGTGCCAACGGCGGGATGGTGGTCCACCTGGGCGTGGTGGTGATCGCCGTGGCCCTGGCGTCAGCGACCACCTTCGGCCATCGCACCCAAGTCACGCTCACGCCCGGGAAGAGCGCCATCGTCGACGGCCATCGCATCTCCTACGAGGCGCTGGCGTTCGTCAGCTCACCGGTGCGCACGGCCACCGAGGCTCTGGTCACGGTGGACGGGCACGGCCCGTACCGGCCGGCCGTCAGCCAGTTCGGGCCGGGGACCGAGGCGGTGGGCACCCCCGCCATCGATTCAGGGGTCTTTCAAGACGTCTACCTGACCGTCGACTCGCTTCCCGCCGGCCGGGAAGGGCCGGTGTCCATCGGCGTGACCGTCCAGCCCCTCGTTTCGTGGCTGTGGGTGGGCGGAGGCATCGTCGTGCTCGGTGCCGTGCTCGCCGCTCTCCCCGGGCGACGACGCCGGCCGACCGATCCCGCCTCGGCGCTGCCCGATCTCGGCCGTCGCGTCCGCACCAGCGAAGACGGAGTCGTGGCGGACGGAAACGGGCACGACGTCGGTGCCGTGCCCGACGCCGTGCGAGACCCGGCGGTGCCGAGCCTGCGATGACGACGAATTCCTCGGCGCCCTCGCGTTGGCGGGTGCACCGGGCCCGGTGGATCGCCGGTGGCGTGCTCGTGGTCGGTGCGGCGCTGGTGGCACTGCTCGCCACCCGGCCCCCCGCAGCCGCCACCGAGGTGCAGACCCCCCTCGTCGGCCACGAGGCGCCGTCGCTCACGGGGACGACCCTCGACGGACAACCCTTCGACCTGGCGTCGCTGCGGGGGCGTTGGGTGGTGGTGAACTTCTTCGCCAGTTGGTGCCCGCCGTGCCAGCAGGAGGAGCCCAACCTCGTCACCTTCGCGTTTCAGCACCGCCAGCCGGGGGGCGTGGCCTTGGTGGGTGTGGTCTACGACGACACGGCCTCGGCGGCGAGGAGCTTCCTGTCCTCGACCGGTGCCACCTGGCCGGCGATTCCCGATCCCGACGGCACCGACGCAGTTGCCTTCGGTGTCAGGGCCCCGCCCGAGACGTTCCTCCTGTCGCCGACCGGAACGGTGGTCGCCCACTTCGACGGGCCGGTCACCGCCGCCGGCCTCGACTACTGGCTGAAGCGTGCCGAGGAGGGGACGGCATGAGCGGACCCTCCTTTCGCCGGTGGGCGCCCTGGACGGTCATGGGCGTCGTGCTCGGGATCGCTCTCGTCGTGGGCGCCCGCCATCCCTCGCCCGCTCTCGGCCCGTCGCAACGGGCAGCGGCCATCGACGCCCAGCTGCGCTGTCCGAGTTGCGAGGACCTGTCGGTGGCACAGTCCTCTGCGCCGACGGCGGTGGGCATCCGCCAGATCGTGGCGCAGCGCGTGGCGCAGGGGGAGAGTGACGCCGTCATCGAGGCCTACCTGGTGAGCCGGTACGGGGAGGACATCCTGCTGCGTCCACCCGCATCGGGCGGGACCGGCGTCGTGTGGGTGGCACCCATCGTCGTCGTGGCCCTGTGCCTGGTGGGTCTGGGGCTCTTCTTCTGGCGGCGGCGAAGGGTGCAGGGAGCCGAAGTGTCCGACGACGACCGTGAGCTCGTGGCTGCTGCGCTGGCCGAGCGGGGGACGTCATGACGCGGGTGGGCCTCGACACCGGGAGCTCCGACGCCAGGCGCCGTCTCGAGCACGAACGCGACTTCCTGCTCCGTTCCATCGAGGACCTCGACGCCGAGAGAGACGCCGGTGACGTGAGTCCCGAGGACTACGCCGCCATGCACGCCGACTACACGGCGCGTGCCGCGGCGGTGTTGCGGGCACTGGAGGAGCCGGTGACCGGGACTGCGCCCGAGGACGTTGCGCCCGCGGACGTTGCGCCCACAGGCGAGCCGCCGGCGGACGAGTCCCGGCCCTCGAGGCGACGGAGGAGGTGGCTGTTGTGGGCGGCGGTCGGTCTCTTCGCCGTTGCCGCCGTGGTGCTCGTCGCCGCCGAGGTGACGTCGCGTCTGCCCGGGGAGACCTCGAGCGGGTCGGTGAGCCTGTCCGCCGCCGAGCAGCTCCAGCGCACCCTCGGACAGGCCCAGGTTCTCGAGAGCGAGGGCAAGGACGCCGAGGCGTTGACGCTCTACCACCAGGTCCTCCAGCAGGACCCCACCCAGGAGCAGGCGCTGGCGGAGTCGGGATGGCTCGAGTTCGAGGCCGGCGTCTCGGCCCGCAACACCAAGGCGCTCTCGACCGGTCAGGCCACCGAGGAACAAGCCGAGCAAGTCGACTCGCAGGCGTACGCGCCCCACCTCTACCTCGGGGCCATGCTCCTCACCGAGGGCAACGACGCCCAGGCGGCGTCGGAGTTCTCCCGGTTCCTGGCCTCGGATCCGCCGCTGTCCTCGGAGCAGACGGCATGGCCCTACGTCGTGAAGGCCTTCACCGGTGCCCGTGAGCCCGTGCCGGCAGCCCCGGCGGGGGTCGGTGGGTGATCAGCGCCTGGCGGTGGTCGCCCTCTGCACGTCCCTGATCTCGGCTGCCATCGCAAGCAGCTGGGCGTACTCCTCGAGGTGCCGCTCGGGGACCGACAGGTCCTCCTTCTCGGCCGGTGAGTCCGGCGCAGCCGGCGCCTTCGGGAGCGGGGTGGCCCGCCCAGCCGGTGCTTGGCCTACCGGCTGAGGGCTCGGTGCCTGTCCGGGTTGCGCGTTCGTCCCAGCCGGTTGGCGCAACCGACCCGGTCGGCCGAGATAGAAGCCCTGGCCCATCGGACATCCCAGGTCGCGCAGCGTGTCGAGCTCGCCGGCGGTTTCGATGCCCTCGGCCACCATCGAGGCGTTGTAGGCGTCGATGCCGAAGGTCAGCAGGGCGGAGCCGAGGGCGCGGCGGGCGGGGTCCTTGTCGATTCCCCTGGTCAGGTCGATGTCGAGCTTGATGACGTCGGGGGACAGGTTGAGCACGTGGCGGAAGCTGGCGTATCCGGCCCCTGCGTCGTCGACGGCGAGTCGTAGGCCCATCGAGCGCAGGTCCTGGATCCTCTGGAGGAAGAGCGCGTAGCTGGGGACCTTGGTGTGCTCGGTGATCTCGAGCACCAGGCGGTCGGTGTCCGCACCGCCCACCACGTCGCGGAACTCATCCGACATCGTCGTCTCGACCGAGGCGTTGAGGGAGAGGTAGAGACCCGAGGGCAGTCGGGGCAGGATCTCGAGCGCCTTGCGGATGGCGAGCATCTCCAGGTCGATCCCGAGACCGACCGATGCCGCCTCGTTGAACCACACGTCGGGCGGGCGTAGCGGCTGCTGGTAGAAGCGCGACAGGGCCTCCACCCCCACTGGCCGCCCGCTCCTGAGGTCCATGATGGGCTGGAGAAGGGTCTCCAGGGCCCGCTGGGCGAGGACCCCCCGAACCCGCTCCTCCATCTGCTCCCGCTCGAGCTCGGATTGCGCCGTCGAGGACCTGCCGGCGCCCTGGGCCCCGGGTGAGCGGCGGCGCCACAGGCGCGCCAGTTTGCCTTTCCTCACCAGGAAAAGGTCTGCGGAGGATCCTGGTTGCTCTCTCATGATGGCCGTCAATTCGGATCAAGGGTCCAGGCGCCCCAGGTCCCCGCGGCGGCCCCCCTCAGGCCCACCCCGGTACTACGTCGGCTCGTTCCCCCAGGTACTTGAGCCGCCAGCCTCCGCACGGCCGTCCCGACCCGGATTCCGGCCTTGGGCTGCCGGAGTTCGAGGACCTCCGGCCCCCGGCGGGCGTCCGTCGACTCAGGCTGACCCGACGTTCCGCGAACATTTCCCTTGCCCCCGAGGCCGGGCCGCGGGACCATCCGCTCTGACCCGATCAGGAGGTTGGCCATGCCCGAGATGACGCGCTACGAGCACGGGGTCCCGTCGTGGGTCGACATCGGCACCGCCGATCCTGCCGGTGGGGTCTCCTTCTACTCGTCGCTCTTCGGATGGGAGGCCCAGGACATGGGAGAGGAGGCCGGGCACTACACGATCGTCTCCAAGGGCGGCAGGCAGGTGGCCGCCGTCAGCCCGGCGCAGGATCCGGGCCCGCCGCGCTGGACGACCTATGTGAACGTGGACAGCGTCGACGAGGTGGCACGCCGGGTTCAGGATGGGGGAGGGAAGGTCGTCGTGGCGCCCATGGACGTCCTCGAGGCGGGGCGCATGGCTGTCTTCGCCGACATCACCGGCGCCGTCATCGCCGCTTGGCAACCCGGCAACCACCTCGGGGCCCAGCTCGTGAACGAGGCGGGCGCGTTCACCTGGTCCGAGCTCGCCACCTCGGACCTCGAGAAGTCGAAGAGCTTCTACTCCGCTGCCTTCGGCTGGGAGTGGGGCGGTGGCCCTGAGTACGCCGAGGCGCAGGTAGGTGGGAGGACGGTGGCCGGTGCCATGGCGCGTCGACCCGACCTCCCCGCCGAGGTCCCCGACCATTGGCTCGTGTACTTCGGCGCAGCCGACGTCGACGCCACCGCCAAGGAAGCCGAGGCGCTGGGCGCCACGATCGTGGCTCCACCCATGGACATCCCCGGCACCGGGCGGTTCGCGGTGGCCATCGACCCCCAAGGCGCTGCCTTCGCGCTGTTCACACCCGTCACGGACGGGGACTGAAGCTCCTCGGCCGAGCGCACGTCACCGCCGGGCCCGTGACGGCGGGCGACCCCGGCGGGGCACGGGCGCAGCTTGTTTGGGCATGCGGCTCGCCTCAGCCAGTGCCCGGCGCAGGAGGAGCTCGATATGGGCGTTCAGACTGCGGAACTCGTCGGCAGCCCACCGGGCCAGGGCATCGTGCACGGCCGGATCGACGCGCAGCAGGACCGGCTTGCGGTCCGGGTTCACGAATAGAGCGTCCCGGCGTTGACCACCGGTGACGGTGGCTGGTCCCCGCACAGCACCACCATGAGATTGCTCACCATGGCCGCGGTGCGCTCCTCGTCCAGCTCGACCACGCCCTGCTCGGTGAGGCGGTTCAGGGCCATCTCCACCATGCCCACCGCCCCTTCCACGATGCGAGAGCGTGCCGCCACCACGGCGTTGGCCTGCTGGCGCCGGAGCATGGCCTGGGCGATCTCCGGCGCGTACGCCAAGTGGCTGATGCGCACCTCGACCACTTCGATCCCGGCCACGGCCACCCTGGCCGCCACCTCCCCGGCCAGTTGGGCGGCGACGACGTCGGTCGACCCCCGAAGGGAGGTCCCGGTTCCCTCGGTGTCGTCGTAGGGGTGGCCGGTGGCGACGTGTCGCAGCGCCGACTCGCTCTGCACCGACACGAAGTCGGGATAGTCGTCGACGGCGTACACCGCCTTGGCCGTGTCGGAGACCTGCCAGACGACGATGGCGGCGATCTCGACGGGGTTGCCTTCCGCGTCGTTGACCTTGAGCCGGCTGGTCTCGAAGTTCCGCACCCGCACGCTCACCGCTCGGCGCACGATGAGCGGCCACGTCGCCCACAGCCCGGGGCGGCGGATGGTGCCGGTGTAGGAGCCGAAGAACTGGATCACCCTGGTCTGTCCGGGCGCCACGATGACGAGCGAGCTCAGCTCCAGCGCGAACACGAGGTAGGGCGCAAGACTCCACGCGCCGGCTTGCTCCATGGCCGCCACCACCATGCCGGCCACGCAGGCGAGGAGCACAGCCACCCCCAACCACCCGGTGACCATGCGGGCGGGGCGCTCGGTGATGGCGGTCCGCACCCCCTCGTGCCCGACCGGCCCCGGCACCGACTGCTCCGAATCGTTCATGGCTCCTCCTCTCGCAACAGCGAAAACTGATATCTATTAGATATCAGTTTTCGTGACGGGGCAAGAGGGCCGAAGGTCCTTCTCAGGCGGCTTCGTCCACCCCCAGGGTCCGGGCCGTGGGCGAGACGGGAACAGCCGTGCGCTCGGGGAAGGTCCCGAGCACGTGGTCGGCGAGATGGACGGTCACGCCGAACCAGTAGTGCTCGTTTCGGAAGTGGTGGTTCCGGTGCGCCCGCCAGACGTAGCGGTACAGGGCGTGACGTGGCCGGTAGGTGGAGTGGATGAGGAAGTGCGTCCACTCGTACGTCGCCAGCACCACCAAGGCGGCGACCAACGTGGTGAGCCCCCGCTCGAGTGGGAGTGCGCCGAGGCAGATGGCCGCCACTCCCGCCACCAACCCGAAGAGCGCCGGCAGGGGGATGAACACCAGTGGCAGGTCCTTCGGGTCGGCGTGATGGGCCCGGTGCTTGCGCGACACCAAGGGGTCGACGCGCACGCGCCCCACCGTGCGGGGCCGGAAGTGCAGGACGAAGACGTGGATCGTCCATTCGGTGAAGGGCTGGAGCGCCAACACGACGCCCGGGCCGAGCAGGTCCCACCACGACCACCCGCCGATGGCCAAGCGTCCACCGACGGCGGCCAGCAGGAGGACGAGGACGACGCGCGGCGATCCGAAGCCGGAGAAGAGGGCGACCGCCCCGCGCAGGCTCAGGCTACGGTCCGGTGCTTCCGCCACCACTCGAGTATCCCGCATCCCCGGCGTCGCCAACCAACCGCTCACGCACGCAGGGCGCGCAGGGACTCCACCACGGGCCCGAAGGACTCGGCGAAGGCTCCCACCTCGGCATCGGTGGTGGACCACCCGACCGACAGCCGCAGCGACCGTTCCGCATCGGCCCCCATGGCCTCGAGCACGGGCGAAGGGGCCAACGACTCACTCGAGCACGAGGAGCCCGAGTGGACGGCGATCCCACGCTGGTCCAGCCCGAGCAGGACCGGTTCGGCCTCGACGCCCTCCACGGCCAGGCACAGCACGTGCGGGACCCGGCGTTCGGGGTCTCCCAGGGTGTGCACACCCGGAAGGGCGCACGCCGCCTTCTCGAGGGCGTCGCGCTGCGCGGCCTGGCGCCGGGCCTCAACTTCGAGCCGGCCGCCGGACAACGACGCCGCCGCGGCACCGAACCCCACGGCCGCCGGCACGTCCTCGAGGCCGGCGCGCCGGGCCCGTTCCTGCTCGCCGCCGACCAGCAACGGCTCGACCCGCATTCCCCGGCGTACCACCAAGGCACCCGCTCCCGGGGGGCCGCCGAGCTTGTGGGCGCTGACCGACACCAGGTCCGCTCCGAGGTCGTCGACCCCGAGCGGCACGTGGCCGGCCCCGGCACAGGCGTCCACGTGCACCAGCACGCCACGTTCGTGGCACAGCTCCACGACCTCGTCCACGGGCTGCAGGGTGCCCACCTCGTGGTTGGCCAGCTGGCAGTGGACGAGGGCGACGTCTCGCCGGGATCGGCCGAGTCGCTCGAGGACCTCGTCCACGGCGGCGGGTTCGATGCGCCCGTACCGGTCGACCCCGACGCGGGCCACCTCCGCCAGCCGTGCTGAGGACTCCTGGACCGAGGAGTGCTCCACTCCCGCCAACACGACGACGCTGCCTTCACGGCTCCGGCACGTCCCCCACACCGCGCTGTTCACGGCTTCCGTCCCGCCCGAGGTGAGCACGACCTGGCGGGGCCGCGTCCCGAGCAACTCGGCCACGGCGGCTCGGCTCTCTTCGAGAGCACCACGGGCGGCGCGCCCGGCCTCGTGCAGGCGCCCGGGATCGGCGGCCGGTCCCTTCTCCAGCCAGGACACCATGGCTGCCACCACCTCGGGGCGAGGCGGCGAGGTGGAGGCGTGGTCGAGGTAGGCGCGAATCAGACCAGCGCCGCGCAGGCGTCGTCGCCGCGGGCCCGGGAGGACAGGATCACGGGGATGGGCTCGTCCCCCAAGTCGCACAGGCACGAGAGCAACCCCCGCACCATGCCGCGGTCCACGGCGCAGATGACCGGGTGGGCGGCGGCCGCCTCGCCGAAGGGGCAGTGCTCGGCCACCACCGCGGTCGACGACCCCCGGTCCTCGGCATGAGCGGCGAAGCCGTGGGCGGTCAGCGCGTCGGCGATGGCGTGCATGGCGGCGCGCAGCGAACGCTGACCCTCACCTGGTTCCATTCGCTCGGCCAGGAGCCTGCCGTACTCCTCGCCCACGCGCTCGGCCATGCGCTCGGCCTCCTCCGGGCCGAGCAGGGCCAGGGCCTCGGTGAGCAGCGACACGAGCAGCTCGTCGCGCCGCCCCACCAGCTCGACCGTGGGGTCGGCGCCGGGACCCTCGGCGGCCCGGTAGTGCTTGGACGGTCGTCCTGCACCGCCGTCGGCGGGGCGCTCGAGCGTCACCTCCAGGTAGCCGCCCGCAGCCAGGCGGTCGAGGTGGTGGCGGGCGACGTTGGGATGCAACGAGAAGGCGCCTGCCACTTCCGACGCCGTGGCCCCGGGATGCGAGCGCACGTGGAGGAAGATCTCCCGACGGGTGGGGTCGCCGAAGGCGGACGTGACGGCCGCCACCGCCGCCGAGAAACGCCCGTCGGGACCGGCCACCTCGGATTCGCCGGTGGGGGTGACGGGTGCGTCGTCGGGGCACGAGCCGGTGGGATCAGGGCGCGCAGCCACGTCGATAGTCTACCGGTGACACGACGAAATCCCTGGTCGTGTCCGTGACGCCCATTCTCGGGAGGACCTCATGAGCGCGGATGACGCCGAGCTGCGCGCCGCCCTCTCCGCCGTCGTGGAGCCCGAACTCGGGCGCAGCCTGGGGGAGCTGGGCATGGTGCGCGCCGTGCGCTCGAGGCGGCGAGCGGTCGAGGTCACGCTGGCCCTGCCGACCGAGCCGTGGCCGGTGGCCGACGAGCTGGCCGGCCGGGTCCGCCTCGCGCTCGGTCCTGGCGCCGGTGGCGAGGACGCCGTGAGCGTGCAGTTCTCCCCCATGTCGGACGAGGAGCGGGCGCACCTCAAGGCGGCGCTGGCATCGCCTCCGGGTGGTGAGCCGGGTGGCCCCAACCGGTTCATGGCCCCCGGGTCGCGCACGCGCCTGGTCGGGATCTCCTCGGGCAAGGGCGGCGTCGGCAAGTCGTCGGTCGCCGTGAACCTCGCCGTGGCGCTGGCCGCCTCCGGGCAGGAGGTGGGACTGCTCGACGCTGACGTGTACGGGTTCTCGGTGCCGCGCATGCTCGGTGTGGACCGCCGGCCCACGGCCATCGACGACCTCCTGGTGCCACCCGTGGTGCACGGCGTTCGATGCCTGTCGATGGGATATTTCGTCCCCGACGACCAGCCCGTGATCTGGCGTGGGCCCATGCTCCACAAGGCGCTCGAGCAGTTCCTCGTCGACGCGTACTGGGGGGAGCCCGACTTCCTCCTCATCGACATGCCTCCCGGCACCGGCGACGTGGCCCTGTCGCTCGGGCAGTACCTGCCTCGGACCGAGATCGTGGTGGTGACCACCCCGCAACCCGCCGCCCAGCGCGTGGCCCAGCGCTCGGCTTTCGCCGCCAGGCACCTCAAGCTTCCGGTACGGGGCGTGATCGAGAACCTGTCCTGGTTCACCGGGAGCGACGGCACCCGTTACGAGCTCTTCGGCGCCGGAGGGGGACAAGCGCTGGCGGAGTCGCTCGACGTGCCCCTGCTCGCCCGCATCCCCCTGGTCCCCGAGGTCCGAGAAGGCGCAGACGTGGGAGTGCCGGTCAGGGTGTCGGACCCACACGGGGAGGCGGCCGCCGCCTTCGACGCCCTGGCCGAGGCCGTGCTGGCCCTGGGCCCGGCGCGGATCTATCGGAGCGAGCTCAAGGTCAGGTGAGCCCCGGGCCGCCGAGCACGTCCACGCCGGGCGGCAGCCGAGAGCGGTCCCACCCGAGCTCGGCGGTGGCGCACGCCACGGCGAAGCGGTCCGTCATCCCTGCCACGTAGCGCACGGCGGCGCGCAACGCCTCGGAACCCCCACTCGCCAGTCCGCCCGCTTCACGGATGTCAGGGATCCGGTTGGGTTGGTCGGCGAAGTGCTCGACCAGCGCCCTCAGCACCGCCACCACCGCCGCCCCCTGGGCCAGAGAAGCGGGACGCAGGTAGACCCGTTCGTAGTTGCTCCTGCGGAAGGCGGCGAGGGCTTCGGCCGTCACCTCGTCCATGCCCACCTGCCCGGTGGTGCAGACGGTGTCGACCACGGCGTCGACGAACGCCCCGAGCTGGCTGGAGCGCCGCAGGCCACAGCGACGCCGCACGGCTTCGGGGAGCTGCTCGGCGGTGACGATGCCGGCCGACACGGCGTCCTCCCAGTCGTGGCACACGTAGGCGATCCGATCGGCCCAACTCACCACGTCGCCCTCGGGGGTGGCCGGGACCGGCCTGGACCACGAGTGGTTGCGGATGCCGTCGAGCGTCTCGGCGCACAAGTTGAGCCCGGCGAGCGAGACGTCTGCACCCCACACGGCGTGGTCGAAGCCGTCGGGGAGGAAGATCCCGAGCGCGTCCTCACTGGCGTGCCCGCCCGGCCCGTGCCCGCAATCGTGGCCGAGGGCGATGGCCTCGGTGAGCGCCACGTTCAGCCGGCAGGCCCGGGCGATGCCCGTCGCGACCTGGGCCACCTCCAGGGCGTGGGTGAGCCGGGTGCGCTGATGGTCGGCGGGGAAGATGAACACCTGCGTCTTGCCGGCCAGCCGGCGAAAGGCGCTCGAGTGCAGGATCCGGTCGCGGTCGCGTTCGAAGCAGGTGCGACGTGAATCGGCTTCCTCTGAAACGGCCCGGCGGCCACCTCCCGAGGCCCGGGTGGCGCCAGGGGCGAGGAGGGCGTCCTCGAGCTCCTCTCGCTCGGCTCGTCCGTGCACGCCGGTCGGATCGTCGGCGACGCGCCGGCCCGCCTCGGCATGAGCGGTGCGCAGAGCCCCGCCCCCGTGGCCCTCCATGGTCTCGGCCCACCGGCGGCTGCGCTCGCTCGGCGACGGGGTCGTGCCCATTTGCACCTCCGGTCGTCTGGATCCCAGTCTGGTCCACGGCTGTATCGTCGGGGCGGGCCGCCACCGGGCGTGCCTCGGGGCCAGACGACCGAAGGAGCCGGCCGGTGGACGTACGTATCGGGATCGTCCAGAGCATCAAGGAGCTCGAGGTGGAGCTGGGCGACGACTCCAAGCGCGACAGCGTGATGAAGCAGATCGAGGAGTCGCTGTCCAAGCCCGACGGGGTGCTCTGGCTCACCGACCGGCGCGGGCGGAAGGTGGCGGTGCCGGTGGCCAAGATCGCCTACGTGGAGGTCGGGGCCCCCGCTTCGGAGCGGCGCGTCGGCTTCGGCGCCCCCTGAGTCGGGCCGCCGCCGGCCAGGTCCGGCCGCCCGTGGTCGCCCTGCTCGACCGCCGCCTGGTCTTCGTCACCGGGAAGGGCGGGGTGGGCAAGACCACCGTTGCCTGCGCCCTGGCCCTGTTCGCGGCGGAGCGAGGACGCCGCACGCTGCTGTGCGAGGTCGACGCCAAGGGCGACGTGGCGTCCTATCTCGAGACGGACGAGACGTCGTTCACCCCTCGGCAGGTCCTCCCCGGGCTGTTCGCCATGTCCATGGACACCGAGGCCTCGCTGCGCGAATACCTGAAGCTCAACCTGCGCATCCCGGTCGTGGGGCGTATCGGTCCGTTGGCCCGGGCCTTCGACTTCGTGGCCACCGCCGCCCCCGGGGTCCGGGAGATCCTCACCGTGGGCAAGCTCTGCTACGAGGTCCGGGAGCGCCACTACGACCTCGTGGTGGTGGACGCCCCGGCCACCGGGCACATCGTCGGCCAGCTCGCTGCGCCCCAGGCCATCAACGAGCTGGTGAAAGTGGGGCTCATCCGCTCCCAGACCGACTGGATGGTGGAGATCCTCTCCGACCCGGCACGCACCGGGCTGGTCATCGTCACCACCCCCGAGGAGATGCCGGTCAACGAGACCATGGAGCTGGCCGGGCGCGTGGCCAAGGAGACGAGCGTCGACCTGGCCGACGTGGTGGTGAACCGGGTCCTCCCCGAGCTCTTCGGCCGCAACGAGGAGCAGGTGTTCGAGCGGTTGTGCCGGCCCGATGCGGCCCACCGGCTGGGTGAGCTCGTCGGCGGCGACCCCCGTCCCGTCCTCGAAGCCGCCCGCCTGGCCGTCACGTTGCGGCGCACCCGGGCCGAGCATCTCGAGCGCTTGCGGGCCGGGCTCGACTCCGAGGTGCAGATGCTGTACCTGCCGTTCCTCTTCACGAGGTTCCACGGGTTGCGCACCATCCGCCAAGTCGCCAGCTCGCTCGGCGAGGAGCTCGGGTTCTGATGCCGAAGGCCCGGCGCGCCGAGGACACCGCCGGTTCGCTCGACGGCCTGCTGGCGTCGCGTGAGATCGTCGTCGCCTGCGGGCCGGGAGGCGTCGGCAAGACGACCACAGCAGCGGCAGCAGCAGCGACGGCGGCGGCGCGCATCGGGGGAAAGGTCCTCGTCCTCACCGTCGACCCGGCCAAGCGGCTGGCCAACGCGCTGGGCCTGGACGGGATCGGCAACACCGAGCGCCAGGTTCCCGAGGACGCCTTCCACAACGCCGGGGTCAGGCCCGCCGGTGAGCTGTGGGCGGCCATGCTCGACACCAAGGAGTCGTGGGACTCCCTCATCCGCACCCACGCCCCCGATGCCCGCACACGCGACGAGATCCTCGGCAACCCGCTGTATCGCAACATCTCGGGACGCTTCGTCCAGAGTCACGACTACATCGCCATGGAGCGCCTCTTCGAGATCCATTCCGAAGGTGACTACGACTTGATCGTGGTGGACACCCCTCCCACCCGCAACGCCCTCGACTTCCTCGACGCCCCCGAGCGGATGGCGGACTTCTTCTCGTCGCGACTGCTGCGCTGGCTGATCGTGCCGTACCGGTCGAGGCTCGTGAACGTGGCCAGCAGGCCCTTCTACCAGGTGGCCGACCGCATCCTGGGGACGCAGTTCCTCGAGGACATCGCCCAGTTCTTCATCCTCTTCCAGACCATGTACGACGGGTTCGTCGAGCGGGCCCGTGCCGTGCAGCGGCTCTTGGCCGAGCGGCGCACCTCCTTCGTCGTGGTCTCCACCCTGGAGGTGGTGCCGCTCCGGGAGGCCGAGTTCTTCGCCGAGCAGCTGGTGGCGCGCAAGCTCCATCTCGGCGCCATCGTGCTGAACAAGGTGCTTCCCGCCTACCTACGCGATCCCTCCGGAGCCGAGGTGGCAGAGGCCATGCGGGACCGTGCCACCGACCTGGCCGGCGCCTTGGCGCCGGTGCTCGGGGGGGCCGAGGAGCGCAACGTGCGGCGGGTCCTGACGGAGGTGGGCCAGAGCTATCTCGACTACCGGGTGGTGGCCCAGCGCGAGGCCGAACAGCGCGCCGAGGTCGGCACCGCCCCCGAGGTGCTCGTGAGCGTGCCGTTCTTCGACACCGACGTCTACGACGTCGCCGGTCTTTTGCGCCTGGGAAGCCGGTTGTGGGGCGAAGAGCCGCGAGCGACCTGACGCCGTAGTGGCGCGACCATGCCTCGTCGCCGGTTTCGCTTCGATCACGCAATGTTGCGGATCTGGAGGGAAACCGGCCGATTCCGCGCATTTGTGCGCTCAGAGTGCCTGCGTATGCTTCCGTCCATGAGACGCCGCCTCCCCCATCTGATCACGGCGACTTGCGTCGCCCTCGTCATCGCGTTCCCCGTCGCCCTGAGCGGGTCGTCGCAGGCCGGTGCGATCACCGACCTGACCCCCTCTGCCACCGTGTACCCCGGGATCGAATTGTGGGTCGACGTGGGTGGAGGCAACTACAACGGATGCACCGCCAACTTCGTCTTCACCAACGGCACGACGCAGTACATCGGAATGGCCGCCCACTGCGCCGGCACCGGTGGCGACACCGACACCGCCTGCAACTCCCCGGTCGTCCCCGACGGGACCCCCGTCTTCATCGGTGAGCCGGTGCTCGGTGTCGGTTCGAGCGGACTGGAACTGAACGCCCCCGAGACCGTCGGACCGGAGATCGGGACGATGGCCTACAACTCATGGGTGACCATGCAGGCGGACGGCGACGCCAGCGACTCCTCCTCAGCTGCGTGCCAGTACAACGACCTTTCCCTCGTGCAGATCCTCCCCGGGTTGTCGGTCGACCCCACCGTTCCCGTGTTCGGAGGTCCCGACGGCCTCTCCGACATCCCGGCCTCGGGCTCGACCGTGTACAGCTACCAGAACTCGACCCTGCGATTGGGGCTCGAGCTCCTCAGCCCCAAGGTCGGCATCTCCCTCGGCCCCACGTCCGGGACAGACGGGTGGAACACGTTGGTGGAGACCGTCACGCCCGGCATTCCCGGTGACTCGGGGAGCGGATTCATGGACGCCAACGGGAATGCCTTCGGCGAGCTCAGCACGATCACCGTCGGCGTCAGCACGTCCGGTCTCGGCGTGGGCAACGGCGTGAACAGCCTGGCCATGGAGCTGCAATTCCTGAACAGCACCGGGCTCCTGGGAACCGTCAGCTTGGTGCCGGGCGCGACGCCGTTCTCGGGACTGTGACCGGTCAGGTGATCTTGCGGTAGATCGTCTGCGTGGTGACCTGGGGCAAGTACGCCTTCGAGGCCTTCGTGTCGAGGAGCTTGACGAACGCGGCGTCGGCGTTGGTCGCCTCCTCGGCCCGCTGTAGCTGCTCGATCGACTCGCATCCGGTGAACCAGACCACCCCTCCGTACGGGCCCGTGGACGCCACGCCGAACGACGTGGGGCGGCCGGTGATGGCCTTTGCCCGCTGGGCGATCTCGGCGCCGACCTCGATGCCGCTCGCCAGCGCGCCAGGCACCATCATGGACCGCACCACGCTCACGTAGGACGGTGGTGTGCCCGACGGGTCCACGTCAGCCACCACGAGGCTGGCCAAGGCGTCGTCGATGGCGTCGCTCGAGAGGAACGTGGCTCCTTCGTTGACCAGGCCGAGGTATGCATCGTCGGCCATCAACTTGGCGTCGACGGTCTCGAGCACGCTCAAGTCCTCGACGATGGTCGTCCAGCCGAGGGTCCCGACCCCCGGCGAGAAGACGCTCGACCAGAGCGTGAACGGTGTCTCGCTCACGCGGTTCACTTGTTCGGTGATGTTGACCGCCCAGGCCATCGCCTCGGCGAGCCGCCCCGGGGCCAGACGCGCAGATCGGGAGAACAGGTACATCCACATCCCCTTTCATCGAGGGTCTCGGCCCCCCGCGACCCCTGTTCGACCAGGGCGTCTCTCCACCCACCGGTCGCTCTACTCCTGAGCCGGGCACTTCGACAGGGCCGAAGGTCCCATTTCTCGACTCGACGCCGTGCAAGAGCCGTTTCGACCTGTCCCCGCTCAGGTGCCCCCGGGCATGCGGGAGGCCAGGTCGAGGACCTCGGCGACGTAGGCGCTCGAGTGGTTGTAGGCGTACACGGCCGCGGCGACGTCGGCACCGCCCCGGGCGCCGTCGGCGCAGAGCAGGCGTGCCGCCGCGTACACGGCGTCGACCGGGTCGTAGGGAGACGGCGGCGTCACCCCGCCCGGAGGCACGGGCAGGGCGTACTCGGCGAAGGTGGCCGGCTCGAACTGCATCGGCCCCTGTGCGCCTGCCTCGTTGGCGCCCGAGTGCACGCCCGGGAGGGTGGAGGTCCCGTTGTCCGATTCGACCGTGCCGATGGCGGCGAGCACCCCGGCCGGCAATCCGGGGCAGGTCGCTGCGGCCTGACGGTAGAGCGCGGCCATGGCCGCCGGCACCGCCGGGCTCGAGGCGACGCGCTGGTCCGCGGCGGCGCTCCCCGGGGTGAGGCCGGCCCCGACGCCGGCCACGATGCCGACCAGGCCGAGGACTCCGGCCACCATGGTGCCCGGCACGACCAGCGCGCCGGCGACGAGCATCCGAAACCCGGACACGGGCCACTCCGCCGTCCACAGCCCAGGCGGGCCGCGACGACCGGGCCCGCCGGGGGAGGAGCAAAGATGGTGAGCGACGGCTCAGAGCGCCGGGGTCCCGCGTGGCGGGCTCAGCCGGCAGGGCCCCTCAGTGCATCACCGGCGCCGGGCCGCCGTCAACGGCTTCTTGCCGTCGAGCCTCAACGGCGCGGCGCCGTGCCCAGGTGCTCGTGGAAGAACGTCAGGATGCGCGCCCAGGCGTCGTCGGCCGCCGCCGGGTCGTACTCCAAGGGAAGGAGCCTCCCGGTGAGCCTGGGGATCAAGCCAGGATGCGGGTTCATGAACCCGTGGGTGCTCTGGGGGTACTCCTTCACGTCGTGGGTCACCCCGAGTGCGTCCAGCGCCGACTCGAGGCGCTTGGGGTGGCCACGCAGGTAGCGGTCCCTGCCCCCGAAGCTCGCCACGACGGGACAGATCCCTTGCAAGACGTGTTCGGCGTCGGTGGGCACGTCGCCGTAGTTGGGCGCCGCCGCGCCGTACCCGCCCCGCGGCGCACAGGCCAAGGCCAGGCCCCCACCCATGCAGAAGCCCACGATGCCCACGGCTCCCGTGCCGTCCTCGTGCCCGGCCAACCAACTGCGCGCTGCTTCGATGTCGTCGAAGGCTCGTCCCTGGCCACGTGACAAGGCGACCATGGTGGCGGCCACGCACCGGATGGTGAGCCCCCACGAGAACAGGTCCGGCGCCAGCGCCACGTAGCCGGCGGCGGCCAGTCGATCGGCGTGCCTCCGCATCTCGTCGGTGAGCCCGAACGCCTCGTGCACCACGAGCACGGCGGGCGCCGGGGTCGCCTCGGGCCGGGCCAGGTAGCCGGGGAGAGGCCCGCTCGGGGCAGCGATCGTGACCTCGGCCATGGGCCGATGATGGCATGGCGTCGTCCCTGCTCGCGAGCGGTGTCGAGCGCTCGTTGTGGCTGGTGAGATGAAGAATCTCACGGAGCGTGCCGATAGCGGCAACGGGGGTCGGAACGCAGGTGGGCACCGAGGAGCAGGTGGGCACCAACGAGCAGGTGAGGACATGGTCGCAGCGGTGGGGGGCAGGACGGTGAAGCGGTCGTCGGGTGCGCCGGCGCGCCCCGGGCGCTTTCCGGGCCCCGGTGAGCTGGGCCGTCTCGCCTCCGGCCTGCTGGGGGAGGCGCTGGCGAGCGACGACGCCGAAGCCGGGGGCCTGCGCGCCGACGACCTGCTCGCCGACACCGACTCCGCCGTGGCCTTGCTCGGTGACCCGGCGGCGTGGCCGGCGGCTCGCAACGCCGTCGTGCAGCGTTACGGCCGGGTCGGGGCACTCCTGGTCGTGGGGTACGAGGGCAGATGGCGCCGGCGCCGCGGTCTCGGCGGCGGGCCCAACCCGCCGGCCCTCGAGACGCTGATCGACCGGTTCGCGGCGCTGAGCGCCGAGGGGCTCGACGAGTTGCTCGCCGGGATCGAGCGCGCCGAGGGTCTCGACGCCGACGAGGAGTCGCGAGCGGCGCGCCGGTGGATGCACGCCACCTACGCCGAGGCGGCGCGCGACGGCACCGACGCCGCTCATCGCGCCTACATGGCCGCGCTCGACGCCGTCATGCGCCAGGCCGCACGCCACCTGGCTTCCTGAACCCAGCGGAGGCCGGCCCCGTCCGGGGGCCCGCCTACGATGCCAGCGAGGCCGCCATGCTCGACTATCACCTCCACCTCTGGCCGCACGGGGAGCGGGCTGTCGGGCCCACCCTGGAGCACGTCGCCTCCTACTGCGAGCGTGCCGCCCAGATGGGCGTGCGCGAGGTGGCACTCACCGAGCACCTGTTCCGCTTCCGTGACGCCGATCGGGTGCTGCGCGGCTTCTGGGACGACGACCCTGACCCGGCACTGGCGGCGTCGATGGCCCATTACTGGGACGGGCACACCGACGCCGATCTCGACGCCTACGTGAGTTGCGTGCTGGCGGCCAAGGACGCCGGGCTTCCGGTCGTGCTCGGCCTCGAGGTCGACTACTACGCCGGGCGCATGGACCAGGTGGCGGCGCTGCTCTCGGGCTTCCCCTTTGACGTGCTGCTCGGCTCGGTGCACTGGCTCGGGGCCTGGCGCTTCGACGACCTCGGTGACGAGCGGTCCATGGAGGAGTGGTCGGTGCGCGCCGTGGACGCCGCCTGGGACGACTACACGGGTGCCATCGAGGAGCTGGCCGCCAGCGGCACCTGTGACGTGCTCGCCCACCCCGATCTCGTCAAGGTCACCGGCCGGCGCCCGGTGTCACCCGAGGAGTGCTGGGACCGCCTGGCCGAGGCGGCCGCCGCCTCGGGCCTGGCCGCCGAGGTGTCCTCGGCTGGCTGGCGCAAGCCGGTCGACGCCGCCTACCCCGACGCCGGGCTCCTGGAGCGCTTCGTCGACCGGGGTGTCGCCTTCACCACCGCTTCCGACGCCCACCGCGTGAGCGACGTCGCCGAGCGCGTCGACGACCTGGCAGCCATGCTGCGCGCCGCCGGGGTCGAGGAGCTCGTCGCCTTCCGTGGCCGCGTGCCCCACCCGGTGCCCCTGGGAGCCGAAGTGACGACCCCGTGAAGAACCCCGCCGCCCTGGCCGCCCGCCACACCTCCCTCGACGCCGCCGAGCTCGACCACGTCCAGCGGCTGCTGGTCTCGTGGGGGGTGCTGGCCGACCTGTCCTTCTCGGACCTGCTCCTGCTGTCCTCGGCCGAGCGGGCCGGGCCCGAGCAGCTCGTGGTCCTGGGCCAGACCCGGCCCACCACCGGGGCGACGCTGCTGCGCCTCGACCTCGTGGGGGCTCTTCAACCCGCGGCCGAATGGCCGTGGGCGGTCCAGGCGCTCCAGAGCGGCCACATCGTGACCGGCGTGGCCGCCGTGCCCGTGCCGGCGCCCATGCGCCAGACCGGCGCCGAGCTGACGACGGTGCCCGACACCGGAGAGGTGCCGGCCGTCCCCGAGACGGCCCGCCTCGAGTGCGTCCCGGTGCGTTTCGTCGACGAGCCCGTGGCGGTGATGGTCCGGGTCGGAGCTCTCGAAGGCCGGCGCCGAACGGGCCGGCTCGAGCGCGTGTATCGCGATCTGTACCAGCGCCTGATCGCCATGATGGTCACCGGCGACTACCCGTTCGCGGGTGAGGAGTTCACCACCGAGGACGCTCCCCGGGTGGGGGACGGGCTGGTCGTAGCCGACGCCGACGGCCGCTTCACCTACGCCTCGCCCAACGCCATGAGCGCCCTGCACCGCATGGGCGTGAGCGACGCTGCAGAGGGCGCGACCCTCCCCGACCTCGGCATCGAGTCCTTGGCCGTCGAGCGCGCCATCGACACCGGGGCGCCGGTCATCGAGGAGGTCGAGCGCCGGCCCGACGTGATCGTCCTGTTCCACTGCACGCCGCTTCTGGCCGAGGGTGCGGTCACCGGGGTCATGGTGTTGTTGCGCGACGTCACCGACCTGCGCCGGCTCGACCGCCTGCTTCTCTCCAAGGACGCGGCGATCCGCGAGGTGCACCATCGCGTGAAGAACAACCTGCAGACCATCTCGTCGCTGCTGCGGCTCCAGGCCCGGCGTCTGGAGCCGGGCAAGGGCCGAGAGGCCCTACGCGAGGCCGAGCGACGGGTGCGGTCCATCGCCCTCGTCCACGAGATCCTCTCCCGTGAGCCCGGCGACGAGGTGCCCTTCGACGAGATCGTGGCTTCGCTCGTGCGCATGACCGAGGACTCCGTCGTGACCAGCTGCCCGGTCGAGATCAAGGTGGCGGGGGACCTGGGCGAGGTTCCCGCCGACGTGGCCACGCCCTTGGCCGTGGTGCTGGCCGAGCTCCTGCAGAACGCCGTAGAGCACGCCTTTGGCGACCCCGGTGGCCCGGACCGGCCCGGACACGTGTCGGTCATGCTCGCCAACGACGGCTACGGGCTCACCATCGAGGTGCGTGACGACGGCCGGGGGCTCCCTCCCGGCTTCGACATCGAGGCCACGAACAGCTTGGGCCTCTCCATCGTGCGCGATCTGATCACCAGCCAGCTGGGCGGCATGATCGGCATGCGCAGCGAAGGCGGCACGGTCATCGACATCGACGTGCCGCTGCACGTCGATGGAAGCTGAACGGACCCGAACGGGCGCCGTGGTGACCTAGCGGTCGCTACGGGCCGATCGAGAAGCGGTAGCCGATGCCCCGAACGGTGTGCAGCCAGCGCGGCGTCGAGGGGTCGCCCTCGAGCTTGAGCCGTAACCGGCGGACGTGCTCAGTCACCGTGGCCGGGTCCTGCCACTCCTGCGTCGACCCCCACACGTGCTCGAGCAGTTCCTCGCGGCTGAACACCTGGTCCGGTGCCCCGGCCAAGAAGGCGAGCAGGTCGAACTCCTTGGGGGTGAGCTCCACGACCTTGCCGTCGACCTCGACGCGATGGGCGGAGCGGTCGACGACCAGCCCGTCGTGCTCGATGCGGCTGGTGGACGGCGACTGTTGGCCCCGGCGGAGCACGGCCCGGATGCGCGCCTCGAGCTCGGGGAGCGAGCACGGCTTGACCACGTAGTCGTCGGCTCCGAGATCGAGCACCCGCACCCGCTCGGCCTCCTCGGAGCGGCCCGTGAGGACGATCACGGGAAGGGCGCTGTCGCGCCGGAGCCTGGCCAGGACCTCCTCGCCGTCGAGCCCGGGAAGCCCCAGGTCCAGCACCACCAGGTCGTATCGCCCCAGGCTGGCCTCCCGGAGGGTGGCGGGCCCGTCGGCCGCCTCGCCCACCTGGTAGCCGACGCGCTGGAGGAAGAGGCGTGTCGCCGTCCTGCTGGCCGGGTCGTCCTCGGCCACCAGAACGGTGTGGTCCTCTTCGGTCATCGTCACCATCCTCAGCCCCCCTCCTTCGGGTGGTGAGCCGGCCGCCCGGCTCCAAGGTGATGCCTTACCCGCATTGTTGCCGCTCTGTGCACCCGGTGGGTGATGTGTGCCTATTTTCCTGGGCTTACGAGGGGGTGGGCGCCCGTCGGGCCAGCTGGTCGTCCACGAGGTGGAGCAGCGCCCCGACGTCCACCGGCTTGGTCAGGTATCCCTCGACCCCCTGGTCGAGCATGCGCCGGATGCGCTCGGGCGTTGCGTCTGCGCTCACCACCACGACTTTTGTGTCGGCCAGTTCCGGCATGGCCTTGACCCGGTACAACATCTCGTCCCCGCTCAAGTCGGGGAGGTGAAGGTCCAGGAGCACCAGGTCGGGGCGGTGCTGGCGGGCCAGCTCGAGGCCGAGGTGGGCGTCCCCGGCCTGGAGGAGGCGGACCTCGGGCCGCCGCCCGAGCACGAGCGCCACCAACGAGGCATTGGAGGCGTCGTCCTCGACGTGGAGGACGACCAGACGGGAGGCGACGGGCTCCTCGGGCGGTCGACCGCCGGCCACGGCAACCGGGGCCGCCGGTCGCCGGGCACGCCGGGGAGCCCGCTTCGGGGCGCCGTCACCAACGGGAGCCTCGGGCCTCCCGGGAGCCTCGGCCACGGGGACGACGTGGAGCTCGACCCAGAACGTCGACCCGTGCCCGGGAGCGGACTCCACGCCGATGGAGCCCCCCATCACCTCGACGAGTTGCTTGGAGAGCGCCAGGCCCACACCCGTTCCCTCCACGCCGGACCGCTCGGCGCCGAGACGGGAGAACGGCACGAACAGGCGGTCCTGCTGCTCGGGCGGTATGCCCGGCCCCGTGTCGTGGACCGAGAAGCGCACCTTGTCCCCGGGCACCGGCGACGTCCGGAAGGCGACGGTCCCTCCCGGCTCGTTGTACTTGACCGCGTTCGAACCCAAGTTGAGGAGCACCTGGAGGAGTCGCTGGCGGTCGGCGCGCACGTAGCGGTCCCGTTCGCCTCCCGGCTCCACCATCATGTGCACCGCCGCCGACTCGGCTACCGGCCCCAACAACGTCGTCACCTCCTCGAGCACCTCGCCGACGAGGACGGCCTCGGGGGACACGGTGAGCTGTCCGGCCTCGATGCGGGCGATGTCGAGGACCTCGTTGATGAGCGAGAGCAGGTGCTGACCGGCCCGCTGGATCTGGTCGACGCTGCTCGACTGCTCGGAGGGCAGGTCGTCGAGCTCGAGCAACTGGGCGAACCCCAGGATGGCGTTGAGCGGGGTGCGCAGCTCGTGGCTCATCCGGGACAGGAACTGGCTCTTGGCCTCGCTGGCCCGCTCGGCCGCCACCGTGGCCCGGCGCAGCGAGTGCTCGAGGCCGACCCGGTCGGTGATGTCCCGGGAAACCGTCACCGTGCCCGTCACCTTGCCGTCCTCGTCGAGGATGGGCCGGGCCCGTGTCTCGAAGGTGCGATATCCCGCTCCGCCGTCGGCCCGGCCCGTGGTGACGACCGGCTCGAGGTCGCGCTCGCCGGTCAGGCAGCGCTCGATCAGGGCGTGCAGGGCGCTCACGTCCTCGCGGCGCAGCCGCTGTCCCGACGTCTCGTCCCTGGGCCGGCCCGGTGCCGGAGTCGTCCCGCTCACCCCCACCACTTCGGCCAGGGCCGAGCTGGCCAGGAGCACCTTTCCCTTGGCGTCGCGCACGACGATGGTGTCGGGAGAGGCGTGGAAGATCGACTCCAGCGTCTGGCGCCGCTCCTCGGCGGCGCGCTGGGCGGCGCGCTGGGCCGAGACGTCGACCAGGTACCCGCTCACCGTTCGTGGCATGCCCAGGTCGTCGGTCTCCACGGCGTACAAGGCGTCCACCTCGTGCCAGGGCGCGTCGTCGGCGTTGCGACAACGAAGCGTGAGTGACAGGCGGTCCTCGCCGTGGCGCAGCTTCTCGATCAGGCCCTGCCGCAGCCGCGTCTGGTCCTCGTGGTGGAAGCGGGTCACGACCGCACCGGTGTCGGCCATGATCTCGGCAGGGGAGACGCCGAGAAGTGCTTCGGCGTTGGCGCTGGCGTAGGTGAAGCGTCGTGACGGGACGTCGTAGCGCAGCGAGACCACGGGCGAGGCGGTGAGGATGTCGGTCAGCTCGGCGCGCACCCGGGCCGCCTCTTGGGCGTGCACCCGCACCTGGACCACGGCGTCGTGGAGGCGACTGGCCAGGCGGCCGATCTCGTCACGCCCGACGGGCTCCGGCCCGCCCCAGACGCCCTCGATGCGCCCGGCGTCCTGCTCGAGGTTCTTGAGCCTCTGCACGACACCGGTGGTGAAGAGGTGCCACAGCGTGCCCCCGGCCACGACTGCCACCACCACGGCGGCGAGGTCGATGTCGCGCTGCCAGGGCCGGGAGGTGAGAAGGGCCGACACCACTGCGGCGACGCCGAGGACGATCGTTGGGACGAGCGTGACCGCGAGCGTCTTGGAGCGGATCGATCGGTCCAGCCACCGAATGCGGGGCCGTCGCCTGCGTTCCATCTCGGTCATGGCGATCCACCCCTCGCCGCGTACGGCTCGCCGGATGCCGAGAATACCCAGGTGATCGCGTCTTGACGCGCAGAGGCCCCGGGATCAGCCCGGGGCCCGGATGTTCGCCGGCACGATGCCGGCAATGGGTCAGTTCAAGAAGCGCGCCGTCGAGCCGCCAGCCACGCCTTGCGGAGCTTGCGACGCTCCTCCTCCGACGTCCCGCCCCACACGCCCGACTCCTGGTTGGTGGCCAGGGCGAACTCGAGGCATGGTTCGGTGACCTCACACGCACGACACACCCGTTTTGCCGCCTCGATCTGGTCGATGGCCGGGCCCGTCGTCCCCACGGGGAAGAAGAGGTCCGGCTCGGTGTGACGACAGGCAGCGACCTTTCGCCAGTCGTCCGCGTCCCACTCCACCGAGCGGTTCCACATCAGTGCCACGATGCCCTCCTCCGGTACCGTGCACGAGCTGGGCTGTGCTTCTTGTGAATCAGTTCACATGGCTGGCCACGGAAGTTGACCGCCAATACGAGAACCGGGTCTAGTTCGTGAACGTACTCCCAAGCGCTCGGGCCCGCAAGCACAGGCCCAGTCGAATGACGGTGAGATGCATCGGAGGGCGCTCGAAGTGCAGGAGATCGCTCGACAGTGGCCACGGCGGGGCGCCGATACCCCAACGGCGGTGCTGGCACACCGCGGAGCGGGCCCGGGTCGGGAGAACACGTTGGAGTCCTTCGCCGCGGCGCTGGGGGCCGGGGCGGACGGGGTCGAGCTCGACGTCCGGTGCAGCGCCAGCGGCACCGCCGTCGTTCTCCACGACGCCGAGGTCCCGGGGATGGGACCCCTGCACCTGCTCGAGGACGCCGAGCTGCCCGTCTGGCTACCCACCTTGGAGGAGGCCCTGGCCACCTGCGCAGGCGCCGTCGTCGACGTCGAGGTGAAGGGCTCGCCAGCAGATGGGGTGGGCGTTCCCCCGGCGGAGCACGTCGCAGCGGTGGTCGCCGGCGTGGTGGGGGAGGCGTTGGCGGGACCGGCCGCACCGAGCAGGGTGTTCGTCTCGTCGTTCTGGCCTCCCGCCCTCGAGGCCGTGCGGACGGCGCGGCCGGAGCTGCGCACCGGGTTGTTGGTGCATCCCGCCCTCGATGCCGCTGACGCCTTGGCCATGGCCGCCGATCTGGGTGCCTCCGTGCTGCTGCCCTTCCGGGCCCAGGTGGACGGGGCGCTGGTGCGATCGGCCCACGACCGGGGGATTGCCGTGTGGGCGTGGACGGTCAACGAGCGGGCCGACCTCGACGCGGTGGGTGGGGCCGGCGTCGACGGGGTGATCACCGACCGCGTCGATCTCGCCTTGGAGGTGCTCCGGGACCCGCCGGCCTCGTGACTCGGAGGGGTGGATTGGTCCAGCCCCGGCATCCTCGGGAACAATCGAGTCCATGAACGTCGCAGTCTGCGTGAAGCAGATCCCCGACCCGGCCGCGCCCCAGGCCCTGGACCCGGGGACGAACACCCTGGTCCGGGAAGGGAAGTTGATCCTGGACGACTCCGACGCCTATGGCGTGGAGATGGGGCTGCAGCTTGCCGAGCAGGCAGGCGGTGGCGAGGTCACGCTCGTGTCCATGGCGCCGGGAGGGGAGACCTCGGGCCTGCGCACGGCGCTCGCCATGGGGGCGGCCAAGGCCATCTTGGTGAGCGACGACGCCCTGAAGGGCTCCGACGCCCTGGCCACGGCCAAGGTCCTGGCCAAGGCGCTCGAGCGCGCCCAGCCCGACCTGATCATCGCCGCCACCGAGTCCACCGACGGCTACACCGGCACCACTCCGGTCCAGGTCGCCCAGATCCTCGGCATGCCGTCGGTCACCTTCGCCAAGAAGGTGTCGGTCGCCGAGGGCAAGGTCAAGGTCGAGCGCCAGACCGAGACGGGCTACGACGAGGTCGAATGTCCGCTGCCCGCCGTGGTGACCGTCACCGCCGGTGTCGTCGAGCCTCGGTACCCCTCCTTCAAGGGCATCATGGCGGCCAAGTCCAAGCCGGTGGACCAGCTCACGGTGGCCGATCTGGGCATCGACGTCGGACAGGTGGGGCAGAGCGGCGCCCGACAGGAGGTCACCGACGTGGCCGACGCCGAGGCGCGCGCCTCGGGCGAGATCGTCGTGGACGACGGCGACGCCTACGAGAAGGTGATCGCCTTCCTCGAGCAGCTCAAGCTGGTCTGAGCCGGACACCGACGCAGAGCGAAGCAGGGAGACGCACACACATGTCCATCGAGAAGGTCTGGGTCGTCGCCGAGGTCGTGGACGGCAACCCCATCACCACAACCTTGGAGCTCCTCACCCATGCACGCTCGCTCGGGTCGACGGTGGAGGCCGTCGCCTGGGGCCCCGACACGGCGAAGGCCGCGGGTGAGCTCGGCAACTTCGGTGCCACCACGGTGCACGACGTGGGAGACATCGGCGACGCGCTGCCCGGCGTGCCCGTGGCGGCCGCCATCGCCGCCTTGGTGCAAGGAGGGAACCGGCCCGACGTGGTGCTCGTCCCCACCACCTACGACGGCCGGGACGTCGCCGGGCGCCTGTCGGTCATGCTCGACCTCCCCGTCATCACCAACGTGGTGGGCCTGAGCGCAGACGGCGACGACGTCCGCTCGGAGCACGGTCTCTTCGGTGGGGCCAAGGTGGCCAAGGCCCGCTTCACCGGTGAGCGGCCGTGGATCTTCGTGGTGCGGGCCAAGTCCTTCGCCGCCGAGCCCTCCGGTGGCGCCGCCGCCGAGCTGGTGCAGGCCCCGGTGCCCGACCTGGGAGTCACCAACGCGGCCAAGGTCCTGTCCCGCCACGTCGAGGAGCAGAGCGGCCCCAAGCTGGACGAGGCCGACGTGGTCGTCTCCGGTGGCCGCGGCCTGGGCGGGGCCGAGCACTACGCCTTGATCGAAGAGCTGGCCAAGCTGCTCAAGGGTGCAGCCGGGGCGAGCCGGGCCATCGTGGACGCCGGATGGGTGCCCTATTCGCACCAGGTGGGGCAGACGGGCAAGACGGTGAAGCCCACCCTCTACATCGCCTGTGGCATCTCGGGGGCCACCCAGCACCTGGTGGGCATGAAGGGCTCCAAGAACATCGTGGCCATCAACAAGGACCAGGACGCCCCCATCTTCTCCGTGGCCGACCTCGGGGTGGTGGGTGACGTCCACAAGGTCGTCCCAAAGCTGATCGAGGCGCTCAAGGCTCGTCAATGACGGGTGCCGGGGTGGGGTGTCCTCCCCGGCGACGCAACGGCATGTCGCGCTAGCCTGCCGGCGCGAGCGGCGCCGCTCGGGCTCCGCTCAGGGCAAGAGCACCAACCATGCTGTTCCCCACCGTCGACTTCGCCATCTTCTTCGCCGCGGCCTTCACCGCCAACTGGCTGCTCAACCCGTACCCGCGACTGTGGAGGGCGGCCATGGTGGCGGCCAGCTACCTCTTCTACAGCTGGTGGGACTGGCGCTTCGTGTTCCTGTTGGGCGCGGCCACCGTCATCGCCCACGTCGGGGCGCGTTCGGTACAGCGGTCGCGGACCGCGTCGTGGCGGCGCGCCGCCATGGTGGTTTCGGTCTCTCTCCTGCTCGGCCTGCTCGGGTGGTTCAAGTACTACGGCTTTCTCACCGTCAACCTCGACTCGCTCTCCCACGCCCTCGGTGGCGGCGACTTCCTCCCGCTCCTGCGGGTGACGCTCCCGGTCGGGATCTCCTTCTTCACCTTCATGGCGGTGAGCTACGTGGTCGACGTGTACCGGGGCCGAATCGATCCGGCCCCGGCTTCCGAGGTCGCCGTCTACCTCTCGTTCTTCCCCCATCTCGTGGCCGGGCCCATCGTGCGGGGCGAGGAGCTCCTGCCCCAGATCCGGGCCCGCCGGGACGGGAGCAAGATCGAGTTCTCCCGGGCGGCCTGGCTGATCGCCTCGGGACTGTTCAAGAAGGTCGTCATCTCGTCGTACGTGTCGACGGCCATCGTGAACCCCGTCTTCAATTCGCCCCGCCAGCACAGCGCCCTCGAGATCCTCTTCGCCGCCTACGGCTACGCCGTGGAGATCTACACCGACTTCAGCGGCTACACCGACATCGCCATCGGGTGCGCGCTGCTTCTGGGGTTCCGCTTCCCGGCAAACTTCGACGCTCCCTACACGGCCCGGAACCTCCAGGAATTCTGGCGGCGCTGGCACATGACGCTGTCTCGTTGGCTGCGCGACTACCTCTACATCCCGCTCGGCGGGAACCACTCCGAGCGGCGGTGGGTGGTGGCCCGCAACATCCTCATCACCATGGTGCTGGGCGGCTTGTGGCACGGGGCGGCCTGGACGTTCGTGGCCTGGGGGGCGCTGCACGGCGTGGGCCAGGTCGTCGGCCACGAGCGGCGCCGGTGGCGAGAGGCCCGGGGGAGGCCTCCCGTGCCCTCCACGGGGTGGCGGGCCGCCCTGGGGCGGCTGGCCACCTTCCACGTGGTGTGCCTGGGGTGGGTGTTCTTCAACGCCAACTCCATGGGCACCGTCGGCATCATGCTCGAGCGGCTGTTCACCGCGTGGGGGCCGGCTCCGCTCGTCACACCCGTGCTGGTGCTGGTGCTGGCCGGCTCGGTCGGGGTGCAGTACCTGCCCTCCGACGCCCTCGATCGAGTCCGCCTCGCCTTCGCCCGACAGCGCGGGGTGGTGCAGGCGGCCATCTTGGGCGTGACACTGCTCGTGATCACCACGCTGGGCCCCGAGGGCGTGGCGCCGTTCATCTACTACCGGTTCTGAGCGTGACGCCGCCCCCCGTCCTCGAACGCGACCAGGAGCACTCCCGAGCACCGGCGCCCGACGCCGTGAGCGGGCTCCTCGACGAGATCGCTGCCGCTCGACGCGCCGCCACGGCGCGCTTGGCCGCCGACCGGGAGCGAGCGCGCCGTCTGGCCCGCCGGGTCTGGGCCCGGGTGGTCGATCCGAGCGACACGTGGTGGCAGCCGGCGCCCGAACCGATCTCGCGGCGGGTGCTCGACACGGCGCGCCGCTGGTTCCTCCCCGGGCCTCAGGCGCGCTCGACCGGGGACACGGTTCGCTGGCGCCAGGCGTTGCTCATCGGGCTGGGCGCCTTCGCCTTGTGGACGCTCCTCGACGCGCCCACCCTGCTCCACAACGCCGAGGGATCGCCCATCGGGACGCGTCGCAGCGCCGCCATCACCGTCCTGCGCCCGTGGGCGGCCGTCAGTCGCGGCCTCGGGCTCTCGCACGTGGTCGGGGCCGCAGACGACATCATGGGACGGCACGGTCCCGGGGTGGTGCAGGTGGTCGGGCCGGTCCCCACCAAGGCCCCCACGAAGCCGGCCCACCCCGCCCTGAGCCCGGCGCCACAGGCCTCGGCCACCGACGCACTCGCCCCTCTGCCCGCACCCACCGCCGCCGACCCCCTGCGGGTGCTCACCGTGGGCGACTCCCTCGGGGTGGACTTCGGGGGGCAGTTCGCCGACGACCTGGCCGCCACCGGGGTGGTGAGCGCCGAGGTGGACGCCGAGGTCGACACCGGGCTGGCCCGTCCCGACTACTTCGACTGGCCCGCCGAGCTCCAGGCCGACCTGAACAAGTACCACCCGGAGGCGGTGGTGGTGTTCCTCGGCGCCAACGACCCGCAGAACATGGTGGTGAGCGGCCAGGCGGTCCCGTACGGCACCCCGGCCTGGGACCAGGACTACAGCGAGCGGGTGGGACAGTTCATGAGCGAGGCCACGTCGGCCGGTGCCCGGGTGCTGTGGATCGGCATGCCGCCCATGGCCGCCCCCGGGCTCGATGCGGCCATGGCGCGGCTCGACACCATCTACGGCCAACAGGCGGCGGTACACCCCGGCGTCACGTATCTCTCGTCGTGGACGGTGCTCGGTACGGCCCAGGGCGGTTTCGCCCAGTACCTCCCCAACGCCTCGGGCGCGCCGGTCGAGGTGAGGGAACCCGACGGGACCCACGTCTCGCCGGGAGGGGCCGAGCGGCTGTCCCAGGCCGCCATC
The DNA here is from genome assembly GCA_030040015.1 of Acidimicrobiales bacterium. Lineage (GTDB taxonomy): Bacteria > Actinomycetota > Acidimicrobiia > Acidimicrobiales > UBA8190 > UBA8190. The sequence continues at coordinate 75,386 of JASHUM010000095.1, forward strand.
GCCGCCATGGACCATGCCTGGGGGCTTACGCTCACCCCCTGAGGAGGTCGGTCGACATGCGCGTCCTGTGGATCCTTCGCCACGCCAAGGCGGCTCCCCACGACGCCAAGGACCACGCCCGCCCGCTGGCACCCCGTGGCCGGCGCCAGTGCGCCGAGCTCGCGTCCCACTTGGCCTCGATGGTCGGGGCCCGGCCGACGCTCGTGCTGTGCTCCTCGGCCGTGCGCGCCCAGCAGACGGCGGAGGGCGTGGTGGAAGGGCTCGGGGACGGAGCCGTCGTCGAAGTCGAGCCGGCGTTGTACCAGGCCGATCCCGACGAGGTGCTCGACCTGGTGCGCGGGCTCGGCGACAGCCGGGACCAGGTCATGGTGGTGGGCCACAACCCGACGCTGCTCGAGCTGCTCGAGCTGGTGATCGACCCCGCCGACGGGTTCGGTCGTCACTCCCTCGAGCGCGGGTTGCCCACGGCTGCGCTCGCCGCGGTGTCCTTCGACGTGGCCCGGTGGGCGGAGGTGTCGGCGGAGCGGGGTCGTCTGCAGTCGCTGTACGTGCCGAAGGCGCGCTGAGGCGCCTGCCCTACACCGGCGGCCAGGGGTAGCAGTAGCTGTCGGGGTCGGGGACGGGGAAGCTTCCCTTCGCCACCAGCCTGGCGGCACGGCGTCGCAGGGCGTCGAGCTCGGGAGCTGACAGCCACGTCGTCAGTTGACCCGGGAGCCCCTTGCTCATCGCTTCGACGTCGGCGAGCACCGACGGGGGCACGGGCTCGCCGGCGAACTCCCAGATGACGGTGCGCAGCTTCGGCTGGGGGTGGAAGCACAGGCCGTTGTCGATGGCCCAGATGGTGCCGTCCTGGGCCAACAGGCAGTGGCCGCTCTTGCGATCAGCGTTGTTGGCCAGCACGTCGAAGGCGCAGATGACGCGCAGTCGTTCCACGTGCTCCTCGTCCTCGACCAGGGTGAAGTGGTGCTCGGAGAAGTCGGCGTCGACGAACCGCTGCAGCGAGCCGGGTCCCAGTGGGGCGTCGAGGCGCTCGACCGTCTCGGGCACGAGTCCCCAACCGAGCATCTCCGACAGCCGGTAGGCGGCGATCTCGCGCTTGTAGATGCCCGGAGGGAAGTCCCACAGGTGCCGTTCACCGGACTGGGGTTTGTACACCGCCGCCGTCTCCTCGCCGTCGAGAGCGCAGGTGACGAGGAAGGTGCGGTTCGAGCTCCACGGCATGCGGCCGACGAGCTCGATGGTCCCCGACGACAGCGTGCTCACGACTGCGGTGCGCTCACGATGCCGGTGGCCGGTGCCCGTTGGTGCGTGGACAGCGGTGCCCACTCGGGTCGAGCGGGAGCCCGCACAGGGGGCAGGGGGGACGCCCCGCCTCCACGAGCGACGTGGCCCGGATGGCGAAAGCGGCCGCCTGGGCACGGGTGACGGTGAAGCGCGCCACGTCGCCGTCCTCGCCCTCGGCCACCAGCTCCTCGGCCACCAGGACGACGCGGTCGAGCTCCTCGTCGTAGGTGACGCCCAGCGTGCCGATGACCCAGTGGGGTTCGGTGGGCTCCTCGAGGTCCACGTCCTCGGGGAGGTCCTCGGGCCGCTCCAGGTCGGCGAGGACGCGGCCCAGGTACTCGGCCAGCACGGCCACTTGTTGCTTCTCGGCCTTCAACGTGAGCACCGTCGAGCCGGCCCGGCACTGGACGAGAAAGACGCGCCGGCCCACCGGCCCTTCGGCCCCTACCGTGAAGCGGTCGAGGTCGCCGAGGTCGAGCGCCGGGCTCACGACAGGACCAGCTCTCCGGGGCCATCCGTGGCGTTGACGCACAGCACGTGCAGCGACCCCTCCCCGCGCACCAGGGCCGTGACCGAGCAGGGTGAGATCACCAGCCGCTGGAACAGGTCGAGGGGGATGCCGGCCGTGGCAGCCACGGCGGCCTTGATGGTGTCGGCGTGGGACACGGCGACGAAGCTCTCTCCCCGGTGCCTCTCGGCCAGCCGGTCCAAGGTGCCGACCATGCGCGTCTGCATCTCGGTGAACGACTCACCCCCGGGGAAGCGGAACGTCGAGGGTTGGCCCAGCACGGCGCGCCACTGACGCCGGCGACGCAGGGTCGACAGCCGGGCCCCGGTCCACTCGCCGAAGTCGCACTCGAGCAGTCCCCGCTCGACGCGCACCCGGCAGCCCAGCGCGGCAGCGATGGGCCGGGCCGTCTCGGCAGCGCGCTCGAGGGGGGAGCTGTACACCGCCACCGGAGCCGGGGACAGCGAGGCGAGGCGTTTGGCCGCCTCGGCGGCCTGGTCGCGGCCCCGGTCCGAGAGGTGCAGCCCGGGGGCCCGCCCGGGCAGGACCTTGCCGGTCGTCGCCGTGGTCCCGTGGCGGACGAGGAGCGCGAGGGCAGGAGCCACAGGTCGCGGGGGAGCCACGCCGGGCCATCGTACGCTCATCGTCGTGTCGCCCCCCAGCGGCGCCGGCGCGGCGCGCAGACGCCACGACAGCCTGGCGCGACTCACCAACGAGATCGTCGGTTGCCGGCGTTGTCCACGGCTCGTGGCCTGGCGAGAGGAGGTGGCCCACGAGCGCAGGGCGGCGTTCGCGCACGAGGAGTACTGGGGACGGCCGGTGCCCGGGTTCGGCGACCCCGGCGCCCGGGTGGTCCTGGTCGGGCTGGCCCCGGCCGCCCACGGTGGGAATCGCACCGGGCGCGTGTTCACCGGGGACCGCTCCGGGGACTGGTTGTTCGCCGCCCTGTGGAGGGCGGGGCTTGCCAGCCAGCCCACCAGTGTGCGCCGGGACGACGGGCTCGAACTGCACGACGCCTATGTCCTGGCCGTCGTTCGTTGCGCGCCACCCGCCAACCGCCCCACGCCGACCGAACGCGACACCTGTGCCCCCTACCTGCGCCGTGAGCTGGTGTTGCTGGAGCGGTGCCGGGTGCTGGTGGCGTTGGGCGCCTTCGCCTACCAGTCCCTCGCCGCCGAGCTCGGGATCCGTCCCCGGCCCCGGTTCGGCCACGGGGTGGAGGCACGCGCCCCCGACGGCCGTGTCGTGCTGTGCTCGTACCACCCGAGCCAGCAGAACACCTTCACCGGGACGCTCACCGAGGAGATGCTCGACGCCGTTGTGCGGCGCGCCCGCCAACTGGCCGGCGCCGACGGCCGGCTCATGCCGCCGCCCTCTAGGAGGCGGTGACCGGGATCCGGCGCGGGCCTTCGGGTGCGCCAGCCGGCCACCGTTTGCGGCTCGCTCGGCTCAGGCGCTCGAGCAGCGCCAGCGCGCCGGGGTCGTCGCTGCCGGGCCGGGTCTCGATGGCGCCGCCTGCCGCCATCGACTCCATCAGCTCCCGCCCCCGGTCGGTGCGCACCACGGCCAATGTCCAGTCGCCGAAGGCGCCGATGCCCCCCGTGGAGATGTCGGCGTGCTCGGCGGCGAAGTCCGGACACATCTTGCAGCCCTCGCGGGTCCAGGCGTGACCCTCCTTGAGCGGGACCTCGTGATAGGCGCCGTCGGTGGTCCAGATCTGGAAGACGCCCTTGATGTTGATCTTGGCGATCTGGTGGCGGGTGAGTCCGTAGCGGGCCTCGAAGAGGTCTTCGAAGATGGCGTCGTCGAAGGTCTTCGAGCACAGCAACCCGATGGACAGCGCCAGGCGCCGGGCCACCTTCCCGGTCTTGCGCGTCGACATCACGGCCGGCACCGACGCCTGGCAGCTCATGCCGACCAGGGCGATGCGCTCGGCGCCACCCTCCACTGCTTCGGCGTAGGCGAGGGTATTGGCCGAGTAGGTGTAGCGCGAGCCGGCGGTGGCGAGGACGTCCTCTCTCGTGCGGGCCACGGCGGGAACCGCCTTCCACGACCCCGCCTCGCCTTCGAGCCCCGACACCAAGGCGGCGTCGATGACGTCGTGCTCGAGCGCCCACACCAAGAGCGCAGAGACGAGGCCTCCGTCCTGGCCTGCGCCGGCCAGCTCGGGGTCGGTGGCCCGGGCCAGCACGACATCCTGGTACACGCCGGCGACCTCATCGTCGCGTCTGCTCCGCCCGAAGAGAAAGCCGTCGATCTCGCTCTCCCATTCGCGAAAGCGCGGGCAGGCCCGGGTGCACATGGTGCAGCCGCGCTGGCCGTGGGTGCAGTCTTCGGGCCCGCCGTCCTCCTCGACCTTCCAGGGGCGGTACACGCCACCGGAATCCTCATAGTGCAGGACGTCGTGCGGACAGGCGATGATGCAGGCGGCACACCCCGTACACAGCCCGGACGTCACCACTTCCCGGTACAGGTCGACCCAGTGGGGCTTCTCCGGCGGCATCGCGGCAACGTTAGCGTTGGGCCTCGTGCCCGAGTTGCCGGAGGTCGAGGCCTACCGGCGCCTGGCGCAGGCCGCCCTGGGGCGCACCATCGCCGCCGTCTGCGTGGGTGACCGCCGCTTTCTTCGGGGCGGGACCACCTTGCGCCAATTGCGCACGGCGCTCGAGGGACGGGCCTTCACCGCGGCTCGACGGCGGGGCAAGCTGCTCGTGCTCGACGTGGAGGGCGGCGGGCGCCTCGGGTTGCGCTTCGGGATGACCGGGCGTCTGCACGTGGACGGCACGAGCGGCGTGGAGCGCCTGGTGTACTCCAGCGATCGGCGACTGCCCTCCTGGGACCGCTTCTCGGTTTCCTTCGACGACGGCGGGGCGTTGGTGGTCAGCGACCCTCGCCTGCTCGGAGGAGTGGTGCTCGATCCCGACGAGGAGGCGCTCGGCCCCGACGCCATGGCCGTGTCCGGTGCCGAGCTGTACCGGGCGCTGGGGCAGAGCCGGGTGGCGCTCAAGGCCCGCCTCAT
>JASHUM010000096.1 GCA_030040015.1 Acidimicrobiales bacterium
GACCGGGAGCAGCTTCATCTCCTGGTCCCACAGCTGCTCATAACGCCCTCGGATCCGGAAGATCTCCGGCATCCGCTGACGCTCGACCAGGGTCTCGAGGAAGCTCATGAACGTCTCCTCGGCGCCCTCGATCATCCGGGCCAGGCCATCCTTCTTCTCAGCGGTGGAGAAATACGGCGAGACGAAGAACGTCTCCACCTGCCGATCGGCGGACAGTGCGTCGGCGAACTGCCCCAGTTGCTGGCGAACCGTGTCGAGCACGCCGCGCTCGGATGCGACTTCGAACAGCGCCCGTGCGTAGACCTCGGCCACCTCTTCCACTAGTTGTCGACCTGTTCCACGACAGCCCTGTCGGAGGTCACGACTGGCGGCGTGCCCCGCCGCTCAGGGCCGTGAAGTCGACCTCCGAGAGGGCGTCGGCGACCAGACGTCGCTGGTCCTCGTCGGTCAGCACCTTGCGGGTCACCCGTTCGGTGGCCATGACGGTGAGGTCGGCCACGTCCCGGAGGATCTCGTCGATCATGCGGCGGCTCTCGGCCTCGATCTCGCGACGAGTCTGCTCCAGCATCTGATCGCCCCGGGCCCGGGCAGCGGTGCGGGCCTCGCGCTCGTGCACGACGGCCGCCTGCCGGGCTCGTTCGACGATCTCCTCCGCCTGCTGGCGGGCCTGCTTCAGGTGCTCGCGATACTGGACCAGCAGCTCATCCGCCTCACGCCGAGTCTGCTCGGCCGCGTCGATCGATTCGTCGATCGCCTTCCGCCGCCTGTCGAGTGCCTCCCCGATACGAGGGAGGACCGCCTTCCAGAGGATGAAGAGCGAGATCCCGAACACGACGAGCGTCCAGATCGTCAGCCCGACGTTGGGGGTGATCAGCCATGAACTGGATGCGAACAACATGGTGCGCTCCGTCGATCCGAGGAGATCCTCGGCTTAGAGGAAGAAGGCGATGAAGCCGCCGACCAAGCCGTAGAAGAAGGTGGCCTCTGTCAGGGCGAACCCCAGCCACTGGATCGAGGAGATCTCGGCCCGCATCTCCGGTTGGCGGGTCACGGCCTCGATCACCTTGCCGAACAGCATGCCGATGCCGGCGCCGGCGCCGGCGGCTCCGCCACCGGCCCCGACTCCGAGGGCGATTGCCTTGCCGGCGTTCTCGCCCACCGAGTTGTACGACTGGGCCGCGAGCATGATCACCGCATGCACAACCATCACGATGCCCAATATGTGGAAGAACAACATTTAGCTCCTAGCTCCCTTTGACGTTAATGACTCTCGACGGCTCCGCCTAAATAAATGGCGGCCAATATAGCGAAGATGAACGCTTGCAGACCGGCGATGAGGACGGCCTCGAAAAGGTAGATGAGGACACCGAGGGGCAGGAGGAACCAACCCACGGCGGGCAGGCCCAGCAACACCGCCATGTCGCCGGCCATGAAGTCGATGAGGAGATGCCCGGCGAGCAGGTTGGCCCATAGCCGGATCGTCAGCGAGAGCAGCCGCAGGACGTGCGAGACGATCTCCAAGGGATAAAGGAAGAGGAGCATGCCACCGCCGATGCCGGCGGGGACCAACGTCTTCGCATACCCCCTGAGGCCGTGACGACGGAAGCCCACAACGTTGTACGAGATGAACACGATCAATGCGAGCACCAGGGGCAGGGCGACGTTCGTGTCAGCGGCGTAGATCTGGAACGACGGGAAGCTGAATCCGGCGATGTGGATCTTCTCCGCCGTGTCGACCGGCAGCGGGAGGTACCCGATGAGGTTGGTGACGAGGACGAACACGAACAAGGTGAAGATGAGCGGAAACCATCTCTTGGCCATCTGCCCGCGCATGCTGTCGTTGGTCAACCGCGTCGCCAGGTCGTAACCCCATTCGACGGCAGTCTGCACGCGATTGGGCCGCATCTCCATGCGCCGGGCGACGAACAGCAGGATCCCGATAGTCAGCACCGCGGTCATCAACAGGTAGAGCACTCCCTTGTCGATCTCCAGCGGGCCGACCAGGTGCACCCACGCTGTCAGGTGGTACGGGGAGACGATGTTGAAGCTGTTGTTCCGATGCGTGTGGACGCCGAAGGCGACCGAGATGGCGATCAAGCCGGCGAGATACACGAGGAGGATGCCGAGGCCGATCTGCCTGCGTCGGCTCATTCTGGCCAGGAACGTCACTGCACCACCCTCTTGCGCGGCGGTCCCTGGATCAGCTTGATGACAAAGGCCACCGAGTACGCCCCCAAGATCACCAGCGACGCGGTGAGCCCGTTCCGTCGTCCGCCAGCAACGGCCGCAATGATGATCACGCCCGCCAGCAGCCAGATTCGGGCGAACCCCTCGAACAGGGTGACGCCCAGCTGCCGCACCGGCTGGACCACCTTGCGCGTCCAACGTCGATCGACTGCTGCGATCACCCGTTGCACCAACCATCCGCCTGCGCCGAGCGCGTAGCCGAGCAGAGGCGCACCCATGGCCAGGACCGGAACGAGTGCGATGATCACCAGCGGCACGTCCAGATATCGCCACATCCGCAGCACCACGAGGGAACGCTCGTAGGCCGGCAGGGTCACGGGGCGTGACAGCGAAGCGCCAGCATCCTTGGTCCAGGCGTGCACAGCTGTTTCTGACTAATCAGCCCGTGCACCGCTTCCGGCCGGACGCCGGAGCGCCCAGGCCGGCGGGCAGCAACTTCGGCGGAAGACGGCATGCACGGCCGCCATGGTCCCATCCGGCCCTTGTGACGGTCAAAACGACCGTTCCCGCAAACTGCGGATGCTGCCTCCGACTATGGAATCACCGTCGAACCGCCCCAAATCAGGGGCTCCACGGTCCCCCTTCGCCGTGGGCCGGCCAGACGGCGCCGTCGTGTTCACTTTCGGGGTGGTGCACCGGCTCGTCGCCGTCCCGATAGCGAGCCACGAGCCGCCGACCCGAGGTCTGGTGCACCGGGGTGAAGGGACGGCCGTGGCCTCGGAAGCCCGGCCGGGACACCGTGCGGGACACGTTGGAGGGATGGGAGCGTCGGCCTTCGTCCGTCACTGTTGCAGCCAACGCGGTCAGTTGGACGATGCCGGTGTCGATCTCTTCAGTGGCGCGTGCCGGCACATGCTGGCCGTCGGCCACCGTCGGGGCGTCGTCGAGGCGAGCAGGGCTCTGCGCCGGCGACGCCTGGACGTCCTCGATGCCGTTGGCGGTCCTGCGCAGCCCAGGGTGGAACAGGGTGTAGAGCGCCAGGGCTACAGCCACCCCCAAGAAGGGGATGACGCTGTTCCCCGACCCGCCGAAGAGTGGATACAGGACGAAGCCGGACAGCACCGCCGTCCAGGCCCACAGGATCACCACCGTGCGACGCGACCCATGGCCCAACCGGAGCAACCGGTGATGGAGATGGTCCTTGTCGGCGTGATGGAAGCTCGTGCCCCGTGCCGTGCGTCGCACGAAGGCGAAGGCCATGTCGGCGATGGGCACTCCCAGGATGAAGATCGGGATGAACAGCGGGGCGAAGAAGAAGTAGGCCTGGCCGCTGTACTCGGGGGTGCGGCCTCCGATGACCATGGTGGCGGCGGCCATGAGCAGTCCCAGGAACAGCGCTCCGGCATCCCCCATGAAGGCCCTGGCCACGGGGAAGTTGTGGGGCAGGAAGCCCAGGCACACCCCGCAAGTGATCACGGCGACGAGCGGCCCGATGTTGTCGGCCGGGAGCACGCCCAAATCGACCAGGCGCAGCCCGTAGACGGCCAGGGCGCCCGCGGCGATGGCCACCACTCCCGCCGCCAGGCCGTCGAGCCCGTCGATCAGGTTCACGGCGTTGGTGATCACCACCACCCACAAGGCGGTGAGGAGCGGCGTCACCTGGGGGGACAGCACCAAGAACCCCACGAAGGGGATCTTGAACTGGAACATGGTGACCCCCATGTAGACGAGCACCATGGCCGCCAGCACCTGCCCGGCCATCTTGGCCGGCGCCGACATGTCCCGATAGTCGTCGATCGTCCCCACGCCGAAGATGACCGCCGCCCCCAGCACCAGCCCCAGCGGCTCCGACGACCCCACGAAGACCGATCGCAGCGAAGGGAGGAAGCCGGCCACGCCCATGGCCAAGAGGAAGGCGATGAACATGGCCGCCCCGCCTCCGAGCGGCGTCGTCCGCAGGTGGACGCGCCGTTCGTCGGGCTCGACGACGAAGCCGAAGCGGGTGGCCAGCCGCCGGATGGGGAAGAGCAGCAGGTAGGTCCCCACCGCCGAGACCGCCGCGACGCCGGCGTAGGCCCCCAGCGGGGGCACGAGCCCTCAGCCCCTCTCGGCGCCGGTCGCCCCCGGGACCAGCATGGGATAGGGCGGGAAGGCGGCGCACAGCTCGGCCACCTCCTGGCGCACGGAAGCGAGGGCGGCGTCGTCGTTGCGGCTGCGCAGGCACCGGGTGATGAGAGCGGCGATGCGAGCCATCTCGCCCGGGCCCATTCCGGCGGTCGTCTCGGCGGCGGCGCCCAGGCGCAGCCCCGAGGTGACGAAGGCGGAGCGGGGGTCGTCGGGGATGGTGTTGCGGTTCAACGTGATGCCGGAGCGGTCGAGGACCTCCTGGGCTTCCTTGCCGGTGAGCTCGGCGTCGAAGGGGCGCAGGTCGACCAGCATGAGGTGGTTGTCGGTGCCCCCCGATACCAGCCGGACACCCTCGCCAGCCAGCCCGGCGGCCAGAGCCCGGGTGTTGTCCACCACGGCGGCGGCGTAGGCCCGGAAGGCAGGGGTCTCGGCCTCGGCGAAGCAAACCGCCTTGGCCGCGATGACGTGCTCGAGCGGACCGCCCTGCAGCCCGGGAAAGACCGCCGAGTCGATGGCCTTGGCCAGATCGGCCCGGGACAAGATGGCGCCGCCACGTGGCCCGCGCAGGGTCTTGTGGGTGGTGAGGGTGACCACGTCGGCGATCCCGACCGGCGAGGGGTGTACGCCGCCGGCCACCAGCCCGGCCGGGTGGGCCAGGTCGAACATCAACAGCGCCCCGACCGAGTCGGCGATCTCGCGGAACGGCTCGGCTTCGATCACCCGGGGGTAGGCGGTGGCACCGGCCACGATGAGCTTGGGACGCTCGGTCTTGGCCAGTGCGGCCACCTGGTCGAAGTCGATCACCTCGCCGGGAGCCTCAGGGTCGTCGGAAGCGGGGGTGAGCCCGTAGGCCACGAAGCGCCAGACGTGGCTGGTGATGCTGGCCGGCGACCCGTGGGTCAAGTGGCCGCCCTGGTCCAGCCGCATGGCCAGCACGGTGTCGCCAGGCTGGAGCAACGCCTGGTACACGGCCAGGTTGGCATTGGCGCCGGCGTGCGGCTGCACGTTGGCGTGCTCCGCCCCGAACAGCGAGCAGGCTCGCGTCCGGGCCAGCTCCTCGACCTCGTCGATGATCCGGTTGCCGCCGTAGTAGCGCCGGCCCGGATATCCCTCGGCGTACTTGTTGGTGAGCACCGATCCCATCGCCGCCAGCACGGCCGTCGAGGTGAAGTTCTCCGAGGCGATCAACTGCAAGGTGGTGGACTGACGGTCGACCTCCTGGCCGATGAGATCGGCCACTTCGGGGTCCTCGGCCAGCCATGCGTCGAAGGGAGTCCCCGACCGCGTCATGGCCGGACCCCCGCTGCCGGCGAGCGGCCCACCGACATGGAGGTTGCGGCCTCTTCCAACCCGGCGAGCTCGGCCACCCTCCGGCTGTGGCGGCCCTCGGCGGGACGGGCGTCGAGGAAGGCGGACAGCGCGTCCTTGGCCACCTGCTCGCCGACGATTCGGCCGCCGAGGCATAGGACGTTGGCGTGGTTGTGCTCGCGGGCCAGGCGCGCCGTGGTCACGTCGTGGACGACGGCGGCGCGCACCCCGGGCACCTTGTTGGCGGCCATGGCGATCCCGATGCCCGTCCCGCACACGCACACCCCGAGATCGGCGGCGCCGGTGGCCACGGCGCGGCCCACCGCCGCCCCGTACTCCGGGTAGTCCACCGGCTCCTCGGAATCGGTCCCGAGGTCGGTCACGTCGTGACCGAGCCTGTCGAGGTCGCTCTTGAGCAATTGCTTCATGGGGAACCCGGCGTGGTCGGCGCCCACCACGATCCGCATGACGGCCAGCCTACGCTCGGCGCCCGTGGCCATGGACTCACGCACACCGGTGGTCGTCGGCGTGGGCCAGGTGCTCGCTCACCACGATCCCACTGCACCCGTCGCCGAGCGTCTCGAGCCGGTCGCGCTCATGGCTCGAGCCTTGGAACAGGCCGCCGACGACTGCGGGCCCGGCGGGCCCGGGAGGCGGCTCTTGGAGCGGGCCCAGTCGCTCCGGGTGCTGCGCCCCCTCAGCTGGTCCTATGACGACCCCGCCCGGCTGGTGGCCGGCCTCCTCGGCATCGACCCACCCGAGCACGCCCAGAGCGCCATCGGGGGCGACGGGCCCCAGGCCGTCGCCGCCGCCAGCGCGGCTGAGATCGCCGCCGGGCGCCTCGACGTCGTCCTCCTCGCCGGTGCGGACTGCATCGCCAGCCGAGTGGCGGCATACCGAGCCGGTGTGACGCCGGCATGGACGATCGAGACGATCGAGACGATCGAGACGATCGAGACGACCGAGCCGTCCCATGACCGAGCCGCCTCGGAGCTCGGGTCCGACCGGGAGCCGGTGACGTCGGTCGAGCACGAACGGGGCCTGGACAGGCCTCGAAACGTGTTCCCGCTCTTCGAGAACGCGCTGCGGGCGACGACGGGCGAGTCGATCGAGGAGCACCGGGCGCGGGTGGCCCGGCTGTGGTCCCGCTTCTCGAAGGTGGCGGCGGACAATCCCTTCGCCTGGTCGCGCCGCTTCTACACCCCCGAGGAGATCGCCGGCGTGGGCGACGAGAACCGCATGATCGCCTTCCCGTATCCCAAGCTGATGAACGCCAACGACCGTGTGGACATGGGAGCAGCGCTGGTGCTGTGCTCCCTCGAGGCGGCGCGGCGCGCCGGGGTACCAAGCGAGCGGATGGTCTTCCCCCTGTCAGCCGCCGTCGCCAACGACCACTGGTTCCTCACCCAGCGCGACGAATTGCACCGCTCCCCCGCCATCGCCGCCTGCGCCACCGCCGCCTTCGCCGAGGCGGGTATGGGGCTCGACGACGTGGACCTCGTGGACCTGTACTCGTGCTTCCCTTGCGCCGTGCAGATGGCGGCGAACGCCATCGGACTGGACCTCGAGGACACGAGCCGCACGCCGACGGTGACGGGGGGCCTCACCTTCGCCGGCGGGCCCGGGAACAACTACGTGACCCACTCCCTGGCGACCATGACCGGGCACCTGCGCCGTCAACCCGGTGCGGTGGGCTTGGTGACGGGACTGGGCTGGTACGCCACCAAACACGCGCTCGGTCTGTGGTCCAGCGCGCCGCCGACCCGGCCGTTCCGCCACGTGTCGGCCCAGGACGAGGTGGACCGGCTTCCGAGACGCCGGGCCTCCAGGGCAGGCGACACGGCCGTCGCCGGCAGCGACGGCGTGCTCAGGGTGGAGACCTACACCGTGGTCCACGGCCGCCGCGGGGAGCCGCGGCTCGGAATCTTCTCCTTGCTCGACGAGGACGGGGCACGCGCCTGGGGGAACGCCGACGACGTCGACGTGCTCGAAGAGCTCGAGGCTCACGAGGGATGCGGCCGGAGGGCGAAGCTCCTCGCCGACGGCCGCGTCGAGCTCACCGGAGACTGACGCGCAGGATCTCGTCCCAACCGATGGCGCCTGCGCGCAGGCACCGCGGGGTGTCCCCGGTGAGGTCGACCACCGTGGACGGCGGCTCGCCGCAGGTTCCTCCGTCGAGGACAGGCTGGTCTGCTCCGAAGCAGGCCACGACGTCCTGGGCGGTGGTGAGCGGGGCCTGGCCGTGCGGGTTGGCGCTGGTGGCGGCGAGCGGTCCCACGACCCGGCACAGCCGGCGCACGACGTCGGCCGCCGGGCAGCGCAGGCCGATGGTGCCGGCGTCACCGCCGAGGTCCCAGACAAGACCAGCCCGCCGTCGGGCCACGACGGTGAGCGCTCCGGGCCAAAACTCCTGGACGAGACGGTCGAGAGCCGGTGTCCACCCCTCGGGATCGACCAGGTGGCGGGCCTGGGCGCCGTCGGCGACGAGGACGGGGAGAGCCACGTCGCCGGGCCGGTCCTTGAGGGCGAAGAGGAGGGCGGTCGCCCCCGGACGACTGGGGTCCGCGGCCAGGCCGTAGACGGTGTCGGTGGGCACGGCCACGACCGCTCCGGCCGAGAGCGCACGAGCGGCGTCTTGTTCTCCGACGACGGTCATCGTCCCGGCCACCGGGCGACGACGAAGCGGACGAGCCCCGTCAGGTCGCCACGCACCTCCACCTCGGTGAAGCCGCGGGCCCGGGCCTCGCTCCTGAGCCGCTCTCCCTGCCACGGCGCCAGCTCCATCACCAAAGAGCCCCCGGCTGCCAACCACTGCGGTGCCTGCTCGAGGATGGTGAGGTGGGCTTCCACCCCGACCGGACCGGCCACGAGTGCCTCGTAGGATCGTGGTCGCGCACCACCGGATCGAGCGTCGCCCACTCGGCCTCGCTCACGTACGGCGGGTTGGAGACGATGAGCGCCACGCCCCGGCGGAGCTCGGCGGGCAACGGCTCGAACCAGCTTCCCTCCAAGAACCGCACCCCATCGGCAACTTCCCGGTGCTGCGCCCCGACGCGCTCCTGGTTGGCCCGGGCCAGTGCCAGAGCATCGGTCGAGCGCTCCGTGGCCCATACCTCGAGCCCGGCCGGGCCCTCCACGGCGAGCGACAGGGCGATCACCCCCGATCCAGTGCCGAGGTCGACGGCGACGACACGTCCACCTGCGTCCGGCTGCGCCGACTCGCCCGGCGACAACTGCGCCAGGGCGAGCTCGACGAGCTGCTCGGTCTCGGGCCGCGGGACGAGTGATCGGCGGTCCACCAGGACGTCCAAGGACCGGAAGCCCCACGAGCCGAGCACGTGCTGCAGAGGCACCCCTGCCGCCCGCATCTCGGCCATCGTCCACGCCCGCTCCCGCGCCCCCGGCGAGAGCGCCTCGCCGGACCGCAGCACCACGACCGACAGCGGAACGGCGAGGACCTCGGCCACGATTCGGCCTGCCTCTTGCTCGTCGCCCACCACGGCGGTGATCTCGGAGAGGACCTCACCGACGCTCCGCCCCGGGGGGCGCTCGGCGTCGGTGGCGTCAGCGGCGCCCGAAGGGGGCATCGCCGGCGCCCGACGCCTCGGCCAGCTGGCGTTCGCGTTCGTCGAGCAGCAGGGCGTCCACGAGCTCGTCGAGGTCGCCGGCCAGTACGCGCTCGAGCTTGTGAAGAGTGAGCTTCACCCGGTGGTCGGTGACGCGGTTCTCCTTGAAGTTGTAGGTGCGGACCTTCTCCGACCGGCCACCGCCTCCGACCTGGCTGCGGCGTCGGGCGGACTGCTCGGCCGCCTGGCGGTCCTCCTCGAGCTTGCGCAGCCGGGCCCGCAGGACCTGCATGGCTCGGGCCCGGTTCTGGATCTGGCTCTTCTCGTCCTGCATGGACACCACGATCCCGGTGGGCAGGTGGGTGACGCGGACTGCCGAGTCGGTGGTGTTGACCGACTGCCCGCCAGGACCGGTCGACCGGAACACGTCCACGCGGAGATCGGCGGGGTCGATGGTGACCTCGACCTCGTCCGCCTCGGGCAACACCGTGACGGTCGCCGCCGAGGTGTGGATCCGGCCCTGGGACTCGGTGACCGGGACCCGTTGGACCCGGTGCGTCCCCCCCTCGTGCTTCATCCGCTGCCAGGCATCGGCACCCTTGAGCACGAAGGTGACCTCGTTCAACCCGTCACGCTCGGACGCATCCGAGGACAGGACCTCGAGGCGCCAGCCCCGCTGCTCGGCGTAGCGGCGATACATCTCGAACAGGTCGCGGGCGAAGAGGTTGGCTTCCTCGCCGCCCTCGGCCCCCCGGATCTCGACGATCACGTCGCGCCCGTCGTTGGGGTCGCGAGGAAGGAGCAGCTGGCGCAGCTCGTCCTCGACCACATGGAGGTCTGACTCGGCGCGCTCGAGCTCGGCCCGGGCCAGCTCGCGATCGGCACCGTCGGCCTCGGCCAGCATCTGCCGGGCCGCTTCGACATCCTCCTCGGCCTGGCTCCGACGCCGGCCGGCCTCGATCAGGGACTCGAGCTCCTTGTGCCGGCGCGACGCCTGGCGCAATCGGGCCTGGTCGGCGACCACGGCCGGGTCGGCCAGCGCCTCGAGAACCTTCTCCTGCTCGTCCTCCCAGGACGCGAGACGGTCAGCGTCCACGCCGGACCTGGCGCCCCCGACCGACGACGGTCAGGAGCCGGTGGACGGCGTGCGCCGGGAGCGCCCGGCGCGCTGGCCGTAGCGGCGCTGGAAGCGCTCGACGCGGCCGCCGGAGTCCACCAGCTTCTGCTTGCCGGTGAAGAACGGGTGGCATTCGTTGCACAGTTCGACATGGAGGTCGGACTTGGTCGAGCGAGTCGTGAAGGTGTTCCCGCACGAGCAACGCACGGTGGCCTCACCGTAGTTGGGGTGGATGTCGGTCTTCATGGGTCCTCCAACGGGCCGAGTGGCGCGGTGGTCGTCAGACCGCCGGGCCCTTGGCGATCTCGGCCAGGAACTCGTCGTTGCTCTTGGTGGTGCGGATCTTGTCGATGAGCAGCTCCAGGCCCGGTGCGGCGCTTCCGTCAGCGGCCAGGGCGTTGAGCACCCTCCGCAGCTTCCACACCTGCTGCAGCTGGCCCCGCTCGAAGAGGAGCTCCTCGTGACGGGTCTGACTGGCGTTGACGTCGATGGCCGGGTACAGCCGGCGCTCGGCCAGGCGCCGGTCGAGGCGCAGCTCCATGTTCCCTGTGCCCTTGAACTCCTCGAAGATGACCTCGTCCATCTTGGAGCCGGTCTCGACCAGGGCGGTGGCCAGGATGGTGAGTGAACCACCCTCCTCGATGTTGCGGGCCGCTCCGAAGAACTTCTTGGGCGGGTACAGCGCACCCGAGTCGACACCACCGGACATGATGCGGCCGCTGGCCGGCTGGGCCAGGTTGTAGGCACGCGACAGCCGGGTGATGCCGTCGAGCACGATGACGACGTCCTGGCCCAGCTCCACCAAGCGCTTGGCCCGCTCGATGGTGAGCTCCGAGATGGCGGTGTGCTCGTCCGAGGGCCGGTCGAACGTGGAGGCCACGACCTCTCCCTTGACCGACCGGCGCATGTCGGTGACCTCTTCAGGCCTCTCGTCCACCAGGAGCACGATGAGGTGCACCTCGGGGTTGTTGGCCTCGATGGAATGGGCGATCTGCTTGAGGATCGTCGTCTTGCCCGCCTTGGGGGGAGAGACGATCATCCCGCGCTGGCCCTTGCCGATGGGTGAGAGCAGGTCGATGATGCGAGTGGTCGCCTCGGCCGCCCCCTGCATCTCGAGCTTCAGCTTCTCGTCGGGGAACAGCGGCGTGAGGTCCTCGAACCGGGGCCGGTTCCGGGCCTGCTCCGGGTCGAGCTCGCACACCGAGTCGATGCGGATGAGCGCCGGGAACTTCTCGTTCGAGGCTGCCGGACGGCACGCCCCTTCGATGTAGTCGCCCTTGCGAAGGGCGAAACGCCGCGCCTGGCTGATCGACACGTACACGTCTCGCGCGCTCGGGAGGTACCCCTCAGCCCGGAGGAAGCCGTATCCCTCGTCGCGCAGGTCGAGCAGCCCACGCACGGGGATGAGCTCACCGGAGTACTGAGCCTCCTGGCCGCCGCCCTGCAGCTCACGTTCCCCGCCAGGACCGCGATCGCGACCGCGGCGGCGCCGGTTGCGCCGGTTGCCGGGCTCGTTCCCCGCCGGCCGGTTCTGAGCCCGCTGGGGGCCGCCGGTCCCGCGCTCTGCCGGCGACGACGGCGGTGTCTCGACCTTGTCCGTCACAGAACCGTTACCTGCGGGCTCGCTGGCGGCGCCGTTGGCCGACACGTCGGACGGCAGGTCCTCGACGGCTGTCGCCGTCCTGGCCTCCTCGGGGCCGGCCTCGTTCCCCGAGGCCTCCTCGCTCGTGGAGCTCCGCCGGGCTCGCGAGCGCGACGCACCGTCGCCGTTGCCACCGGAAGCGCCGTCCACGCCGGCGGCTTGGAGGATCTGGTCGATGATGTCCGCCTTCTTGCTGCGGGAGTTCGTCTCGAGCGCCATGGCCTGGGCGATGGCGCGCAACTCCTCGCGTTCCTTGCGTTCGAGTACGGACCGCTCGAGCTGTTGCTCTGCAGCCATGTATTCCACCTCACTGGATCGTGCCGTTTCGGGACGGACGGAGCGCCGACACAAGACGACACTGGATTACGGGCGGACACCGGTACGCTTCTCGACCGGTTCCACCGCTTCCCCATCTCGCAACCGCCGGGGGACGCCCCGGGAAGCCACCTTCGGGACGTCTACCGCGCTCCGGAGGATGTGGGGGCGGCGGTGCCAAGATGATACCGGAGCACCGCCTCCAACGCCAACAACAGCGGGGCGACCACCGCTATTCCCGTTCTCGGCGCCGGGAAACCCCGCCCCGTGTCCAGCCTGAGACCGTGTCTCGCCGCCTCACAGACCCAGGGCGTCGAGGACTGCTCCGGCGTCGGGGTCGACGGGGGTGGGGACGGGGATCTGGCTGATGGCAAGGTCGGGGTCCTTGAGGCCGTGGCCGGTCAGCACGCACACCACCGTCGACCCTTCCGGGACTCCGGCCCGCAGCAGCCCGGCCACCGATGCCGCCGAAGCGGCCTCGCAGAACACACCCTCCTCCGAGGCGAGGAACCGGTAGGCGGCCAGGATCTCCTCGTCGGTCACGGCCGTGATCGACCCGCCCGACTCGGTGGCGGCGGCGGTGGCGCCGTACCACGACGCCGGGTTCCCGATCCGAATCGCCGTCGCCACGGTGTCGGGACGCTCGATGGGGTGGCCCTCGACGATGGGTGCGGCGCCTGCAGCCTGGAAGCCGAGCATGCGGGGGAGCTTGGTGGCCCGGCCGCCGTGACGGTACTCGCAGTACCCGCGCCAATAGGCGGTGATGTTGCCGGCGTTGCCCACCGGAATGCAGTGGACGTCGGGCGCATCGCCGAGCACGTCGACCACCTCGAAGGCACCGGTCTTCTGCCCCTCGATCCGGTACGGGTTCACCGAGTTCACCACCGTCACCGGCTCCCGCTCGCCCAGCGTCCGGACGATGGTGAGGGCTTGATCGAAGTTGCCCCGGATCTGGAGCACCCGCGCTCCGTGCACCAGGGCCTGGGCCAGCTTGCCCAAGGCGATGTGGCCTTCGGGGATCAGCACGGCGCAGGTGAGCCCGGCCCGTGTGGCATAGGCGGCCGCCGAGGCAGAGGTGTTGCCCGTCGACGCGCACAACACGGCCTTGGCGCCCTCCTCGGCCGCCTTGGAGATGGCCAGGGTCATGCCCCGGTCCTTGAAGGACCCGGTCGGGTTGGCTCCTTCGAGCTTGAGCAAGACCCGCGCCCCGGTTCGCGCCGACAAGCGAGGTGCGGGAACGAGTGGCGTGCCTCCTTCGAGGAGAGTGACGACCGGGGTTGCGTCGGTGACGGGTAGCAGCGCCCGGTACGTTTCGATGACGCCCGGCCACCCGCTCGTCATCGATCTTCCTCGTCGCCCAACACCCTGAGGACGCCCCCGACGTGCTCGACCACGTCGAGCTTTCGCAGACCGTCGAGGGTGGCCATGACGTCGCCCTGGCGGGCGACGTGGGTCAAGAACACGAGCCTGGCCTCGTCCCCCATCCCCAACTGCTCCATGGACCTGATCGACACGCCGTGCTGGCCGAACACTGTGGCCACGGCGGCGAGGACACCGGGACGGTCGACGACGTCGATGTTCAGGTACCACGCACAGCGCAGGTCGTCAGCGGGATGCATGTGCGCCGAAGACCGCATCGGCGTTCGAGCCGGCGCGCCCGCTTGGAGGTGATGGGCAGCGTCGACGACGTCGCCCAACACCGCGGAGGCGGTGGGGAGCCCCCCTGCACCTCGGCCGTAGAGCATCAGCTCTCCGGCGGCAGCGCCCTCCACGAACACGGCGTTGAAAGCACCGCGCACTGCGGCCAGCGGATGGGTGTTGGGCAACATGGCGGGATGGACACGCACCGAGACTTCCGGCGGTGCGTCTGCTCTCGCCGTGGTTCCCGGCGGGTCGAGCCGTTCGGCGACGGCCAGCAACTTGACGGTGTATCCGAGCTGGGCGGCGAAGGCGATGTCCACCGGGCTGACCGACGTGATCCCCTCACGGGGCACGTCGTCGGTGTGCACGTCGCAGCGGAACGCGATCGAGGCCAGGATGGCCGCCTTGGCGGCCGCGTCGTGACCGTCCACGTCGGCGCTCGGGTCCCGTTCGGCGAATCCCAGTCGTTGGGCCTCGGCCAGCGCGTCGGCGTAGGCCATATGGCTCTCGGACATGCGGGTGAGGATGAAGTTGGTGGTGCCGTTCACGATGCCCATGACCCTGCGCACCCGCTCGCCGGCCAGCGACTCACGCAGTGGTCGGATGATCGGGATGGCCCCGGCCACCGCCGCCTCGTAGAGCAGGTCGACCCCGGCGTCGGCGGCCAGGGCGGAGAGGACGGCGCCTTCGGCGGCGAGGAGCTCCTTGTTGGCGGTGACCACCGCCTTGCCCGCGGCCAGAGCGGATCGGACGAGCGTGCCGGCCGGCTCCAGGCCTCCGACGAGCTCGACCACGACGTCCACGCCCGGGTCCTCGACGAGACGCTTGGCGTCCCCGGTGACCAGCTCGGCGGGAATGCCGGTGCGGGGCTTGGCCGGGTTCCCCACGGCCACAGCGGCCAGCTCGAGACGGACGCCGGTACGCGCCGCGATGCCGGCCGCGTCCTCGAGGAGCAGTGACACCAGGGCGGCGCCCACGTTGCCGGCGCCCAGGACGCCGACACGCACAGGCCGGTCCGAGCCACCCTTCGCCATCGATCGAGGCTACCGCCCGGCACCGCCGATCCCGGGGGTCCCCGCCGCCGGCGAGGGCTCAGGAGTCCAGTCGGGTCAGGTCCTCGTCGGTCTCCCGGCGCACCACCACCCGGGCCTCGCCGCCGGTCACGAACACCACGGCGGGACGGGGCACCTTGTTGTAATTGGACGCCATCGAGTACCCGTAGGCGCCCGTGACCGGTGTGGCGAGCACGTCACCGACGGCCAGGTCGGCCGGGAGCCGGGCGTCGGGCACCACCACGTCGCCCGACTCGCAGTGCTTGCCCACCACCCTCACGGCCCGGGGCCGGGTCGCGTCGAGGGCCCGGGGAAGGAAGGCCTCGTAGCCGCTGCCGTAGAGCACCGGCCGCGGGTTGTCGCTCATGCCCCCGTCCACCGACACGTAGGTGCGGAGACCGGGAAGCTCCTTGATCGTCCCCACCCGGTACAAGGTCATCCCGGCGGTGGCCACGATGGCCCGCCCTGGCTCGGCGGTGATGCGGGTGCGCTCGGGCACGCCGGCCTCACGGCACGCCTGGAGGACGGCCGCCGCCCACTCGGCCAGGGACGGTGCCGACTCGCCGGCGACGTAGGGCACGCCCAGCCCGCCTCCGATGCAGAGCTCAGGGAGCCTGAGCGGCGCCAGGAACCGTCCCAGGATCCGTGACTCCTCGGCGAAGGACTCGGCCAGGAAGACCTGGCTGCCGATGTGGGCGTGGAGGCCCACCGCCTCGAGAGCGGGATTGGCCCGAACGGCGGCGAGGGCGGTCTTCGCCGCGCCCGAGGCCAGCCCGAAGCCGAACTTGGTGTCGTCCTGCCCTGTGCGCACGAACTCGTGGGTGTGTGCTTCCACGCCGGGCGTGACCCTGACGAGGACGGAGAGGGGCTGATCGGCGGTGCGGCGTCCGCCATGACCACGGGTGCTGCCCTCGAGGAGGCGCCCGAGGCGCTCGATCTCGTCGAAGGAATCGATCACCACCCGCCCCACCCCGGCGGCGACGGCGGCAGCAAGCTCCTCTTCGCTCTTGTTGTTGCCGTGCAGGACCAGCCGGTCGGCAGGGACGCCGGCCGACAAGGCGACGTGCATCTCGCCCCCGGTTGAGACGTCGAGGCACATCCCTTCCTCATGGGCGAGCCGTGCCATCGCCGTGCACAAGAAGGCCTTGGTGGCATAGGCCACACCGTCTCCCCACGCCGCCACCGCCTGGCGACAGCGGTCGCGCAGGTGCGCCTCGTCGTAGACGAAGAGCGGGGTGCCGAACTCGTCGGCCAGGTCCAGCACGTCGACTCCGCCCACCGAGAGCCGGCCTTGTGGATCGGCGGTCGCCGAGAACGGCAACAGGGAACGATCGATGGGGCCTTCGTCGGGTGGAGGCCCGACGAGTGGCTCCAGTTCCGGCTCCCCCACCATGGGCCGCGAGGGTATCGGGCACCCGGGCCTGGCTCGTCATCGTGACCCGGCGGGGCTTCGCGAACCCAGGGGTACAGTTCTGTGACGCCCCGCGATCCGCCCGGCGGAATGCGGGCGACTGCCCTCGTAGCTCAGTGGATAGAGCGCCGGCCTCCGGAGCCGGGTGCGCAGGTTCGAGTCCTGTCGAGGGCGCCGCTGCCGAGGACGCCGCTGCCGAGGACGCCGTTGAAGGCGCTGTTCAGTGGGCGAAGAGGTGGTACCCGGCGTACGTCCACGCCACGACGAGAAGGACGTTGGCCGCCACCGGCGCGGTGATGAACCGCACGAGCTCCTCACCGTTGGCGAGCCGGCCGCTGGTGCGTCGGGCGAGCTGGTCGACCACGACGCCCGCACCGACCACCCCGAGCCAGAAGGCCACCCCGGCCGGCCTGCTGTCGGGAAGGATCACGGCGAGAGCCGTCGCCGGCGAGTGCATCAACAGCGGCACGCCCAAGGCACCACCGCCGTCGATTGGTTCGGCGCTCGTTGCCGTCTGCGCAGGAACCGGTTCGACGGGGGCCCTGGCCCGGGCGGCGCCGTACCCGATGCCCACCAGCATCCACACGAGGAGCATTGCCGCGTTGAGCGGCCGGAACGCTTGCGTGAGCGCGCTGATCGTGAGGTGGACCTCGTGCTTCCCGGTGTTGAGCCCGAGGACCTCCCACACCAGGACCACCAACGAGATGGTCAACCACGGCGAGACTCCCACGAGCGCCCGACGACCCCCTCCTCGGCCCGGGCCCGGCCACGGATCGCCCACGGGCTCGAGTCGCGGCATCCGTGGACGACCCCGTCGACCCTGCCAGAAGAACACGTCGACGACCACGACAGCCGCCAGCGAGACGGCCCACGTGACGCGGGCCGGAGTGGTGGCACGGTGGAAGCCGCTCACCCATGCGCACCAGGTGCACAGCACCAAGGCACACAACAGCGCCGTGAGCAGCGCCCGACGGGGGCGCCGGCCGGGAACGTGGCGTGCGTGGGACCGGCTCACCGGCGGCGCTCCTTGCGCCATACCAGCTTGAGCGCCGACCAGTCCCCGTCGAGCGCGGCCACCTTGACGTCGACGAGCCCGAGCGCCAGCGCAGCGGAGCGGACGACGTGGTCCGTGATGTCGCTCTCGTGTCCCGCGGCGCGCCGGGGCCAGGCCGCCCACGCCGCGCCGTCGGGGAACACCGCCTGGGCGATGGCCGGCATGGACCGTTCCAATGTGCTGCGCGCCCGGAAGAAGCCAACCACGACGTCGGCACCGGAGGTGGATCTCCCGAGCTTGGCCCGACGTGAGAGCCGAACCCCCATGGGAAGGTCGGGGATCGCCCAACGACCCGGCGCGCCGACGAGGACCACCTCTTGGCCCTCTCTGACGCCCAGCTTGCGTGCCAGGGAAGCGGCGGACGGCTCGGGCACCGCCGAAGCTTGGCATGGTCGTCTCCGGCCGTAACGACGTGGCCCTAGGGTGCGGTGCGTGACCGAGCTCGACCGGCTGCTGGCGGACAACAAGGCGGCAGCTCGGTCCCACGGGGCCGTCGACGACGCCCGCCCAGCTCGCCGTCTCGCCGTCGTCACCTGCATGGACGCTCGCATCGACGCCCTGGGCGTCCTCCGGCTCCAGCTCGGCGATGCGCATGTCATCCGTAACGCCGGCGGCCGCGTCACCGACGACGTCCTGCGCAGCTTGGCCATCTCGAGCGCGACGTTCGGTGTCGACACGGTCGTCCTGATCCAGCACACCGGCTGCGGGCTCGAAGGCACCACCGACCAGGAGCTACGGGAGCGCACCGGCGCGCCGATCGAGTTCCACGCCATCGCCGATCACGCCTCCGCCCTGCGACGAGACGTCGAGCAGGTCGCCGCCACCCCCTACCTGAGTGGCATCGCCTCGGTACACGGCCTCCTCCTGGACCTGCGCACGGGCGTGCTCGAAGAGGTCGTCAGCAGCACGAGGGGCTGACCCCGGGTCCGGTGCCCGCCGGGGCAGCCGAACGAGCGGGTCAGGCTCCGGCGATGGCCTGCACCAGGCTGCCGGGTACCGGCGTCACCGTGCACGACACGCTCAGCTCGCCGGTTCCCACCGAGACGGCCAAGTCGCAGGCCGGCACGAGCGGGCTCGAGTTCAAGTTGCTCTGGAGCACCGCCACACCGTCGACGTCGAGGACCAGCTCGTGGTTGCCGACGACCTCGACCGTGGCTGCGACCTGGCGGCCGAAGACGTCCACCACCACCTTCCCCTGGCCGGGAAGGGTCACAGAGTCTCCGACCGCCGTGGACAGCGCGGCGGCGGTGACCGTGATCGTGGCGGTGCCCGAGTCGATGGAGTCGACGTGCACCTGGCGCCGTGAGAAGAGGGCCGACCGGTCGATATGGGTTCCGGTGAGCTGGACGTCGACGTCGCTCAACGTGAGCGGCCCGGCCGGGACGTCGCTCAGGTGCAGGTGCACCCCGTGGACGTCGCCTTCCTCCAGGAGGTCCCACAAGAAGGGGAAGCCGCTGATGGACGCCGACGCCGACTGGGCACCCGACGCCGACTTCGCCCGGCTGGCGAGCTCCGACTGAGCGACGAGGCGGGCCGCGACGTCGAGGCCCACGAGGACGAGGACCACGACGACCACGATCGCCACGAGCGCCCGCCCACCACAGCCCAGCATCGGGCTCGCAGGCTAGGGGGTCGGGACCACCGACGGCGCCACCACGGTCGGGGGGACACCCGCCGCCGGGACCGCTACTCCTCGTTCTGGCCGTCTCCCGACGGGTTGACGAGATCCGCCCGCCCGAGCTCCTGCCCGGCGGTCGGCACCGGGGCGCTCGTTCCCCGGCAGGCGGCCGAGATGACCTCGAGGATGTCCTTGCCCACCAATTCGTCGCGCTCGAGCAGGGCGTCGCGCAGCGCCTCGACCACGTGGCGGTGGTCCTCGATCATGGACCGCACCCGGGCCTTGGCCGAGTCGAGCATCTCCTCGACCTGGTGGCGCTCGCGGTCACTGGCGAGCACCTTGGCGACGACGTTGCCGGCGGTGGGGGCCTCGACCGCGACCAGGGAGATGAGGCTGTCGCCCATCCCGAAGGCGCCCACCATCTGGCAGGCGGCGTTGGTGGCGGCCTGCAGGTCACTGGCCACACCGGAGCTGGTCTCGCCGAAGAAGGCCTCCTCGGCCACCAGCCCGCCGAGGGCGATGTCGATCAACGCCTCGAGCTCCGAACGCGTCTGGGTGAAGCGCTCCTCGGCCTCGGAGTGGGCGAGCAGCCCGAGAGCCTGGCGCCGCTTGACGATCGACAGCACCTCGAGCTTGCGACCGGTCCCCACCAACCAGGCCACGGTGGCGTGGCCTGACTCGTGGGTGGCGATGGTGCGGCGCTCGGCCTCGGTGTACTCGACCGGCTGGGCCAGGCCGATCTCCTCGGTCATCTTGGCCTTCTGGAGGTCGGTCCACGACAGGCTCTGGGCGCCCCTGCGAATGGCCCACACCAGCGCCTCGTCGAAGAGGTGCTCGATCATGACCGGCGTGTAGCCCGAGGTCAGGGCGGCCAGCGTGTCGCGTCGGGCCGGGACGTCGAGGTCGGGCTCGTGGGCCTTGCGGCTCAGGTAGTAGTCGATGATCTCGCGGCGCCCCGTGCGCGACGGCAGGTCGAAGTAGATGGTGCGGTCGAAGCGGCCGGGGCGCAGCAGGGCCGGATCGAGGTCGGCGGCCCGGTTGGTGGCGGCGATCACCAGGATGTTGGCCGAGGGCGCCACCGGCTTGCGCACATGGTGCCGGGACGGCAGCCACGAGTTCACCATGTCGACCAGCCCGCCACGCAGGCGCGTCCCGAGCGGGGGCTGGTCGAAGGACTGGAGCTGGACGAGCAGCTCGTTGACGATGCCGGCGATCCCCTCGGTCCGGCCATGACCGAGGCCGCTCCGGGTCATGCCGATGGCGTCGATCTCCTCGATGAACCCGATGGCGCCGCCTTCTCGGCGGGCGTAGTTGCGAAGGGCACGGAAGTACGAACGGATCTTGCGGTTCGTCTGGCCGTAGAACATGGACTGGAAGGCCGAGGCCGAGACGAAGAGGAAGGGCACCCCCGCCTCCTTGGCCATGGCCTTGGCCATGTAGGTCTTGCCCGTGCCGGGCGGACCTTCGAAGAGCAGCGCCCGGCGGGGCGTCCCGCCCATGCGCTCGGCGAACGTCTTGTGGGTGAGGAAGAGGTTCAAGCTCTTCACCACTTCCTCGACGACGTTGTCGGCACCGCGCACGTCCTCGAAACGCACGTCGATCTCACTGGGGCGGTACAGCACGTGGGGGGAGCGCCCCGCGCCCAGGATGGGGCCGAGCATGACGAGGACCAGCACGAGCATGAGCCCCATGGCCGGCAGATAGGGGACGAGGCCCGAGGGGACGTGGGGAAGGACGATGACGCGTCCGGGGAAGAGCACGGCGCGCACGAGGAGCCAGACGGCGAACGGGGCCAGGACCAGCGCCAGGCGCCGGAGCCGGCCCTGGCGGGCCTGCTCCCGGCTGGCGCTGACGTCGCCGAGCTCGGCGCCGACCACCTCTGCCTGTCCCAGCGAGGCCAGGGACACCTGCCTCTTGCCCTCCGTGGCCCCCATGACCACAGAACGTAGGACTAGCACCGAACCGGCGGGAAGTCATTTCACAGTGCGTGTTGGCGTAACTACACACCGCTGACCAGGGCAAGGCGGGCCGGGGGCGCGGGCCAGCCGGGACGGCGAGGGCTCTCAGCCAGTTCGAAGCCCCCGTACATGGACGCTTCAGCCGGGCAGCAGAGCATGAGCGGACAAGTGGACACGGCGTCGGCCCTCCTCCGCACTCCGTCTCACGCCGATGTCCCTCGCTCCCGGGGGCGGGCCCGCCACCGCCTCCGGGAGCACTTCTTCGACGGGCCTACCTCGCCGCCGGTGTGGCTGCCGCCGACCCGCTCGCCGCCTGGACGCCGCGCCGGTACAGCCTGGGGAACAGCGCTCTGGCGACCGGCGCCAGACGGGCCACGGCGGCGGCGTCGATGTCCACCTTGTCGTCGCCGAGGCGGGACAGGAGCAGCTTCGACACCTGCGATTCGTCACGGCGCACGGCCCGCGGCGGCATGGGCATGCCCTCCTCGACGGCGCCGGCTCCCATCGGGGTGGGCACCCAGCCGGGATAGAGCACGTGCAGGCGCACACCGGTCCCGGCCACCCGCATGGCCATGGACTCGGTGAAGGCGCTGAGGGCTGCCTTGGACGGGCCGTAGGCGGGCTCACCCGGCCCCGGAGCCCGCCCGCTGTCGGAGGAGACGTTCACCACGACGCCGCGCTTGCGCGCCAGCATCCCCGGAAGCACGGCCAGCGTGCCGGCCACGGGAGCGAAGTAATTGGTGTCCATCACCCGGCGGTACTTGGACAGATCCTCCTCGTGGCGCGGCTCGCCGATCCCGGCCGCGTTGACGAGCACGTCGATCCGGCCGAAGGCGCGCTCCACCTCGGCCAGAAGGGCGCAGTAGGCGTCGGTGTCGGAGACGTCGCACACCCGGGTGGACGATCCGGCCGAACGGTCCCGCAGATGCGCCTCGACCTCCTCGAGCAGCTCGCGCCTCCGAGCCACCCCCACCACCACGGCACCGGCCGTGGCCAGGTCGTCGGCGAAACGGCGACCCAGCCCGGAGGAGGCGCCGGTCACGACGGCCACGGCGCCCGCCAACTCGAAGCCGGGCGAACGCCGCCCCCGCACCATGCTCAATGGGACCTCGCTCCGTTTGACGCCTCCGCGGCGGGCGAGTCCGGGACGAACTCCCACCACTGGATCTCGCAGTGCATGGGGAGCAGATAGCCCAGGTAGATCGAGTGGATGCGCACGGGCCCCTGGTCGTCCACCTGGAGATCGTCGAGCGCGAGCCGGGGTTCCGACGCGCCGAAGGCCACGGCCCGGTCCCTTACCCCAACCAGCTCCTCGAGCGAACCCACGGCGAAGCCGAAGTGGTCGCCAGGGGGGCACTCCATGCCCGGGTCGGCGGCCACGAGGAAGATGAATTGGTCCCAGTGCACGCAGCTCAGCACCAGGCGCTTGCCGTCCACGGTCATGGTGGGCAACTCGCTGAACCCGAGCACCTGGTCGAAGTACCGGCACAGATCGGCCCGTCCCCCCTCGTCGAGCAGCTCCGACGGCACGCTCATGGCCACATGGTTCATTCGGGGGACACCCGAGGGGTAGTAGGGATGGGCCATCAGGACCGCACCTCCTCCGCCGCCCGGGGCACGACCAACACCTTGGCGGCGATGTCCCCGCGGGCGAGTCCGTGCATGACGTCGCCCAGCGTGTCGAGCGTGGCGTCATCGGGCTCGATGAGGACGTCCGTGGGGAGGGCGCCGGAACGAAGCAGCTCCAGGGCGCGCTCGATGCCGTCGGCGTCGTAGACGAACGAGCCGGAGATCTCGAGCTCGTTCAAGAGCACCCGGTTCGGGTCGATCACGGGCTGCTCCATCCCCGCACCCACCAGCACCAGGCGTCCGCCCCGTCGCAGCTGGTGGAGCCCGGCTTCCACGCCCGCCTTCTTCCCGGAGCACTCGAGCACGGCGTCGACCGGGTCGGGAGCAAGGCGCTCGGGCTCCCACGCCGGGAACTGCTCGAGCTCAGCAGGCTCGACCACCACATCGGCGCCGAGCTTGCGAGCCAAGGCGCGACGAGCCGGCCCCGGTTCCACCACCGTCACACGGTGGTCACCCCGGGCCACCAGCGCGGCAACAGCCAATGCCCCGATGGGCCCGGCGCCGAACACCATCACCGAGTCCCCCGGAACCAGGCGAGCTCGAGTGATGGCGTGGAGGGCGACCGCCAGCGGCTCGGCCAGCGCCGCCGTGCGGGCGGCCAGCCCGTCGGGGACGGCACACAGGGCCCGGGCGTCGGCCACGACGAAACGGGCGAAGGCACCGGCCGTGTGTTCGTGCACCTGTTCACCTCGCCGCTCGCATTGGGACGGCTGGCCCTCGACGCAGCGCCGGCATCGCCCGCAGCGAGGGGAGGGACCGCCCACCACCACGTCGCCGGGTGACCATCGGCCGGCGTCGGCACCGACCAGGCGCACGGTCCCGGACCACTCGTGTCCTGCCACCGTTCCGGGCTTGCCCCACCCCTCCATGACGAGGTGGAGGTCCGACCCGCACACGCCGCAGTGGCCCACCTCCACCAGCACCTCGCCGGCGGCCGGCTCGGGGACAGGGCGGCGCTCGACCTCGACCCGTCCGGGGCCGAGGTACACGGCCACGGGCATGACCTCAGGCAATGCAGCGGTCACGACACCTCCGGTTGTGGACGGCCGGGCGATGGTAGCGCCCTGGTGTCGAGGCGACCCGGGCGACCCCGGGACACCGGGGACGTCACATGCGCTCGGGAGCGGTGATGCCGAGCAGGCCGAGCCCGTGGGCGAGCACCCGGGCCGTGAGGGAACAGAGGGCGAGACGGCTGTCGCGAAGCGCCGGGTCGGCCGCCTGCAGTACCGGACACGTCTCGTAGAAGGTGGTGTAGGCAGTGGCAAGAGAGAACAGGTACGTGCACAGGCGGCTCGGGCTCCAGGTGTCGACCGTCAGCTCCACGGCCTCGGAGTAACCGAGCAGGGCCAGTCCGAGCGCCCGCTCGGCCGGCTGGTCGAGCACGATCGGTGTGTCCGGCGGCGGCGGCGCTGCGCCGGAACGGCGGAAGATCGACCGAATGCGGGCGTGGGCGTACTGCAGGTACGGCCCGGTGTCCCCCTCGAAGGCGAGCATGCGGTCCCAGTCGAACACGTAGTCCCGGACGCGGTCGGTGGCGAGATCGGCGTACTTGACGGCCCCGATCCCGACCGCCCTCGCCACCTCGGTGCGACCTGGGCCACCACCGTCCGGCTCACGCTCGGCCAAGGCGGCATCGGCGCGTTCCACCCCCTCCGAAAGGAGATCGGCCAGCTTGACCGTTGTGCCGCTGCGGCTCTTGAACATCTTGCGGTCGCCGCCGAGCACGTTGCCGAAAGTGACGTGGACGGCCTCGGTGCCGAGCGGCAACCACCCGGCCATGCGGGCGACCGAGAAGCACATCTCCAGGTGCTGGGCCTGGGGAGCGCCCACCACGTAGAGGATGACGCCGGCGCCGATTCTCTCGACGCGGTCGCGGATGGCGGCCAGGTCGGTGGCCGCGTAACCGAATCCCTCGTCGGACTTCTGGACGATGAGGGGAAGCGGGTCGCCGTGACGGTTGACGAACCCTTCGGGGAAGACACACAGCGCGCCGTCGCTCTCCACCAGCAGTCCCTCGGCCTGAAGGTCCTCCACCACTCCCGGGAGCATGGCGTTGTAGAAACTCTCCCCCACCACGTCCTCGGGGGTGAGCAGCACGTCGAGCTGGCGGTACACCTCGTCGAAGTACCGGACGCTCTCGGCCACCAGCACGTGCCAGAGCCGCAAGGTCTCTTCGTCGCCCGACTGCAGGAGAACCACCCGCCGGCGGGCCCGCTCCCGGAACGACTCCTCGGCATCGAACGAGGCGCGGGCCTGGCGGTAGAAGGTGTCGAGGTCACCGACCGAGAGCTCGTGGACGGCTTCCTTCTCGCCTACGTCGAGCAGATGCTCGATGAGCATGCCGAACGGAGTGCCCCAGTCGCCGACGTGGTTCTCCCGAACCGTCCGGTGGCCGAGGAACTCGAGGACGCGGCACAGGCCGTCGCCGATGATCGTGGAGCGGAGATGCCCCACGTGCATCTCCTTGGCCACGTTGGGACCCGAGTAGTCGACCACCACCGTCGTGGGCTCGGGTGAGCACGGCACCCCCAGCCGGTCGTCGTCCGCCACCGCGGCGAGCTGCCCGGACAGGAACTCCTCGGACACCGAAAGGTTGACGAACCCGGGCCCGCTCACCTCGACCGACCGGCACACGTCGTCGAGCTCGGCCGAAGCCACCACTTCGGCCGCCACCTCGCGGGGGTTGCGGCCGAGACGGCGGGCCAGGGCGAGGGCCCCGTTGGCCTGGAAGTCGGCGTGGTCCGAGGGGCGAACCTGGGGGTCGGTGCCGGGCTCGATGCGGTCGAAGGCGACCCGCAACCGCTCTTCGAGCAGTCCGCGCAGGTCGGGCATGGCCCATCATCGCATCCTCGGCACGCACCCCTACGATGACCTGGTGCTGCTCGTCGCCGGTGACCCCGAGCTCGACCGGCACGACTCTGGCGCAGGCCATCCCGAGCGGGCCGCCCGGGTGCGATCCGCGCTGCGAGGGGTTCGCGAGTCGTTGGTGGCCGACGCCGTGACCCAGCTCGAACCCCGCCGGGCCACTGACGAGGAGCTGACCCGGGTGCACCCCCGTCGATACCTCGACGCGCTGCGCGCCTTCTGCCTGAGCGGGGGTGGTGACCTCGATCCCGACACGACCGTGGTGCCCGGATCATGGGACACCGCCCTGCTGGCCGCCGGGGCGGTGCTCGCCGCCGTCGACGCGCTCGGCGCCGGCAGCGGCGAAGCGGCGTTCGTGGCCGCCCGCCCACCCGGGCACCACGCCCTGGCCGACCGGGCCATGGGCTTCTGCCTCCTCAACAACGTGGCTGTGGCCGCTGCCTCGCTGGTGGGGCGGGGCGAACGCGTCCTCGTCGTGGACTGGGACGTCCATCACGGCAACGGGACGCAGGACATCTTCTGGAACGAGCCGGCGGTGCTCTACGTCTCCACGCACCAGTGGCCGCTGTATCCCGGCACCGGCCGGATGGAGGAGACCGGCGGCCCGAAGGCACCCGGGACGACGCTGAACGTGCCGTTGCCTCCCGGCGCCACCGGCGACGTGCTCCTGGCCGCCTTCGACGAAGTGGTCGCCCCGGTCGTCGAGCGCTTCTCACCCACGTGGGTGCTCGTCTCGGCCGGCTTCGACGCCCATCGTGCGGACCCGCAAGCCGGCCTCGAGCTGACCTCCGGGGACTTCGCCGCATTGACCGAACGGGTACGCCACTACGCGCCGGCACCGGGGCGGGTGGTCGCAGTGCTCGAGGGCGGATACGACCTCGACGCCCTGCGGCTGTCGGTCTCGGCCACGGTCAGCGCCCTCCTGGGAGAGCGAGACGCGCCCGAGGCGCCGTCGTCGGGTGGTCCGGGTCGCGACGTGCTCGCCGCCGTGCGGCGGGCCAGGGCCCGGGTCGAGGCCGACGGATAGGTCTCAGGCTCGAGCCAGGCGAAGGCCGAGAGCTGTCAGCGCAGCTGGCGGACGACCTCGGGTCGGGGGACGAGCCCGGCGCTGGGATGCAACGCCCAGGCGAGCGCCTCCACCCCGTCGACCAGTCGCGGGCCGGGCCGCGAGAAGAACGCGCTGGCGTCGACGGCGAACACCGCCGATGCAGCCAACTCGGACCGCTGGAGCAGTCCCTCTCCCTCGGCACAGGCCTGGTCCAGGTCATATCCACAGGGCATGAACACGACGGTGTCGGGAGCCGCCACGGCGATGTCATCCCACGACACGCGGACCGACGGCATCGCCGCGTTGGTGAGCACCGGCTCTCCGCCGGCGATCTCCACCATCTCGGGCACCCAGTGGCCGCCGTTGAAGGGAGGGTCGGACCACTCCAGGGGGAAGGTGCGGGGCCGTCGGCGGCCGGACACCGCCTCCCGAACCGCGTCCAGACGGTGGCGCAAGGCGGAGGCGAGCTCGATGGCTCGTTCCTCGGTGCCCGTCACCCGTCCGACCGTCACCAGGCACTCGATGACGTCGCCGAGCGAGCCGGGGTCGAGAGAGACCACCTCGGCCTGGCACCCGAGCACCTCGAGCGCGTCCTGGACATGGCCAGAGGGCACGGCGCAGACAGCGCACAGGTCCTGGGTGAGCACCATGTCCGGGCGCAGGTCGCGCACGGCGAGATCGTCGAGGCGGTAGATGGGCGCGCCGGTGCCGATGCTGGCCGACACCAGCCGGTCGATCTCCGCCGGGGTCGCCGCCGGTGGCAGCGCCGAGACCGAGACGGCCTGCTTGGCGCGGGCCTCGGGTGGCCAGTCGCATTCGTGGGTCACCCCGACGAGATGGTCCTCGAGCCCCAGCGCATAGACGATCTCCGTCGCCGAGGGGAGCAAGGAGACGATCCTCACCGTGCCAGTGTGCCAGGCGTCTATGTGCGCTGACGCAAGCGGCGCAGGCCCTCCTCCATGGCACCGGCGATGAGTGCGTCGTTGCCCTTGGAGATGAAGAGGTGCACCCGCCTCTCGAGCAGCGCCCGCCAGAGGGGGTTGAAGGCGTGGTACGTCTCGCTGAAGTGGATGCGGGTGCGGCCGTCGCCCAGCTCCTCGAGCCGCGTCCACCCTTCGGCCTTGCTCCACAAGGGCTTGCCCACAGCGTCGTACTTCCACGACTCGTGCGGCGTCACCTGGGTGAGCCACTCCCACGAGTGGCCCACGCCGCCGGTGAGGAGATACCGCGGCACCCGGAAGGTGCAGTGCCGCACCAGCCCCTCCCCGACCTCGTCGCCCGGATGGAGGATCTCGATGCGCACCTCTCCCGGGCCCGGAGGCCTCGGCCCTCGGTACCAGAAGAGGGACCACACCTCCTCGGGAGTGCCGTTCACCTCCACGGCGAACTCGTGCGTGTGCACCGAGAACCCTCAGAGCGAAGGGCGGGCCCGCTCGACCACGGCCCGGCAGTCGAGCCCGGTGGGGAGCGTCCCGAAGGCGTGACCCCCGTCACCTCCGAGGCGCGATGCGCAGAAGGCATCGGCCACGGGCGAAGGCGCATGACGGACGAGCAACGAGCCCTGCAGGGCCAAGGCCATGGCTTCGACGAGGCGCCGGGCACGATGCTCGAGCTCGTCGGGGGACGACAGCTCCTTGCGCAGCCTGTCCACGTGGTCGTCGAGGCGGCGATCCGCACCCGAAGCGTCGGACACCTCGTCGAACAGCGCATCGAGGACGACCGGCTCCTTGGCGGCCGCCCGGAGGACGTCGAGGGCGTTGACGTTGCCCGAGCCCTCCCAGATGGAGTTGAGGGGCGACTCCCGCACGAGCCTCGGCATGATCGACTCCTCGACGTACCCGTTTCCTCCCAGGCACTCGAGCGCCTCGGCCACCATCGACGGGGCACGCTTGCACACCCAGTACTTGCCCACGGCGGTGCCGATGCGCCGGATGTGGGCCTCGTGCTCGTCACCGGGGGCACGGTCGGCCGCACCGGCGAGCCGGAGCATCAGCGCCGTGGCCGCCTCGGACTCCACCGCCAGGTCGGCGAGCACGTTGACCATGAGCGGCTGGTCCGCCAACAACCGACCGAAAGCGTAGCGATGAGCGGCGTGGTGGGTGGCCTGGGACAGCGCCTGTCGCATCAGGGCGGCGGAGCCGATGACGCAGTCCAAGCGGGTGCAATTCACCATCTCGACGATGGTGCGCACGCCGCGGCCCTCCTCCCCCACCATCCAGGCCAAGGCGCCTTCGAGCTCGATCTCGCTCGAGGCGTTGGACCGGTTGCCGAGCTTGTCCTTGAGCCGGGCGATGTGCATGGCGTTGCGCGTCCCGTCAGGGAGCACCCGGGGCATGAGGAAGCACGACAACCCGCCCGGCGCCTGGGCCAGCACCAGAAATGCGTCGCACATCGGGGCCGAGCAGAACCACTTGTGCCCTGTGATCCGGTATTCGGCCCCGGGACCGGACGGGCCGGCAGGCTCGGCCACGCTGATGTTGGCCCGCACGTCCGAACCACCCTGGCGCTCGGTCATGGCCATACCGACCAGCACTCCCGACTTCTCCGACAACGGGCGCAGGCCGGGGTCGTACGTGCGGGTCTCGACGAGTGGCTCCCACGTCGAGGCGATGTCGGGCTGGACGCGCAGGGTCGGCACCGATGCGTAGGTCATGGAGATGGGGCACCCGTGCCCACTCTCCACCTGGGACCACACATAGAACGACGCCGCCCGGGCCACGTGTGCTCCGTCCCTGCCGTCGGCCCACGGTGCCCCGTGCATGCCCTCCTCGACCGCCACGGTCATGAGCCGGTGCCAGGCGGGGTGGAACTCGACCTCGTCGATGCGATTGCCATAGCGGTCGAAGGCGCGCAGCTCGGGGGGATGAGTGTTGGCGGCGAACCCCCATCCGATGCACTCGGCGTCGCCGGCGCGCTTGCCGAGCGCCGTCAGCGGGGCCTGCGCCCATGACGCGCCCTGCCGACGCGTGCCCTCGACCAGCGCGGCGTCGGCGCTGAACACGTCGTAGCCCTCGAGCGGCGGCGGCTGGTTGCGTACCTCGTGGACGGGGGAGCCGAGCTCGGACATAGGCGCTGCCGGCGACGGTACACGTTCCGCGCCGGTGGCGGTGCCGGCAAAGCCGCCGGTAGCGTGCTGCGCCGTGCCCGACCTCTTCTCCATCGCCGGCAAGACGGCACTGGTGACGGGTGGGTCCCGGGGCATCGGCCGCATGATCGCCGAGGGTTACGTGAGCGCCGGGGCCAAGGTGTACGTGTCCTCCCGCAAGGCCGACGCCTGCCGCCAGACGGCCGAGGAGCTCTCCGCCAAGGGCACCTGCATCGCCCTGCCCGCCGACCTCTCCACCGAGGCTGGGTGCCGGACCATGTCCGAACAGTTGGCGCAGGCGGAGACGCAGCTGCACGTGCTGGTCAACAACGCCGGGAACACATGGGGTGCCCCGTTGGCGGAGTTCGACGACGCCGCCTGGGACCGCGTGCTGTCGCTCAACGTGAAGGGGGTCTTCCACACCACCAAGTTCCTGCTGCCGTTGCTCGAGGCGGCCGCGGGCGACGACGACCCCGCCCGGGTGATCAACATCGGGTCCATCGACGGCATCCACGTGCCCGTGCTCGAGACCTACTCCTACGCGGCATCGAAGGCGGCCGTGCACCAGCTCACCCGCCATCTCGCTCGACGTCTGGCCCCGCGCATCACGGTGAACGCCGTGGCCCCGGGACCCTTCGAGTCCAAGATGATGGCGGCCACTCTCGAGGCCTTCGGTGAGCAGATCGTCTCCTCCGCCCCCATGCGCCGCATCGGCCGTCCCGACGACATGGCGGGGATCGCCATCTTCCTCGCCTCGCCCGCCGCTTCGTACATCACCGGCGCCATCATCCCCGTCGACGGCGGCATCGCCACCGTCGGCACGCGCTGACCGGCGGCAATTCGTGACGAACAGGAGGTGAGGCGATGCGGGTGAGCACCATGCTCGACTATTCGCGAGGGATCAAGCAGTCCGCCGACCACGTGGCCGACCTCGAGCGGGCCGGGCTCGACATCGTGTGGGTGGCCGAGGCCTACGGCCTGGACGGCCCCAGCCAGATGGGGTACATCGCGGCCAAGACCGAGCGCATCGAGATCGGGTCGGCCATCCTGCCCATCTACTCCCGAACCCCGGTGCTCCTGGCCCAGACCGCCGCCGGCCTCGACGCCTTGAGCGAGGGCCGCTTCATCCTCGGCCTGGGCGCCTCGGGTCCCCAGGTGATCGAGGGCTGGCACGGCGTGCCCTACACGAAGCCCCTGGAGCGCACCGCCGAGATCATCGACATCTGCAGGCGGGTGTGGCGGCGCGAGATCATCGTGCACGACGGCCTGTACCGCATCCCGCTCCCCCCGGAGGAGGGCACCGGGCTGGGCAAGCCGTTGAAGCTCATCAACCACCCGGTCCGCGAGCAGATCCCCATCTGGGTGGCGGCCATGGGACCGAAGAACGTCGCCATGGCGGCCGAGGTCGCAGACGGGTGGTTCCCGTTCCTGTTCTGGCCCGAGCGCGCCGGCGAGGTGTGGGGAGCGGCTCTGGCCGAGGGCGCGGCCAGGCGCGCCCCGGGCCTCGCTCCGCTCGAGATCGCCGCCGGAGGGCTGGTCGCCATCGGAGAGGGCCTCGAGCACCTCCTCGATCTGGCCCGGCCCATGGCCGCGCTCTACATCGGGGGCATGGGTGCCAAGGGCCGCAACTTCTACAACAACCTCACCCGGCGCTACGGGTACGCCGAGGAAGCCGAGCAGATCCAGGAGCTCTACCTCTCGGGCAAGAAGGACGAGGCGGCTGCGGCCGTTCCCGCAGAGCTCTTGGAGAAGACGAACCTCGTGGGCCCGGCCGGGTACGTCAAGGAGCGCATCGCCGCCTACAGGGAGGCGGGAGCCACGGTCTTGAACGTCACGGCCATCGGCCCCGACGCCCTCGAGACCATCGAGCAGCTCAAGGTGTGGTCGGAGTGACGAGCGACAACCGGCGTCTCGTGCTGGCCGAGCGGCCTGTGGGCATGGTGGACGAGCGCACGCTGCGCATGGAGACCGTGCCTCCTCCGGTTCCCGGCCCCGGGGAGGCACTGGCCCGGGTCAGGTGGCTGTCGATCGACCCCACCATCCGCACCTGGATGGACGACCGGCCCGGCTACCTGCCCCCCATCGTCGTGGGCGACGTGGTGAGGGGCGCGGGCATCGCCGAGGTCGTCGACAGCCGCACCGACCGCTACGCCGAGGGCGACCTCGTCTACGCCATGACGGGATGGCAGGACTACACCCTCTTCGCCGAGGGGGAGAACGTGGCCCAGGTGCTGCCGGCCGGGATCGAGCCCGCCACTGCCCTCAGCGTCTTCGGCATCAACGGCATGACGGCGTGGTTCGGGCTGCTCGAGGTGGGGGCGTTGCAGCCCGGTGACACCGTGGTGGTGTCGGGAGGGGCCGGCGCCACGGGGTCGCTGGTGGGCCAGATCGCCCGCCTCAAGGGAGCGGGGAGGGTGGTGGGGATCGCCGGCACGCCGGAGAAGTGCGCCTGGCTCACCGGCACGCTCGGGTTCGACGTCGCCGTCGACTACCGCAGCGAGAACGTGGCCGCCGCGCTGCACCGTCACTGCCCGGCCGGGATCGACCTGTACTTCGACAACGTGGGCGGCGAGATCCTCGACGTCTGCCTCGGCCAATTGGCCATGCGGGGACGAGTGGTGTTGTGCGGCGCCATCTCGGCCTACAACGCCACCGGGCGCCCCCTCGGCCCGGCGAACGTGGTCAACCTCATCCCTCGCCGAGGACGCATGGAGGGGTTCATCATCCTCGACTACGTCGAGCGCTTCGCCACCGCCCAGCTCGAGCTGGCCGGATGGATGGCCGAAGGGAAGATCGTGCACGCCGAGCACGTGGTGCGCGGCCTGGAGCGGGCCCCCGAGGCCCTCAACATGCTCTTCACCGGGGCGAACACCGGAAAGGTGGTGGTCGAGCTCTAGCGAACCGGCCCTTCGTCGTCGAACCAGTCCCACTTCCACGGGGTGACGGCCTCGAACGGACCGGCAAAGACGACCTCGCTGTCCACTCCCCATCCGGACCTGCTCGAGACAAGCGGCCGCATTCCGTCGCTCACGTCGAGAGGGTCACCGTCGAGGAAGCACACCGTCACCCGCCGGCGTCCCGGGTCCCACCGGCCCGGGACGGACGAGGCTGCGAACGACCACACCCCGGCGACGCCCTCGGCGGCCAGCAGAGGAGCCGGGTCGACCGCCTCCCAGGTGGTGTCGTCGGAGACCGCCTCCTCGACCACGACGTAGACGCCGGTGCTCGGGCGGTAGGGCACAGCCGCACCCGACACCAACACCCTCGCCGCGGCGTGGGCGGCCAGCACGTCGAAGGGCCCGGAGAGGTGCGAAGCGCGCTGTTCGTGGAACCGACCCAGCCGGCGCAATTCACCGCCGAGGGCGGCGAAGGCGTCGAGCGTGGGCCCGATCGGGTCCTCCATCAGGTACAAGGTCAGGTAGTGGACGGGCTCGAGCAGCGGCGCCGACACGGCCCGCGCCACCCGGCACCGGGGACTGCACACCCAGCGCCCGCCCCAGGCGATCCCGGCCATCGGCAGCTGCTCGGGGAGGTGGTCGAGCTGGTGCCACTCGTTGTAGGAGCGGTGGGCGGCCGGGTCGGTCACCTCGGTGAAGGAGAAGAACCCGACGCGGATCTTCCCCGGGGATCCCTCCGGCGGCAGCACGGCCGACACTCCACCACGAGAACACCGCTCGTGGCACCTCCGGCCCGGCCCGCTCCGGGCCGGGGACCCGGGGAGGCTCCCCGGAGGGCGATGTGGCTCTCCGTGCCGGAGGTGTGGGGCTCGGCCCACCGGGAGCAGAATGACCCCATGCCACGCACCGTCGGACCCGACACCTTCGAGACCCACGATCGCATCGAGGTGGGAGCTCGCCAGTTCGAGATCCACCGCCTGTCGGCGCTGTCGGGCCGGTTCGACATCGAGCACCTGCCCTACTCCATGAAGGTCGTCCTGGAGAACCTGCTGCGCCACGAGGACGGGAGGCACGTGCACCCCGCCGACATCGAGGCCGTGGCCTCGTGGGCGACTCGGCAAGGAAGCGGTGCCGCTGCCAGTGAGATCGCCTTCACCCCCGAGCGCGTGCTCATGCAGGACTTCACCGGCGTCCCGGCCGTGGTCGACCTGGCCGCCATGCGCGACGCGCTTGCTTCCATGGGCGGCGACCCGGCGCGCATCAACCCGCTGGTCCCCGTCGAGCTGATCATCGACCACTCGGTGATCGCCGAGGTCTCCGGGACCAGAGACTCGTTCTCACGAAACGTCGAGATCGAGTACCGAAGGAACGGCGAGCGCTACCAGCTCCTGCGCTGGGCCCAGCAGGCATTCGACGGCTTCCGGGTGGTCCCGCCCGGCACTGGCATCTGCCATCAGGTGAACCTGGAGTACCTGGCCCGGGTGGTGTTCGCCACCGACGACGGCTGGGCGTTCCCGGACACGTTGGTGGGCACCGACTCCCACACCACCATGGTCAACGGCCTCGGGGTGGTGGGCTGGGGGGTGGGCGGAATCGAAGCCGAAGCGGCCATGCTGGGCCAGCCACTCACCATGCTGCTGCCGCCGGTGGTGGGACTGCGCCTGACCGGTCGCCTCCCCGAAGGTTCGACCGCCACCGACCTCGTCCTGCGCATCGCCGAGCTCCTCCGCCGACACGGCGTGGTCGGGAAGTTCGTCGAGGCGTTCGGACCCGGACTGGCCGAACTCCCACTCGAGAACCGGGCCACCATCGGCAACATGTCACCCGAGTACGGCGCCACGTGCGTCGTCTTCCCGGTGGACGACGCCACGCTCGAGTACCTGCGCTTCACCGGTCGACCCGAGGAGCAGGTGGCGCTGGTCGAGGCCTACACCAAGGAGCAGGGCATGTTCGCCCGACCCGGGCACGTCGAGCCCGTCTACTCGGAGATGGTCGAGCTCGACCTGGGCACGGTCGAGCCGAGCCTGGCCGGGCCGGCGCGTCCCCAGGACCGAGTGTCGCTGAGCGAGACGAGGGCGGGGTTCCACCAAGCCCTGGCGGCCACCCCGGGGCGCAACGACGACAGCCTGCACAGCGCCCCCACGTCGGGCGGCGACAGCCGGACCGTCCAGGACGGCCACGTCGTGATCGCGGCCATCACCAGCTGCACCAACACGTCGAACCCGCAGGTGATGCTGGGTGCGGGTCTCCTGGCCCGCAAGGCCCGGCAGCGGGGCCTGGAACGAAAGCCGTGGGTGAAGACGTCGCTCGCCCCCGGCTCCCGAGTGGTCATGGACTACTACGAGCGCGCCGGGCTGCTCGAGCCTCTCGTCGAGCTGGGCTTCGACCTGGTCGGCTTCGGCTGCACCACCTGCATCGGCAACTCGGGCCCGTTGTTGCCCGGCATCTCCGAGGCCGTGCGCCAGGGGGACCTGGCCGTGGCGTCCGTGCTCTCGGGGAACCGCAACTTCGAGGGCCGCATCCATCCCGACGTCCGGCTCAACTACCTGGCATCCCCTCCGCTCGTCGTGGCCTACGCCTTGGCCGGGTCCATGGAGGTTGACCTGACCCGTGATCCCCTGGGCACCGACAGCGACGGCAACCCTGTCTTCCTGCGCGACATCTGGCCCACCGAACAGGAGGTGGTCGAGGCCGTCCGCAGCGCCGTGAGCTCGGACATGTTCCGCAGCCGCTACAGCGAGGTGTTCACCGGCGACGACCATTGGCGAGCGATGGACGTCGGCTCCGGCGACACCTTCCCGTGGGACGAGCGCTCGACCTACGTGATCGACCCGCCGTTCTTCGACGGGGTCTCCCCCGAGCCCGTCCCGGTGGAGGACGTCGTCGGAGCACGGGTGTTGGCCCTTCTCGGCGACAGCGTCACCACGGACCACATCTCACCTGCCGGCTCCATCCGCCCGAACGTGCCCGCAGGCCTCTACCTCACCGATCACGGCGTCCCGGTCGAGGAGTT
>JASHUM010000097.1 GCA_030040015.1 Acidimicrobiales bacterium
ACATGTTGGTAGATAGACCAGCCCTCATTGCGCGTCATGTACGGGATGCCGTCGAGAGCCGCCGCTACCTCGTCAAACGGGATCAATGGACGGCTCGGGGTGGGTGCTCCGCTGTCGAATTGAACATGGGAGGAGAACGCCCCGTCCTCAAGCGGCTTGCGGGCGAGGAATCCCGGCTGGCGCACCATGCCGGGAGAATGACAGCTTTGCGCTGGTTGCCGTGGGCGCAGACGGACTCGAACCGCCGACCTCTGCCGTGTGAAGGCAGCGCTCTAACCAACTGAGCCATGCGCCCCGGAAACCGTCAGTGTAGTGCTCGCAGCGACAGTCGGACTGGCCTCCAGATCGGCTCAACATCCCGCAGGCGCCAACGCGTCGAAGCCGACCGCCTGTTCGAGGGCAGCTGCGGTGCGGATGACGACCAGGTCGCCGTGTTGAGGCCCGACGAGCTGGAGCCCGACCGGAAGCCCCTTCTTCGTGAGGCCGGCGCAGATGGTGGCCGCCGGTGAACGCGTCATGTTGAACGGGTAGGTGAAGCGCACCCAGTTGAGGTCCTCCTCCCCGTTGATCATGCCGGCCGGGGCGATGGAGCGCTCCGGTGGCGGCCCGGCACACGTCGGCGTCACCAGGATGCGCACCTCGTGGAACAGCCGGACCAGTCGCAGGTTGAGCCGGTGGCAGGCGTCCTCGGCTTTCACCAACTCGATGGCGGTCATGTTCTCGACGGCCCAGTCGACCTGGGCCGCCAACAGCGGATCGACCTTGTCCCACACCTCGGTCCCCCGGAACGGCTCGAGGGACCGCCAGTTGTAGGCGAGGGCCATGGGCAACCACTCCGAGACGGGGTCGCTGTCGAAGACCGTGTCGATCTCGACCACCTCGGCGCCCAGCTCCTCCAACTTCCGCACAGCCGCTTCACACAAGGCGAGGACCTCGCGGTCCACCGGGCTGTAGCCAAGAGTCGGCGACCACCCCACCTTGGTCGGCACCCCGGGCTCGATGCCGGCCGCCGGCCACGACGCTTCGGGCCGAGGAAGCGATCGCAGGTCGGTGGGATCGGGACCAACGGCAACATCGAGGGCGTACACGACGTCGGCCAACCGCCGAGCCATCGGACCCTTGGTCGACAGATGATGCCAGTCGGGCGGCTCGGGCCCACCGGAGGGGACTCGGCCGAGCGACGGCTTCATCCCCGTCAGCCCGCAGCACGACGACGGGATGCGAATGGACCCACCCCCGTCCGACCCGGTGGCGAGCGGCACCATGCCGGCGGCCAGCGCCGCCGCCGAGCCACCCGAGGAGCCGCCGGGGATGTGGTCGAGGTTCCACGGGTTCCGAGTGGGCCCGAACGTGGTGTTGTCGGTGTCCGCCTTCCAGCCGAGCTCTGGGGTGTTGGTCTTCCCCACCACCACCGCACCCGCCGCCTTGAGACGGGCCACGAATGGAGAGTCGCTGTCCGCACGGTTCCCGCCGGCGAAGCAGGCCGAGCCGTGGGTCGTGACGAAGCCCACCGCGTCCTCGAGGTCCTTCACCCCGATGGGGACGCCGGCCAGGCGACCCGGGTCACGCCCCGAGGCCACCTTGGCGTCGACGGCCGACGCCTGTGCCAAGGCCGCCTCACCGTCCACGGCCACGAAGGCGTTCACACTCGGGTTGAGGGCCTCGATGCGCTCCAAGGCGTGCCCGGTCAGCTCGCGTGCTGAGATCTTCCCGCTCCGCACCTGCTCTGCGAGCTCGGAAACCCCGGTGAGCCGGAAGTCCATGCCCACCGATGTAGCACAGCACCCTCGGCCACGCCGTCTCGACGCTTCGTCACTGCGCTCAATAGCGTGAGCGGGATGCCGATCACGGGCGCCACCCTCGACCACGTCG
This sequence comes from Acidimicrobiales bacterium, assembly GCA_030040015.1. GTDB lineage: Bacteria > Actinomycetota > Acidimicrobiia > Acidimicrobiales > UBA8190 > UBA8190. The sequence goes on from JASHUM010000097.1 coordinate 1,873, forward strand.
CCGTCGCCGTCGAGACATGGCCCGAGGCATGGCCACGATACGTCGTCGAGCTCGGTGGCGAATGGGCGTCAGGCGGGCTGAACGTCGGGTTCGGACCTGCGCAGCTTCGCTACGCCAACGATGCCCGCCTCGAGGTGCTCCAGCCCTGGCGGACCGACGCCAACCCCTTCCTCCGCCGGTTCCTGGACCGTCACGGCCGCGGGCCCCACCACCTGACCTTCAAGGTGCCCGACCTCGGCGCCGCCCTCGACACCGTAACGGGGGCCGGTTTCGAGCCGGTGTCGGTCGACCTCTCGGACCCGGGCTGGAAGGAGGCCTTCCTCCATCCGAGCCAGGCGCTCGGAATCGTGGTGCAACTCGCCCAAGCAGCGGGTTCCTGGCAATCTCCGCCCGCCGCCGAGGGCTTCCCCATCGAGCGGCCGGCGACACCGGCGTCCTTGCTGCGCGTCACCCACGCCGTGTCGGACCTCGACGCCGCCCTCACCCTCTTCGAGGCGGTGCTCGGTGGCAGCGTCGAGCACCATCCGGCTCCCCGGTCGTCGCAATGGCGAGCCGCGACCGTGCGGTGGTCCGGGCCGCTGGCGGTCAGGCTGGTGGCACCGACCGGGCACGACAGCACGCTGCGCGCCTGGATGGGAAACCGAAGCGGGCGCCTCCACCATCTCGTGTTCGCCCAGCACGGACCGCACGCCGGGGACGGCGACCCCGACGTCCCGGGCGTGCTCCCCGGAGAGAAGCTCCGTCGCGTCGTCCCGCCTGACGCCAACCTCGGCACCCGCTTGGTGATCGTCCAAGCCGACGCCGGGTCGGTGGGAACACCCCTGTAGCCTGGACGGGTGCGCACCCGGCAGGGCGACCCCGACGACCAGGCTCTCCCCAAGCTGACGCTCACGCAGCGCCTCCTCGCCGCACTTCCGAACCTTCAGCGCGACCCAACCGCCTCCTCGGGCAAGGCGCCGTCCGCCGGCCCGAGCAAGGCCGGCTCGCAGGTCGAAACCGAGGCGCCGGGCGACACCGATGACGACGTCGTGCGACCCGACGCCGTCATCGGACCGAACGGATCGAACGGGTCCACGACGGGAAGCCGTCTGCGCGATGCCTTCACGAAGCCCGCGACGGGCAACGCCAAGTCGCCGTCCTCCGTCTACGCCGACATGAGCGTGCCCGAGCTGCGGGAGTCGATGAAGTACCTGAACCCCCAGGAGCGGCGCATCGCCCTCGCCGCCGGTCCCCTGCTGGCCGTCCTCGACCTCATCGCCACCGCCGTCACCATTCACGACAACCCGGCCCTCGGCCACAAAGGTCACTTCGATCCGGGCACCCAGCTCGTCATCGGCGTCGCCTCGGCGGTGATCGCGCTGATGGTGCTCGTCGCCGCCTACTACCGCCGGCGGTCCTTCACGCTGTTCGCTCTCCTCTTCTGCGGCTACGGCGGGGGCTTGACCACCATGATCCCGGCCTGGTTCCTGGCCGGGTGGCTGTTCATCCACTTCAACCGCATGCAGAAGGTGGTGGTGCGGAAGACCGGTGGCCCCGCCGGCGCCCGCCAGGCAGCGGCCAAGGCGCGAGCCGAGCGTTCGCCGGCGCGGCGCGGCTCGAGACAGAAGACCCCGGAGCCGGTCGGGCCCTCGCCCAACAAGCGCTACACCCCGCCCAAGCCCGGAGCCGGGCGCTAGCACCTCGTCCGCCGGCGCCCCTCAGGGCTCGCCCACCACGAGCGCCGAGCGCAACAGCCGCAGGATCTCCTGGCGCCTCCGCACCAGCGACTTGGCCGAGGGCTCCTCCCCCAGGGCTCGGAGCACCTCGACCTCGGTGACCATGCCCACCACGGTGGAGTAGATGGCGAGCAGGAGCAGCCGGGGCTCGTGGCGCCGCATGTGCCCGGCGTCCATCTCGGCCTCGAGGAAGGCGGAGGCGCGCTCGACGAGCGGCTCCAGGGCCACCGTCAGCCGGGTGGCGGCAGGCGGCCCGAGCCGGCCGGCCTCGCGCACCAGGCCGAGGAGCTCCGGGCGCCGTGCGGCGAGACGGAAGACCGAGCGCACCACGGCCTCCACCCGGTCCCAGCCGTCGCCGGCACCGGCCAGGGCGCTCTCGAGCGCTTCCGCCAGATCCCCAGCGGAGCGGTCGATGAGCGCCTCGAGCAGCACCTCCTTCGAGGGGTACCAGTACAGGATCGACTGCTTGCGGACCCCGAGCACCTCGGCCAGGGCGTCGAGCGACGTGGCCTCGTAGCCCCGGGACCCGAAGGACACCAACGCCGCGTCCAGGATCCGGTCAGCCGTGCTCCGAGCCTCCACCTACCACATGGTAGACGGATCGTGATAGACAGGTGCGATGCCCGAGGACCGGCTCCTGTCCCCCGTCGCGGAAACCCTGGCCGGCCGCCACGTCCTCGTCACCGGGGCGACGGGGTTCCTGGGCACGGCGCTCGTCGAGCGGATCCTGCGCTCGGTCCCGGGCTGCCGGGTGACGGTCCTCGTCCGTCCCACCCGCCGCCTCGACGCCCCGGCACGGGCCAGGCGCGAGATCCTCCGCAACGACTGCTTCGACCGGCTCCGAGCCGAGCTCGGCGACGGCTTCGACGACGTGGTGGCCGCCCGCTTCAGCGCCGTGTCCGGGGACATCTCCTCCGAGGGGCTGGGCCTCGACGACGAAGGACGCGCCGTGCTGGCCGACGCCGACGTGGTGGTGCACTCGGCCGCCGCCGTCGCCTTCGACGCCCCCCTCGACACCGCCGTCGAGGTCAACCTCCTCGGCCCGGCCCGGGTGGCGGCGACCATCGCCGGCGCCGCCGAGGATCGCCGGACGGCCCATCCGGACAAGGCGCCCACCCACCTCGTCTCGGTGTCCACCGCCTACGTCGCCGGTACCCATCAGGGCGAGGCCACCGAGACCCTCTACGACGAGGCCCGGCGCTCCGGCGCCAGGGCGCGCACCCACACCACCGTCACGACCGAGGTCGACATCGACGCCGAGGTGCGAAGCGCCCGCCGTCTGCGCGCCGACCTCGAGACCGAGTCGCGCCGAGCGGACCGGCTGGCGCAGTTCACCAAGGTGGCGCGCCGCGAGCTCGGGGCTGCCGGCGTCCACCTCCTGGCCGAGCGGGCCGAGAAGCTGCGCGACGACTGGATCCACGACCGCCTGGTCGAGGCGGGCAGCACCCGGGCCCGGGCGCTCGGCTGGCCCGACGCCTACGCCTTCACCAAGGCGCTCGGCGAGCGCGCCCTCGTCGACGGCTACGGAGCCACCGTTCCCATGACCGTGGTCCGGCCCTCGGTCATCGAGTCGGCCCTGGCCGAGCCGCGCCCCGGGTGGATCCGCGGCTTCCGGATGGCCGAGCCCATCATCGTCTCCTACGCCCGGGGCCTGCTGAAGGAATTCCCCGGGCTCCCGGAGGGGATCATCGACGTCATCCCCGTCGACCTGGTGGTGGCGGCCATCATCGCCGTCGCCGCGGCGGGGCCGGAAGAGGCCGGGCCGAGCGTCGTGCACGTGGCTTCGGGAGTCCGGAACCCGCTGCGTTACGGGCAGCTCGTGTCGCTCGTCCAGGAGTGGTTCACGGCCCACCCGCTCTACGACTCGCACGGACAACCCATCGTCGTGCCCGACTGGTCGTTCCCGGGCCACGGGCGCGTCCAGCGTCAGCTCACCAGGGCGACCCAGGCGCTGCGCCTGGGCGAACGCGTCCTCGGCTCCTTGCCCGTGCGCGGCAGGCAAGCCGACCTCGCCGCCGGCATCGAGGAGCGTCGCGACCGGGCCGAGCGAGCGTTGTCCTACGTCGATCTCTACGGCGCCTACACCGAGACCGAAGCCCGCTTCAGGGTGGACCGGCTCCTCGAGCTGTACGAGCGGCTCACGCCGGAGGACCGCGGCGCCTTTTGCTTCGACCCCGCCGTCGTGGACTGGCCGTCCTACGTCCACGACGTGCACCTGCCCTCGGTCGTCGCCCACGCCCGGGTGCGCTCCACGCCAGGACGTTCCACGTCGGTCGACCGCTCCGAGCGGGCCCGGCACGCCATCCTGTCGCCCGAGCGCCACCTGGCCGCCTTCGACCTCGAGAACACCCTCATCGCCTCGAACGTGGTGGAGTCCTACGCCTGGCTGGCGACCCGGCACCTGCCCGCCGGTGACCGGGCACTGCTGGCGGCGCGCATCCTGCGCGACGCTCCCGCCCTTCTCGCTCTCGACCGGCGCGATCGCGGCGACTTCCTCCGCACCTTCTACCGCCGCTACCAGGACGCACCCGCCGCTCTGCTCCAACAGGACGCCATGGAGCTGTTCCACGACCTGCTCCTGGCCAAGTCGTTCCCGGCCGGCATCGCCCGGGTACGGGCCCATCGGGCGCTCGGACACCGCACCGTGCTCATCACCGGGGCGCTCGACTTCGTGGTGGAACCGATGCGCCCCCTCTTCGACGAGGTGGTGTGCGCGTCGCTCGGGGTCGACGGACAGGGACGCTTCACCGGCCGCCTCGACACCCTCCCGCCCACCGGAGAGGCCCGGGCCCTGGTCCTGGCCGAGTACGCGGCAGCCGAAGGGCTCGACCTCGGTGAGTCGGTGGCCTACGCCGACTCCGCCTCGGACCTGCCCCTGCTCGAGTGCGTGGGCTTCCCCGTCGCCGTCAACCCCGAGTCGAGGCTCGCCGCCCTGGCGCGACGGCGGGGATGGCACGTCGAGCACTGGGACAAGGCCGGGTCGCGCCCGGCGCTGCCCATGGGACCGCTCGACCGCCAGGTGTCGCGTTGGTGGGCGCGCCTCGACGGGCTCCTCGACGACGTCGCCACCGGGGGCACCGGGCTCGGTCGGGGCAGGGCGAAGGCGGGTGCCCGGTGAAGGCCCTGCAGTTCGAGCGCAACCTGCCGCGCTTCGCCGCCGCCCGCCTGGCCTCGACCTTCGGGGGCTCGGGCCGGGGCGCAGGCGTGAGCCCGTTGCGCCTCGTCGACCTCGACCCACCCGAGCTCCCCGGCCCGGACTGGGTGCGGGTCGCCCCGCTCCTGGCCGGCATCTGCGGATCGGACCTCTCCACCATCGACGGGCGCAGCTCGCGCTACTTCGAGGACGTGGTCAGCTTCCCCTTCGTCCCCGGTCACGAGGTGGTGGGCACCGTCTCCGAGCCCGGCGCCCCCGGGGCGCCCGCACCGGGCAGCCGGGTCGTGGTCGAGGCCGTGCTCGGGTGCGAGGCGCGTGGCATCGTGCCCCCGTGCCCGGCCTGTGCCGCCGGCGACGTCGGGGGCTGCGAGCGCGTCGCCTTCGGGCACCTCTCCCCGGGACTGCAGATCGGCTACTGCGCCGACACCGGCGGCGGGTGGTCTGCCGCCGGGTTGGTGGCCCACGTGTCCCAGCTGCACGCCGTGCCCGACCACGTGTCGGACGAGGAGGCGGTCATGGTGGAGCCCACCGCCTGCGCCGTGCACGCCGCCCTGGCGGCACGGGTCGAGCCGGGCGACACCGTCGCCGTGGTGGGGGCGGGGACGCTGGGACTCACCTTCGTCGCCTCCCTGCGCCATCTCGCTCGTCCCGGGGCGGTGCTGGTCGGGGCCAAGTACCCCCATCAGCGGCGCCTGGCCGAGGAGATGGGCGCCGACGTGGTGGTGGAGCCGGACCAGCTGCACCGGGCCGTCCGCCTGCGGGCCCGGTCGCTCGAGGCGTCGGGACACTTGACCGGCGGCGCCGACGTGGTGGCGGACTGCGTGGGGAGCGCCGAGTCTCTGGCCCAGGCGCTGGCCATGGTGCGTCCCCGGGGCCGCCTGGTGCTGGTGGGCATGCCCGGGAGCGTGCGCCTGGACCTGGCCTCGCTCTGGCACCGGGAGGTCGAGCTGTGCGGCGCCTACGCCTACGGCACCGAGCACACCGAAGCCGGGCCACGGCGCAGCTTCGAGCTGGCCATGGAGGTGGTGAGCGCGTACCGCCTGGGGCGACTGGTCAGCGCCGCCTATCCGGTCGAGCGCTTCGAGGAGGCCCTGGCCCATGCCGGTGCGGCCGGCCGGCGAGGAGCGGTCAAGGTGGTCTTCGACCTCCGCCGTCGGCGGGCCCGGGACTCGGCCACGGCGGAGCGCTCCGAGCGCATCGAGAGCGGCGGCGCATGAGCCCCCGCCCCGGGTTCGTCCTCGAGGTCGACCGGTCGACGCCGCCCACGTTGTTCTGGCACGGCGAAGGATTCCGCCTGGAGCGGCTCCCCGAGGGCACCCGCTTGCTCTACGGCCCCGAGCCCCTCGACCCGCTCCCCGACCCGGTGTCAGCCATCCGCCACGCGCTGTTGCACCCGCTCGGCGACAGTGCCCCCCTTCCGGAGCTGCTCGTGCCCGGGATGAAGCTCACCATCGCCTTCGACGACGTGTCGTTGCCCCTTCCTCCCATGCGCCGTCCCGACGTGCGCCAACTCGTCGTCGAGCAGGTCCTCGACTTCGCCGCCGAAGCAGGGGTGGACGACGTGGTGCTCATCGCCGCGCTCGCCCTGCACCGGCGCATGACCGACGCCGAGCTGCGTCACGCACTGGGCGACCGGGTCTTCGACGCCTTCGCCCCCCACGACCTGTTGCGCCAGCACGACGCCGAGGACCCGAGCCAGCTCGTCCACCTGGGCCTCACCGACCAGGACGAGGACGTGGAGATCAACAAGCGCGCCGCCGAGTCCGACCTGCTCGTGTACGTGAACATCAACCTGGTACCCATGGACGGCGGCCACAAGAGCGTGGCCACGGGACTGGCCAGCTACAGGAGCCTGAAGCACCACCACAACGCCCGGACCATGCAACACAGCCGGTCGTTCATGGACCAGGAGCACTCCGAGCTCCACTCGTCCAACTGGCGCATGGGCCGGCACATCGCCGCTTCGGGCGTGAAGGTGTTCCAGATCGAGACGACGCTCAACACCGACACCTTCCCCGAGCAGTTCCGCTTCCTCATGCGGCGGGAGTGGGAATGGTCGCCGCGCGACCGGGCCGCGTTCCTGGCGTCTTCAGCCGCCTTGGCCCGCACGCCGCCCAGGCTGGCCCGCTCGATCCTCCACTCGATCCGTTCGCCCCAGAAGATGACCTCGGTGCAGGCGGGTGAGGTCGAGGCGGTGCACGCCCGGACCACGGCCAACGTCTACGCCCAGCAGCTGGTGGAGGTGGACGGGCAGACCGACGTGCTCACCATGGGGTTGCCCTACATCTGCCCCTACAACGTGAACTCGATCATGAACCCCATCTTGGTGGCGTGTCTGGGACTGGGGTACTTCTTCAACATGTACCGGGGCGAGCCGCTCGTGCGCGAGGGTGGCGTGGTCGTCATGAGCCACCCCACGCCCTGGGAGTTCAACCCGGTCCATCACCCGAGCTACATCGACTTCTTCGAGCAGGTGCTGTCCGAGACCACCGACCCGATCGAGGTGGGCAAGTTCGAGGAGGCTTTCGCCACCGACCCCTGGTACGTGCACCTGTACCGAACCGGCCACGCCTATCACGGCGTCCACCCGTTCTACATGTGGTACTGGTGCGCGCACGCGCTGGCACATCTCGGCGCCGTCATCGTCGTGGGTGGCGACCGGGCTGCCGTGCGCCGGCTGGGCTTCACCCCGGCCACCACCATGGCCGACGCCCTCGAGATGGCCCGCGACGTGGTCGGGCCCGACCCCACCATCACCCATCTCCATTCCCCGCCCCTCGTCATGGCGGACGTGCGGTAGCCGCCGTGGAGCTCTCGATCCTGCGCCGCAGCCGGTTCCCCTACGCCGCCCCGGCGTGGCCCACCGGGCTCGAACGCGAGGCACCAGAGCGGAAGGTGGGTGTCGGCTACGACAGCGCCTGGGCCCGGCGATACCCGGTGCGACTGGCGCGCGCCATGGTCGTCGACAACCTGACCCGGCCGTTGGCCCACGTGGTGGCGGCGCCGGAGGTGCGCGGCGAGGAGTCCCTCGACCTGGTCGACCCCCCCGTGATCTTCGTGGCCAACCACGCCAGCCATCTCGACACACCACTGTTGCTCTCGGTGCTCCCGGTCTCGTTCCGCCATCGCACCGTGGTGGCGGCCGCCGCCGACCACTTCTTCGACCGCCGGTGGAAGGCGCACCTGTGGGCCGGAGCCTTGAACGCCGTCCCCATCGAGCGGCACCGGGTCAACCGGCGTTCGGCCGAACTCGCCGCCGACCTCGTCACCGAAGGGTGGAACCTGGTCATCTTCCCCGAGGGCGGCCGCTCCCCCGACGGGTGGTTCCAACCGTTCCGGGGCGGCGCCGCCTACCTGGCGTCGCGCACCGGACGGCAGGTGGTGCCCGTGCACCTGTCAGGCACGTGGCGGCTGCTGCCCAAGGGCGGCCGGGGACTCCGGCGCGGTCTCACCACCGTGCGCTTCGGCATGCCCATGCGCCCCGACGAGGACGAGGACGCCAGACGCTTCGGCGCCCGCATCGAACGGGTTCTCGCCACCATGGCCGACGAGGCGGGCTCGGACTGGTGGTCGGCGCGGCGGCGTGCCGCGGCGGGCACCACGCCACCGCCGACCGGGCCCGACGCTTCGCCGTGGCGCCGCGCCTGGGCGCTCGGCGGGGATCCCCGCGACGCCGAGCGGTCCGATCCCGGGCGGTGGGCCGTGGAGACGTCCTAGGCGCGCCGAACCCCGAGCCGCCGGGGCCAACGCGCCGTGGCAACCGCCAGCCGCTCGGCGCGCAGGGCCTGTTCCTCGGAGTCGTCGAGAGGCACCGGTGTCTCGCCCATGGCCCGGCCGAGCAGCAGATCGGCCAGGGCCGGGTTCCGGGCCAGCGCCGGCCCGTGCAGGTAGGTGCCGAACACGTTGCCGCTCCAGGCCCCTTCGGTGCCGTCTCCGTTCCCGACGCCCACCCGCACGACGGCGAGCGGCTGGGCGCCGGGACCCAGCCGGGTGTGGCCGCTGTGGTTCTCGAAGCCCGTGACCGGGCCCGGTCGCGCTCCGTGCAGTGGCAACGGGGCGGGATCGGCCAGGAGCTCTCCGACGGCACGCCGGCCCGGCGCCTTCACCGTCGTGACGTCCAGGAGCCCCAAGCCGGTGCGCAGGGCCCCGCTGGCGTCGGGAAAGCCCGTGCCCGCCAGCTGGTACCCGGCGCACACGGCGAAGACCACGGCGCCGCGCTCGACGGCCCGGTGCAGCGGGCTCCGGGCCAGACCCTCGGCCGCCTGGAGCTCGGGCCCGTCCTCTCCCCCGCCCAGGCAGTACAGGTCACCGCCCCCGGGCAGGGGGTGACCCGACTCGGCCAGCACCAGCTCGACCGACGACCCGCGCCAGGACGCCCGCGCCCCCAGCACCACGCCGTTCCCGCCGTCGCCGTAGGTCCCGAGCAGATCGGGATGCACGACCACCACCCGCAACGCCGACACGCCGTCGTGGCGCCGGCGCCGTCGCGGCGACGCCCCGGCGTCAGCGGGCTCCGACACGCCGAGGTCGGGTCCCGAAACGACGCAGGCGCCCGGCACCGGCGGCGGGGTGACGAAGGGCGGACGGCGCCCCGGAGGCGCCGTCGTGGTCCGGGCCAGTCCCCGGCGCAGGTCCTGGAAGGCGGTGTAGTTGCCCACGTACTCCACCGTGGCGGCTCCACTCGCCCCGAGAGCCTCGAGCTGGTCGGGCACCGTGACGTGTGTCAGTCCGGCGTAGCGCAGCCGCACGGCAAGGTCCCGGGCCCGCTCACCGGTGGCCACCACCCGGCGTCCGGCCAGCCGCTCGAACGCCACGTCCCACAACCACGACGGATCGTGCCCGTCCGCCACCCGGGCGCTGATCCCGATCACCACCGGCGCGTCACCGCCCTGGAGGAGATCCAGCAGCTCGGTCCATCCGGCCGGGTTCTTGGCGAGCAGCAACCTCGCCCGCACCGCGCCGTGGGTCACGGTCGAGAACCGGCCCTCCACGTCCCGCAGCTCGGCCATCGCCGAAAGCGCTTGCTCACGGTCGACACCGAGCACCTCGGCGGCGGCCAGGGCCATGGCGGCGTTCCCCCGGTTGAAGCGCCCGGGCAGCGCCAGCCGCATCGGGGCGCGCCATCCGTCGCCGGAGACGACCTCGTCGCCCTGGAGCCACAGCGACGGCTCGGGCCGGACCAGCCCGCACCCGCTCGACCACCCCACCCCGGAGGGGTCGAACACGACGGGTCCCTCGCACGCCGGGCAGCCCACGGCGTCGGAGTGCCACAGCTCTCCTGCACCCACCCACCGCACCACCGGCGCCGTGCCCGCCGCCCACACCACGAGCGGGTCATCGGCGTTGGCCACCACGGCGCCGGCGAACCCGGACAGAGCGGAGCGAAAGCGCGCCGCCACCATGCGCACCTCGCTCACCCGGTCGAGCTGGTCCCGCGACAGGTTGAGGAGCACCACCACCTTCGGCTGCAGCGCCTCGACACATTGCCCGAGGTACCCCTCGTCCACCTCGAGCACGGCGGGGACCTCGGGGGCGGCGGCGAGAGCCGAGGCCAGCCCGGCGGGCAGGTTCGAGCCGGTGGCATTGGTGGCCACCGTCGCGGCGCCGCCCAACGCGCCCACGAGGAGCCGGGTCGTGGTGGTCTTGCCATTGGTGCCGGTGACGAGCGCAGCGGTGCGCCCCCGGCCGAGCCGACGCACCAAGTCGGGCTCGAACAGGAGCCCGACACGGCCTCCCACCACCGAGCCCGACCCCAGCTTGAGCCGGCGCGACAGCTGACCCACGGCCAGGGTGGACCACACCGCAGCGCGCACACGCCCGGGCGCTGGGACCGTCTCCGAGGCCTCGCTCACTCGCCGGCGTGCCCGGGCGGGAAGGTGCGGGCCAGCTCCTGCGCGGTCGGTTCGTGGTGCTGGTGGGCCTCGGGGGGCAAGAGCGCCGACACGGCGTCCATGATCCGCTCGGTGTCCGAAGCGGCGTCGGCCAACCCGAGCGCGACCGCCGAGCCCACCCGTACCCGGACCTGGGGCGGGTGGAGCAGGTTGGTCACGTTGGGAAGCCGCGACGAACGCGGCCACACGTGCTCGGAACCCCAGATCCCCACCGGGACGACGGGGGCACCGGTCATGGCGGCCAGGCGAGCCGTGCCGGTCTTGCCCTTCAGCTCCGGCTCGAAGAAGTCCCGGCCCCGCGGGATCGTGCCCTGGGGGAGGATCACCACCACCTCCCCCGCCTCCAGGGCGCGCCGCGCCTCGCGCAGGGGCGCGTCCGACCGCGACCCCCGGTCGACCGGGATGCCTCCCAGCGCCCGGGCCAGCTGGCCGACGACGGGTGCGTCGAACACCTCCCGCTTGGCCAGGAACCGCACCGGACGGCCGATGCGCGACGCCACCAGCGCCAACGCCACCACGTCGAAATAGCTGCGGTGGTTGGCGGCCAGGAGCGCCGGTCCCCGACCCGGCACGTGCTCGACACCGGCGATGTCGAAACGGGCGTAGGGGAACGCCTCGGGACGGACCACGGGGCGCAGCACGTGGTAGGGCTCGAGCCCGAGCACCTTGGGGACCCCCGACGGTCGGTCCCAGTGCTCGAAGGGCCACCTGCGCACGGCAGCGACCAGGCGCAGACGCCGATCGGGGTTCACCACGTGGGGATGCCCCACGGTCATGAGCAGCGGGACGTCGAAGAAGCTGTCTGAGTAGGCGTGGCTGGCGTCCAGGTCGACGCCGCTTCGCGTCGAGAAGCGGCGCACCGCGTCGAGCTTCCCCCGTGACCACACGAAGGGTCCCTCGATCCCGCCCGTGTACTGACCTTGGCGCCGTGCATAGCGGGTGGCGATGACGTCGTCGAAACCCAGGAGCTCGGCGAAGGGCGTGATGAGGTCCACGGGCGTGGTGGTGGCGAGCACCAGGCGACGGCCCTCGGCCCGATGCTGGGCCAGCACGCCGGGGGCATAGGGCTGGACCAGGGCGGCCAGCTCCGGGGCGGCGAACTGCCCGGCGCGGTTGACGGCGTCCACCGCCCAACCCCGCACGAAACGGGGGGCGGCCCGCACCATGGCCATGAAGGGGATCGACTCACCCCACAGGTCGTAGGCGGCGTAGAAGAAGCGCTCACCGGGCAGGCTGCGCCGTCCCTCGAACAGGCCTTCGGCGTGCATGGCCGCACTCAGGACCAGGCCGCTCGCCCCCCGCAGGAGGGTCCGGTCGAGGTCGACGAACACCGCACCCGACCGAGCCCGTGGAGCCACGGGGCAACGATATGGCCCCGGACGCGACGAAGGGACCGGGGGGGAAGCCGGCCCCTTCGTACCGACTCGCCAGGAAGCGGAGGGGGGGAGTCCGTCCCTGTGGTCTTGGAACACATTCTGCGGGCGGGGATCGGATCTGTCAAACAGCTTAGAGTGATTTGTGGTATCTGTTTAAGCGATGGAACTCCGCCACCTGCGAGCCCTGGTGGCGGTGGCCGAGCACCGCTCCTTCTCGGCCGCCGCCGACGCCCTCGGCACCGTCCAGTCCAACGTCTCGGCCCTGGTGGCCCGCTTGGAGCGCGAGCTCGGGCACACCCTGGTCGACCGGTCCGGAGGTGGGCTGACCCCCGAGGGCGAGGTGGTGCTGTCCCGGGCCTACCGGGTGGTGGGCGAGGTCGAGGCGCTGACGTCGGACCTCGCCGCCCTGCGCCAGGAAGTCACCGGCTTCGTCCGGGCCGGGATGATCGGCACCACCGCCCGGTGGCTGGTCCCCCTGCTACTGAACGACTTGGAGGCCCGCCACCCCAAGCTGCGGCTCACGGTGGCGGAGGGGATCAACACGCTGCTCGAACCACAGCTCGTGGCCGGGCGCCTGGACCTGGCCGTGCTCACCTTGCCGGTCGGAGGACGCGACCTGAGCTTCGAGCCGCTCTTCGAGGAGGACCTGGTCGTCGTCGTCCCGGTCGAGGACGACCCGTTCAACGGCACCGGGCGGCTGGACGTCGCCGACCTCGGCGACCTGGAGCTCGTGCTCCCCGCCCCGGGGACCAACTTCCGCAGCGAGATCGACGCCGCCACCAAGCCGCTCGGGGTCCGCTTGCGGCCCCGGGCCGAGGTCGACGGCGTACGTCTCATCGCCACGCTGACCTTCGAGGGCTACGGACCCGCCATCCTGCCCGCCACGGCCGTGCCGCAGCATCTTCGGCCTCGCTTCCGACTCGTCCCGGTCGACGGGTTGCCGGCTCGTCGCGTCGGCCTGGCGCTTCGCAGTCGCGGCATGCCGTCGGCACCGAGCCGCGCCGTCATCGACGCACTGCGCCGGCTGCTGGCGGGGCCCGAGCGACTTCCCGAAGGCCTGCGCGCCGTCATCCCCGCCGCCGTGTCGGGGGCCGAGGGCTCGTGGCGTCCTGTGGGGGTGCCGAACGGCTGACCCGGGCGGTCAGGTCTCGGGCGGGCGCGGATCGCGCCACATGAACCAGATCTTGGGCCCGTCGGGGACCTGGTACTCGCCGGTGACCTCGAAGCGATGACGGCCGTAGAAGGCGAGGTTGCGCTCCTTGGAGGACTCCAGGTACGCCGGCACGCCTTCTTCGTCGCAGCGCCGGAGCACCGGTTGGAGGATCGCCGAGCCCACCCCTTGTCCTTGACGGGCGGGCTCGGTCCCCAGCGTGGCCAGGTACCAGTGCGGCTGCTCGGGGCGGCGCCGGTCCACCTCGGCCAGGAGCCGCCCGGCGTCGGGCAGGGCACGTCCCAAGCCGAGCAGGTCGGGCACCAGCGGGGAGAGGTGCCACAGGTCGCGCAGTCCCGGCTTGGCCTTGCCCGGCGGGCCCCACAAGGCGGCGCCCGCCACGTCGTCCGTGGTCCACACCTCGTCGTCGCCCAGGTACATGTGGCGGAGCTGGATGGTGAAGAACCTGGGCAGCCCCCGGCGACGCCGGCGCTCGCCGCGGAACATGAACCGGGCCACCGGGTCGTCGTCGAAGGCCCGCGTCAGCATCCCGGCCAAGGGCTCGACGTCCCTGCGGGTGGCGCGTCGCGGGTCCATGACTGGCGGCATGGTAGCGACGTCAGTTCACCGACGGCGTGGGTGGGTAACTGGCCAGCATGGCCAGCGTCCCGCCTTGGCGCTGGAGGACGTCGTGCCACAGTTGCTCGGGATGCTCGGCGAAGGCGTCGACGGCCAAGGCGTCGACGACCAGCCAGCCGCCGTCCTCGAGCTCGGTCTCGAGCTGTCCGGGCCCCCATCCGGCGTACCCGGAGAAGAGTCGGACGCCGTCGAGCACCACCGGCTGGTCCTCGGGGACGACGGACAGGTCGACCAGACCCACACCCGGCACGACCGCCTTCAACTCCCCCCCTTCGACCTCTCCGGCCGGCCGAGCCAGGGCGATGACGGCGTCGGGCGACACCGGGCCACCGGAGAAGACGACGGGGGGCGGGACGGCCTCGGCCTGCTCCTTCCAGACGGCCAGGATCTCGCTCACCTCGACCTGCAGGGGTCGGTTCAGGACGACCCCGACGGCGCCGGGCTCGTCGTGCTCGATCACGAGGACGACGGTGCGCACGAAATTGGGGTCGGCGAGCTGCGGAGCGGCGACCAGCAGCCGTCCGCCGAGGCGGCCGTCCTGCTCCTCGGGATCGAACCCCCCCACCATGGACCCGATTCTGTCCCGCCCGGGCTCAGGCAAGGGAGGTCGCCCCCGAGGACGACATGGTCGGGAAGGGGTCCTTGATGGCGGTGAGCAGTTCCCACACGGCGCGGCACCGCAGGTAGGCGGCCGAGCGGTACCGCAGGGGCTGGCCCGGCACCCACAGGGCCGGGGTGTCGAACCAGAAGGCCGACTCGTCGTCGACGTAGGTGGTCTCGTAGACGCCCTGGGCCAGCTCGAGCGCCGCGCTGAGCAGGGTGTCGTTCGACGTCGCTTGGCCCAGTTGGTACATGACGGCGGCCACGAAGTAGCTGCCGCCGGGCCACACGGCGCGGGCCTGGAAACCGGGTTCGATGCGGGGATCGTCGACGGTGGCGTTGACGGCGCCGAGACGCCCGGCGCCGGTGGCGAGGATGTTGCGCTCGTAGACGAGGAGCAGATGGCGAGACATGCGCTCGGTGTCGAGCACGTCCGGGAGCCCGGTCGACGATGCGTAGCGCTGCCCGCACAACGCATCGGACAGCAAAGCCGAGGAGAACGGACCGTCGGTGTCGAGCCGGTAGTAGCCGGGATCCTCCACCCAGAGCTCGTCCTCGGCTGTCTGGCGTGCCTGGGCGGCAGCCTGCTGCCACGACCACTGGGTGGGCGCATCGGCGAACGTGCCGGCCAGGTCGGCCATGGCCTCACAGGCGCCTACGGTCAAGGCGGCCACGTAGATCGCCGCGCCGTGCATGGGGAAGGCGTCGTAGGTGGTGCACAGCCCGTCGGCGTCCGGGATCCCGTCGCCGTCGGTGTCGAACGACATGAGGTGGGCCATGGTGCGCGCCGCGGCGGGGTAGACGTCTGCTCCGAAGGTGTCGTCCCCGCTGTAGCGCCAGTAGGCGTGGCTCTGTTGGACGAACTTGGCCGGGAGATCGCGCCAGTCGATGGGGATGGGCGCCTCGCCCCGGCAGGTCCGGGCGTACTGCCCGGGCACGAACCACGGGTCGTCGACCGGTGACCCGGCGTCGTGCGGGGTCCGGCCCGCGGGGTCGGCCATGATGAAGTCGGACCAGCCCAAGAGGACGTCACGCTCGATGGTGGGGAAGAGCTGGGTGAGGTGGCTCGCCTCGTAGTGGCGGACGTCGAGGCTCTCGCAGTCTCGGTACACCTCGCTCTCCAGGTTGAAGTAGAGGTGCTGTCCCGGGCGGCGCCCGAAGCGCTTGGGCTTGGTGATGCAGCCGTTCTCCCAGAAGACCCCTCCGAAGAGGTCGTAGTACATCTCGTTGAGCGAGGCGGTCCGGAGCCACAGCGGGTAGGCGCGATCCTCAGCGATCTGCTTCCACCAGCCGTCCACGGCGAGCTCGATGCTGTTCTCGTCGGTGAGCACGTCCTGGGCGATGTGCCAACCGCGATACGGCCCCGAATAGAATTCGGTGTAGCGCTTCCACCAACGGGTGCCGTTCACCGGGTTGCGGAACTGCACCACGGGGAAGTCCCAGGCCAGGACGAAGCTGACGGCGCGCCGGGCCCGGGGAGGGAGCACGAGCGAGACCGACACCGCTCCACCCAGCCCCAGCCTGCGCTGGTCGATGGGGCGGTTGGGCAGCCGGCCGGCGACGCTGAAGGCATCCATGAGGTCGGCCCCGTCACGGTCGGCGGCCCAGTCGTCGGTCCACGACACCTTGGCCCCGTCAGGTCCTGTGGCGGCGATGACCCACTCGGTGCGTTGGGTCTCGGCCACGTTCTCGGGTGAATCGGCCTGGAGCCGCACCCCGTACACGCCGTGGTGGGACACCGCCCGGGACCGCAGGCCTTGGCGGGTGTAGGTGTATTGGGTGGTGGGCAGCCGATACGGCGCGTTCGGGAAGCTGAACATGGCCGCCACGGGCAGCGGCTCGTCGCCGGGATTGGCGAAGGCGATCTGGAACAGGCCGGCCGGCAGCGACGAGTTCCGCTCGTCGCCGGCCACGAACGGGCTCAACTGCTTGAGCGACGTGGGGGCGGGAAGCCCCTCGTACTCGAACCACGCTTTGGGGAACAGCGCCGAGTACCGGCCTTGGCCCGGCGTCAGGCGGGACCACGCCGGGAGCACGTCCTCGGTGGCCAAGGTCTGCACCACCGGTCCGCCCGGCGTGTCGTAGCGGGTGTGGAAGGCGGCCTGGGAGAGGAAGCGGTTCTCCAACCCGCTGTCCGCCTCCGACCCCCACCGGGCTCCCTCCGAGTCGTCTCCGCCGATGTCCATGTGCCACGGACCGAACGACCCCGACAGGTTGACCATGAAGGAGCCGGTGCCGATGCCACCCACGGGAACGCCTCGCTGGGTGCGACTGGCCGGGGGAAGCACCGACCCCACCGAGGGCATCCGCCCGGTGGCGCCCAAGGGGTGGTCCCCGATGGCCCGCCACCACGCCGCGTCGGGGATGTCCCACAACCGGCCCGAGGCCCGCAGGCCGACGGGGTGGTCGTCGCCGCCCAGGGACGACGACGCCCAGTCGCCCAGGACAGCAGCAGCCGCCGCCAGTGGCGCTGCCGCCAGGAGCCGGCGACGGGAGATGCGCATGACCGTCCGATTGTGGTGCATCGGCGCTGGGTAGATGGGTCGGGAAGTGCTGCCCTCCGGCAACCACCGTGGCAGGGCCCGCCGGGAGAGCAGGCTGCGGACG